>JBQCEU010000255.1:0-8007 GCA_051959955.1 Terriglobales bacterium | reverse complement strand
GATGCGCTTGATGAAGCTCTGGGCGGGATCGCGCGGATAATGGAAAACCACCACGTCGCCCCGCCGCAAGGGTTCCAAATTGATGGATAGCTTGTCAATAAAGAGCCGCTCGTTGTTGCTCAGCCGCGGCATCATGCTGAAACCCTGAACCCGCACCGGCTGAAAGACGAAGATCACCAGCGTCAGCGCGATCACCACGGCCAAGGTGAAATTCAGGAGCCAGCCGCTCCAACCCCATTGCCGCCATTGCTGCAGCTTCGCCATGAACTGCAATCAGCATACCGCAAGCGGCCAGCCCGTCCGCTGACAGGCCGGGGCCTCGATCTCAATCCGCCATTTGCTGCATGGTGCGGTTGCAGCGCTCCAGCACCGACTGCAGTTGGCCCAACGTGTTTTGCAGCCGATGGCTGGCCCGCATCAGGTTGTCCATCCAGTCGCCAAAATGATCACCCAATTCCTCCTGCAGATCGCGCCCCCGGGGCGACATCAGGAAAACCACCAGGCCCACCGCCACGGCAGGCATGATCCAGCTTTTTGACATAAAAGCTCCGTCCCTGCCGAGATGCCGCCTCATGCGATTGCGTTTGCCTGTCCGGCCGGCTACTGGAGCTTGTAGACGGCATGCACCACGGCGGTGATCGTAATCTGGCTGGGCGTGAATTCCGCTGTCGGAGCCTTGGCCATGGCCGCCTCGGCTATCATGTAACGCGGCATGGGGGTCGGCAGATTGACGCTGTCCACCGTGGCAGACTGCAGCTCGCCCAATTTCATGCCGGTGGCCGCTGCCAGGGCCTTGGCTTCCCGCAGCGCGCGCCCATAGCCATCGGCGATGGCCCGCGCCTTCGCTGCCTCGGTATCGCTCAAGCTGAAACTCACCCCGCGCACCACGTTCAGCCCCTGGCCGGTAGCGGCATCCAGCAGCGGGCCGAGCCGATGAAAGTCCTTGAAGCGCAGCTCCAGGTTCACCGCCACGGTGTAATCAATAACCTTGTCGGTCTTGTAGTCAATGTTGGGCTGCACCCGGTAGCTGTCCCAGGCAGCATCTTCGGGGCTGAACCCCTGCTGGCGCAGCAGCGTCCGCAGTTTTTCCGCCTGCGCCTGCGCTGCCGCATAGGCAGCCTTGAGCTCGACGTTGCGGCCCTGGATTTCCATCGCCACCACGGCCGTGTCGGGCGCCGCCTTGAACTCGCCTTGCGCGGACACGGTCACCGCAGGCTCCTTCGGCGCCATCATCTGTGCCGCAGCCAGGCTCACCGTCGCCCACATCACCGCCGTGATTAATGTCGCCTTCCGCATAAAGCCCTCCTTCTTCCAGCATATTCCGGTGTCGCGATGTTAGCCTTGCGCATGGACTTGATGATGGTCGCCGGAGAGGCCTCCGGCGACGCCCACGGAGCCGAGCTGATGCTTGCCCTGCGGCGCCAACATCCGCAGTTGCAATTTTTCGGATGCGGCGGGGAGCAGATGGCTGGCGCTGGTTGCGAGCTGCTGGTCTCCAACACCGAACTGGCCGTGATGGGCTTGTTCGAGGTCCTGCGACATCTTTCCCGGCTTCGGCGTCTGCTGCGGCGCCTGCGGACAGCGATGCTCTCCCGTCGCCCGGCGGCGGTCATCCTGATTGACTTCCCCGACTTCAATCTGCGGCTCGCCGCCGCCGCCCGGCGTGCCGGCATTCCGGTGATCTACTTCATCAGTCCGCAGGTCTGGGCCTGGCGCAGCGGCCGGGTTCGCCAAATTCGCCGGAATGTACGCCGGCTGATCAGCATCATCCCGTTCGAGCCGGCCTTTTACGCGCGCCACGGGATGGAAATCGCTTACGTCGGCCATCCCCTGGTGGAGCGCATGGCCCGCGCTCGCGCCGGCAATCCCACCCCCGCCGAATTTCGCCACAGCCTGGGGCTGGATGGCGCCGCCGAGCTGGTGGCCTTATTGCCCGGCAGCCGCCGCCGTGAACTGCAAAACCACCTGCCGGTGCTCTGCGAAGCGGCACGGCGTCTCCATGCCGAACGTCATGTCGAGTTCCTGCTGCCGGTCGCCCCCACGGTATCGCTCGAAGAAATCCGCGACGCCATCCCCCCCGCCACTCCGCGCCTGCATTCATCTACTCCCCTCCCAGGCCATGTCCGCCGCCGTCACCCACGCCCGCCTCGCGCTGGTGGCCAGCGGCACCGCCACGCTGGAAACCGCGCTGCTGGGCACGCCCCTGGTGGTCTTTTATCGCCTTTCGCCTTTGACGTTCCTCCTGGGACGCAAGCTGGTACGGCTGTCTCACGTGTCGCTGGTGAACCTGATCGCCGAACGCAGCGTGGTGCCCGAGCTGTTGCAAGGCGACTTCACCGCCGACAATCTCATATCGTGGGCGCACCGGCTGCTGCCTGACGGCGAGGAACGGAACGCCATGTTGAGCGGGCTGGAGGAGGTCCGCGACCGCTGCGGCGCTCCCGGGGCTATCGCCCGCGCCGCCTCCGAGGTGGCCGCCGTTCTCCACCTCCAGTAGGCAGAGCTGACGGCCAGGTTGCTTGTAATGGACCGCAACGCCCTGCACTTCCGCCTCGTCTATACTGATACCAACATGACCCGCCTGTCTTGCAAGGGCGTGGCTTGGGCCGTTGCTCTGGTCCTGGGCTTGGTGGCGAGCAGCGCCGCGCAGCAGCAGCAAGGCGTACCGCCTCCGCCCACCATCACGCGCACCCCGCCCGCATCCACTGTCCAGCCCACGCCGGCAGTGCCGCCGCCGCCCCCGCCGCCCTTCACCATCACCGCCTACAACCTCAAGTTGGGCTTCAACTTTCCAGCTCATCAGCTTGAAGTCACGGCCAAAGTGACGCTCTTGCCCACCGTCGTCCTGAGCAGCGCAACCTTCAGCCTCAATCAAGCCCTGCGCATGGATGCGCTCACCGATGCCGCCGGCAACAGTCTGGCTCATGCCCGCCAGCAGGATCATGTGATCGTCACCTTTTCCCAGCCGCTGACTGCCGGCACTCCGACCGAACTTGACTTCCATTACGCCGGGGCCCTCCCCGATGCCAGCCTGAGCCCCATCAGTGGGATCCGCACCGCCTACGTCGGCCCCGATGGCGCTTTCCTGCTCTATCCCGGCGAATGGTTCCCCATGGCCGGCTATAATACCGGCCGCTTCACCGCCACCATCTCCGCCACCTTGCCGGCTTCGATGTCACTGGTCAGCAGCGGCACCGCGACCACCACCCCGGCGGCCAACGGCGAGGTGACCTACACCTACCAGCAGGAGCACGCCAGCTTCCCCGGCACCGTCATCGTGACCCCCCTGGCGGCGCAGAAGTTCACCGACAGCGGGGTCAACACCAGCTTTTACTTCAGCCCCGACATCCCGGCCGAGCTCACCGGAAAATACGCCGCCGCCGCCGCGGATATTTACACGTTTCTCACCAACACGCTGGGGACGCCGCCCGATACCGGCGGCCTGAAATTTGTCGAGCTGCCCGCCGATGCGCTCCCCTCCTTCGCCTCACCCGGCCTGATCGTGCTCTCGCGCACCTCCATTGGGTCGAGCGTCAACACCAACCTGCTGGTGGATGAGATTGCGCAGCAATGGTTCGGCGTCATGCTCAGCCCGGCCACGCTCGACGACGCCTGGCTGCAATACGGCGCGGCGCGCTACTGTGAATCGCTTTATATCGAGCATGCCCAGGACAAGGCGGCGTGGAAAGACCTGATCACCCAGTTGGAAATCGGCGCCCTCAGTTACCCCGACACGGCGCTGGGCAGCTCCAGCCAGCTCTACGTGTTTTCGCCCCAGTTCCAGGATCTGAATTACGACAAGGGGGCCATGCTGTTCCACATGCTGCGCTGGCAGTTGGGCGATCAACCGTTCAACAATGCCCTGCGCGATGTGGTCAACCAATACGCCTGGAAGTCCATTTCCACCGCCGAGTTTCAGCAGGCGGTCGAGAAAGCGACCCAATCCGATCTGCGCAGCTTTTTCAGCCAGTGGTACCGTGGCACCGCCGTGCCGACCTTTACCAACAGCTATACCGTCTACCGCCTGCAGGGCGGCGGCTATCGGGTAACCGGCAAGATCCAGCAGAACCTCGACCTGTTCAGCATGCCGGTGCAGGTGAGCGTGTTGACCGACGGCGCGACGGCCAGCGCCACGGTTCCGGTCACGGGCAGCGAGAGCAGTTTCACCCTCGACATGCAAGCCCGTCCGCGGCAGGTCGAGATTGACCCCGACAACTGGATCTTGAAAGCCAGTCCCGAACTCAACCTGCGGGTGGCCCTTTCACGCGGCGACAACGACGTCGCCGCCGGTGACTTCCCCAGCGCCATCAAGCAGTACGAGGCCGCGCTCAAGATCAATCCCATCAGTTCGCTGGCCTACTACCGGCTGGCCGAAGCTTATTATCAGGAGCAGAACTGGCAGAATGCCGCCGACGCGTATCGTCAGGCGATGAACGGCGACCTGGACCCGCAATGGATCGAGGTCTGGAGCCATATCCAACTGGGCAAGATTTTTGACCTCACCGGCCAGCGCAACCGCGCCCTGAATGAATATCAGTTGGCGCTCTCCACCCACGACGACACCAACGGCGCCCAGGCGCTGGCCCGCCAGTACTTGAAAGCTCCCTATAAGACCAGCGCCGCGCCCGCCAGCGGCGGACAGTGAAGCTTATGCCCGACTGCCTGTTCTGCCGCGTCATTGCCGGCGAAATTCCCGCGCGCAAGGTGTATGAGGACGACCGCATCCTGGCCTTCGAAGACATCAAGCCGGGCGCACCCACCCATGTGCTGCTGGTGCCCAAGCGCCACCTTCCAGGCTTGGCCGAGGCCACTGCCACCGATGCCGGCATCCTCGGCGAACTGCAGTTGCGAGCCGCGGCGCTGGCCCGCGAACGCGGCCTGTCGTCCGGCTACCGCACCGTGGTCAATGTGGGACCGGATGCCGGCCAGAGCGTGTTCCATCTCCACCTGCACTTGCTCGGCGGCCGTCCGCTGGCCTGGCCGCCCGGCTAGGCCGGGGATAGCTCTGTCCGCACCCGGTCGGCCAGTGCCTCCCGCGGTTCGGTCGCATCCGCCCACTGCGCCGCGACGATGGGCGGCTGCAGGGTAAGATGCACAACCCCCGGCCGGATGCGCCAATGGCCTTTGGGCATCAGCCCTCCGCTGCCGTCAATCCTTACCGGAACCACCATCGCCCTCGTCTGCTCCGCCAGGTAGAACGGCCCCTTCTTGAAGGGCAGCAGTTGCCCGTCGAGCGAGCGGGTACCTTCGGGAAAGATGAGAAACGGCCGTCCCTTGCGTACTGCTTCCGCCGCACGAGCAATGCTGGCCTGCGCCGCCGCGCGCTGGGAACGGTCTACCGGCACCAGTCCACCCACCCGCAGCACTGTTCCCAGGATGGGTACGTCGAACAATTCCTTCTTGGCCAGGAAGGCGATTTCGCCCGGAAGCTCGGTCAGCAGAATGGGCGGATCCAGGTTGCTCTGATGGTTGGCCATGAAAATGGGCGCCGCACCCGCCGCCGCCAGCCTGTCCCGGCCCTCCACCACCACCCGCACCCCGGCCAGGCGCAGCAACAGGCGCAACCCGAGGCGCGCCGCCTTGTAGGTAAACGTCAACCGGCCGGTGATCCAGATCGTGGGCAGGCTCACCACGCCCGCGGCCATCATGTACAACCAGGTGAACCCCCACACCAGGAGCGAACGAAGCATGATCTCAATCGCCCTCGAAGTAGAAAACACCTTCGGCCACGACGGCGGCCGGGCCGGTCAGTTTGGCTGGCGTTCCGCTTCCCGCCCAACTCACACGCTGCTTGCCGCCGGGGGTGGCCACGTCCACGGGCGAGCGAGCCCGGCCCGCGGCTATCGCAGCCACCGCGGCCGCCGTGCTGCCGGTGCCGCTGGAGCGGGTGGGACCCACGCCGCGCTCAAAGATGCGGATATCAAGGTGCTGCCGGCTTGGCACGCGCACGAATTCCACGTTGGTGCCTTGGGGAAAGTGCGGATGCTTCTCCAGCGCCGCGCCCAGAGCTTCCCAGTTGTCAGGAAAGTCGGTCACAAAGACGATGCACTGCGGGTTGCCCATGGAGAGGGTATGCACGGTCATCTTGCCGCCCAGCACTTCCAACTCCTCCGTACCCAGCAACTGCGGCACGCCCAAGTCAATTTCAATGATCCAACGCTCGCCGGCCCCATCCAGCACCGTCGCCTGGCGAGGCCCGGCCTTGGTCTCGAGCACGCCCTGGCGGAATCCGTGTTTGGCATAGAAAGCCGCCACGCAGCGCGTCCCGTTGCCGCTGATCTCCGCCTCGCGGCCGTCGGCATTGTACAGGGTGAGCTCGAAGCCGGAGCCGCGCGACCGCACAAACTCCACCCCATCCGCGCCCACGCCCCGATGGCGATCACAGATGCGCTGCACGAACCCAGCCCGCTCACCGCCGGCAACCGCCGCCGCATCCACGATCAGGAAGTCATTGCCATTGGACTCGGCCTTGACAAAGCGTATGTGGGTGTCAGTGCTCATGGCGGCGGTAGACTTTGATTTCATGCTGGGTGGCCACGTGCAAATCGGCCACCTGTTCAAAATACTGCCCCAAATCGTGTTGGTTCACCAGCCGCCATGTCGGGCTGTCGCTCTCGCGCACCACCCAGGCCACGTGGGCATGCGGATGCAAGAGCGCGTCCTGCCACAGCAAAAAGTTCGACTCCTGCACCACCGCGTGCAGCGGAATGCCGTCGTCGGCCAGGGCGCCGGGGAAGTTTCCGAAGTACATCAGAACCTTTTCGCCGCTCTTCCGCGGCCGCAGCGCCGCGGCCAGTTGGTTCTCCATCTCCAGCCGCGCCGGCGCATTGTGCACCGCCTCGGCGTAGGCGGGCGGCCCGGGCGGGCGCAGCATCTGCAGATAGCCGGCGGCGCAAACCAGTGCCAGCCCCATGCCCAGCCCTCGCGCCAGCCGCGGACCTGGCCAGCCGGGTATGGTCAACCGCCGCCCGCCGCGTATCAGCGCCGTGATGGTCAGGCCGGAAAACAGAGCCACCGCCGGCAGCAACTGCACACCGTAGCGCAAGTTGTAATATCCGTGCGGCCAATATTGCGGCAGGAATATGGGCACGTTGCCTGACCACATCGCCCACACATACCAGGGCAGCGGGACGAGCAGCAGCCAGGCCGCCGGCCGGCGCCGCCAGCCGCGCCAACCCAGCAGGCCAAGCAGCGCCAGGATCATGAGGGGCAAGCCGCAGGTGAGGGTCACCGTTTTGAGGCAGTAGAGCAGCGCCAAGCCGAGCGCATGATCCCCGGGATATCGGAAGCCGCCCGCGCGCAACGAAGCCTCGTAGATGCCGCGTGCTGAATAGGGGCCTCGCGCGAAGCCCAGGGGATCATTGAAGTACCACGCATTGTACGCCAGCCAGAAGGCTGGGCCGATACCCGAGGCCAGGCAGAAGCGCCAGCCCGCCCGCCATGCAAGCCGCCCATACGGGCTCGCGGCCCAAAGGGCGGCCAGCGCCAGGGGCAGCAGGAACCAGCCGTCGTAGCGGCACAAACTGGCGGCCAAGCCCCACACCCCCGCCGCCCAGGCATGGCGCAGCCGCGGCTGATGGGCATAGGCGCTGCACTGATCCACCACGCCCAGGAAACAAGCCAGGTAGATGGACTCGGTCATGGGCACGGCCGAGAGGTACAGCAGCGAAGGGTTTAGGCAGAAGAACACCGCCGCCCACGCCGCCGCGCCTGCACCCCAGCCGCGCCAAACCAGGCGGTACAAAAGCCATGTGGCCACGCCCAGCGCCAGCCAGGATGGCGCCGCTCCCGCCAATCCGTTTTTCCAGAGCGGCAGGAACCACACCAGCGGCGCCATGAGCAGGTGGGGCAGGGGCAGCCACACCGTTCCCCACTGCGCCCATCCCGGCGTTGCCGAATCCACCATGCGGCGGGCGATCGCCAGGTGCGCCGTGGCGTCGCCGTACAGCAACAGGCGGTGATGAATCAGCGCCCACAGGCAGGTTATCCCGCCCGCCGCCCAGGCCA
>JBQCEU010000254.1:0-4497 GCA_051959955.1 Terriglobales bacterium | reverse complement strand
ATGTAGTTGGACACGTCCCATATCTTGGCCGACTCCAGGTCCTCCTTGAAGTAGGGCATGGCGCTGCCGGTGATGCCGTTCATGATCTGGTAGTACAACAGCCCGCCCGACCACGCATGCCGTTTGAGGATGGTGAAGTTGAACGGCTTGGGGTTCAGGTACTTCGCCGCCGGTCCGTTGCCGTCGCCCACCTCGCCGTGGCACCAGATGCACTCCTGCTGATACACGAACTCGCCCCGCGCCAGCGTCTCCGGTGTCGGCGGGTAGGGGTTGGGCATATTCCGCCACTGTGGCGGCACATGCGCATGCAGGAACTCCACGTTGTAGTCCTCGCCCTGGTGATAGGCATCGAGCAACTGCTGCTTCCAATACCATTGCCGCTCCATGCGCTGGTCGGCGAGTTTGCCGCCCAGCGACTGGATATAAGCGATCAGCGCCGTCATCTGGTGAGGGGAGAGAAAGCCGAAATCCGGCATGATCGAAACCGGCCTGGTGAAGCGCGGGTCCACGAAGTGGGCCACGTGCCAGTCGTCGGGATGCATGCCCCCTTCCTGGGCCAAATCCGGCCCCGTGCGTTCCGAGCCCAGCAGGTGCGGACTGTCTTCGAGGTAGTCGCCCGCCTGCGACACGCGCATATGGGTGTAGTTCCAGTCGCTCGGCCGGATGTACTGCGTATGGCAGCCAATGCATCCGTTGGCAATGTAGATGTCGCGGCCTTCGTTCTCCAGCGCCGTCCGCGGCCGGTAAATGTCGCTGCCCTGGGTGGGCGCGGTGAGCGCCGGCAGAAACAGCACCGCCGAGGCCGCCGCCGCCGCGATGATCGCGATGCCCACTCCCACCGCTCGTGGTGACATGGCCATGGCCTACCTCGTCTCCACGCCGGCTTCCAGGGCCGGCGCGCTCGGCGCCGTTTCGGCGGTAAACCGCTGCTGCGACACCGTGCGCCAGTAGTTGTACAGTTGGATCGCCGCCCCGGTCACGATGAAGCAGCCCAGCATGGCGCGCAGCACGTAGTCGTTCATGATCTCCGGCAGCACCCGGTACACCACCTCGCCGTTCCGCCAGGCATGTCCCTGGATCGAGCCGGCGTCGTCCAGCACCAGCGTGAAGCCCACGATGCCGATCAGCATCAGCCAGTACTGCAGGTTGGCCAGCCGCTCGCTCCAGATCTCGCCGTACATCTCGCGCAGCGCGCCGTAGCCGGCCCCGCAGGCGATGAAACCGGAAAAGCCCAGCAGCCCCAGATGGCTGTGCCCCACCACAATGTTGGTGAAGTGGGTGATGCGCTCCACCGAAGGCAGCGCCAGCAGCGTGCCTTCCACCGAGGTGAAGAAGTAGAAAATGGTGCCCGCGAACACGAACTTCAGCACCACCGAGTCCGGTATCCGCCAGTACTTGCTGCGCAGCGTCATCCACTGGTTGGTCAAAAACGCAAACACCGGGATCAGCAGCCCCACGCTGTTGATCTCGGCGATCAGCTTCAGCCAGTCCGGCGCCGGCGCCTCGATCAGATGATGGGTGCCCACCTGCAAGTAGAAGGCAAAGTAAGGCCAGAACCCGATCAGGCTGAGCGTATGGCTGTACAGCGGCTGGTCGCTTTCCCGCGGTATCCAGAAGTAGCACAGCCCCAGCCCCAGCGGCGTGATCCAGGTGCCGAAGATGTTGTGCGCGTAAAACCACGACCATTCGGCGTCGGTCATCCCGTACAGCGCCCCCCGCATCGGGTTCCACATCACGTTGCCCAGCACGTAAACCACCAGCGTCGCCGCCAGCGCCCCGATCACGTACCAGTTGGTCACATACAGCAGTGGCTGCTGCCGCCTCCGCACCGTCCGCAGGACGTTGTAGGTCAGCATCAGCAGGCAGGCGAGGATGATCACATCCAGCGGCCACACGTATTCGGCGTACTCATGGCTTTGCGTGTAGCCCGCCGCCAGCGTCACAATCCCCAGCACCACGCTGGCGTTCCACAGCCACATCGTCCAGTTCCCCAGCCGCTCGCTGTACAGCGGCGCCCGGCACAGCCGGCATACCGCATACAGCGCCGCCCCCACCAGCAGCATGGACAGGAACCCGAACACGTTGGTATTGACATGAATCGGTCGCGCCCGCGGAAACAGCAGGTATCGCGCCTTGACCAGCTCCGGCGACACCAGCTCGGTCGCCGCTGTCAGCCCATACCCGGTCGCCACCAAAAACCACAACGCCCCGGAAATGATGAACCGCCGGCAGGTTGCCCCAGGCCGCGTATCTATGAACCGAAACCCATTCATCAATGCCCCCCTCCCGGCGGCAGCTTGTGTCCGTGCGGCACCGCCGCCGCCGGCGGGTTGCCGACAATGTGGTACGCCGGCTCGGCAATGGCCGTGGCCCGCGGCCCCGCCGGCGCGCGCCCCGAACCGAACTCGGCCCGCAAAAACTCCACCACCTGCCGCCGCTGCTCCTCGCTCAAATACAGCCGGAACGCATGCCACCGCGGCCCGATGGGCGGTGTCGTCGCCACCTCCTCGGTCACCATGCCGTCGCTCACCGCCGCCATCAGTTGCGCGTCCGTGCGCTGGCGGACCACCACATTCAGGTCCGGCGGCCGCGGGTTGTACTCGATGCCCGCCGGCGCGTCCCCGCGCCCCGAGGCGGCGTGGCAAAACCCGCACTGGTCGTGGTACAGCTTCGCGCCCAGCGCCGGGTCATAGCTCACCGCCAGCGGCGCCAGCCCCAACTGCGCCCGGTCGTAGCCCATGCCGTCGCGCGGCACCGTGTCCGCGGGCAGCGGAATGCGCGGCGCCTTGCGCGGCCCGTAGGCATAGTTAAACGACATCTCGTCCTGGAAGTACCCCACCCCCTGGTACAGCCACCAGCACACGAACATCCCCGCCATCGCCAGCACCAGCAGCGTGGTCCACCCCAGCCGGCGCAGGTTGCGCTCCTGCGGGTTGTCGTCGTGGGGGAAGCGAAAGCCCATATGCTCCCGTCAGTGCCGCATCGGCTGCCACACCAGAGCTTCATGCATCAGCGGATCGCGCACCGGAAAAATCGGCACCCGCCGCATCACCCACAGATAGCAGAGCCCGTAGGCGCCCAGAAAGCCGCAGCTCAGCAGCCCGGAGGCGAGGAGCGGCGGAAACCCCTGGTTCCAGGTCGAAACAAACACCATCAGGTTCTGCTGCAGCCACATCGCCGCCAGCGTCAGGCAGGCCATGTAGGCCACCGTCGCCCCCCGGCGCTTGTAGCTGCGGCTCAACCCGAAGCCGAAGGGCAGGAAGAACCCCAGAGTCAGCGCCACCCACGACAGCGTCACCCAGGGGTGCTGCTGCGACAGCCGGATCAGAATGTGGATGTCGTCCTGCTTGTTGGCATACCAAAGCACCATGAACTGCGTCCAGAACAGGTACGCCCAGAAGATGGCAAAGGCAAACTTGATCTCCGCTGCACCGTGCAACACGTCGGCGGTGATAATCTCGCGCGCCCCCAGCCGTCTGCGCCACACCACCGCCAGCAGCGTCACCAGCGCGCAGCCGGCGTACCAGTTGCTGATGAAAAAGAACCAGGGGTAGATGTAGTCGTACCAGCCCACGTACAGGGAAACGTTCAAGTCCTGCCCCAGCACGCTGTACAGGTAGCAGTAGGCGAACACCATCACCACCCACAGTCGCCCCAGCGCCTGCTGCGCCCTCGCCGCCTGCGGGCTGCCCGCCCCGGTCAGCGCCTCGGCGTCGTGCCGCCGGTCGGGCCGGGTGGAGATGCGCAGGTAGTGCACGCTCAACCAGGCGAGAAAGATCACGATGCCGAAGTCCCGCCCCAGCAGGAAGCCGTGGCTCAGCCAGGGCAGCTTCACCGGATGGTCCCACCAGGAGTAAATCGTCCGGTGCGCCAGCAGAATGGGGATGAACAGCAGCACGCTCAGCGGCAGCACCGCCGCCATCCCCTCCGCCAGGCGCTGCAGCGGCCGCGCCCAGCGCCCGTTGCAGCCGCGCGTCACCGCCGACCACACCACCGCCGCCTGCGCTATCCCGGTGAAAAAGATGAAATCGGCCAGATAGCTCAGCCACAGCGCCCGGTGGTCGGTCAGCCACAGCCAGACAAACGTCACCACGCCGATGATCACCAGCACCCACAGCAGCGCCCGCAGCCGCGGCGGCGCCGTGCCCCGCAGCTCGGCGATCTGCGCCGGCACCACAAAGGTGCTCACGACTCCTCCTCCGCCCACTCCCGCGGCAGCGCCAGCCGCCCGCGGTCGGGGTTGGTCACCAGCCAGGTGCGCTCGGCCCCGTCGCGCTCCAGCGCCTGCCGCCAGGCTTCGGCCTCCGGCCGCGAGCAGGGCAGGTAGAGGCCGTAATGGTCGCTGCCGAACTCCGGGCGGTAGGCCGCCGCCAGCGTCAGATGCGGCAACCGCGCCTTCACCAAAAATGCCCCGGTGCAGGCGAAGGAGGCGTACAGCACCGTCATCTCGAAGCAAATGCAGATGAACGGCGGCCAGCTCACGATCGGCTTGCCCCC
>JBQCEU010000253.1:0-5242 GCA_051959955.1 Terriglobales bacterium | reverse complement strand
CAACCTGCCGCGCGTGCTGCCAGCCAACTGCGCAGCCGAGATCGAGCTTTCGAGCTGGGAGCGGCCGGCGATTTTCCACCTGATGCAGAAGCTCGGCCAGGTGCCGGAGGCCGACATGCGGCGGACCTTCAACCTGGGCATCGGCATGATCGTGGTGCTGCCGGCAGCGGCGCGGGCGGCGTTCGAACGCCACTGTATCCGCTCGGGCGAGCAGCCGGTGCGGCTGGGCCGAATCATCGCGCGCGGGCCGCGCGGCGCGGCGATCGTCTGGAAGCCATGAAGAAGACGAAGCTGGGCGTGCTCATCTCCGGCCGCGGCTCGAACCTGCAGGCCATTGCCGCCGCCGTTCAGTCAGGCACAATCCCGGCCGAGATCGCGCTGGTGCTGAGCAACCGTCCGCAGGCGCCGGGCCTGGCCTGGGCGGCGGGGCAGGGAATTGCCACCTGCGCCCTGCCGAGCGCGGGCCGCGAGCGTGCAGAGTACGACCGCGAAGTGGTGGGGAAGCTGCGCGCCGCGGGCGTCGAACTGGTCTGCCTGGCCGGCTACATGCGCCTGCTCAGCGGCTATTTTCTGCAGGCGTATCCCGGCCGCATCCTCAACATCCATCCCTCGCTGCTGCCCGCCTTCCCCGGCCTCGACGCCGCCCAGCAGGCGGTGGATTACGGGGTGAAATTCTCCGGCTGCACCGTCCACTTCGTGGATGAAACCCTCGACGGCGGCCCCATCATTCTGCAGGCGGTGGTGCCGGTGCTGTCCGGCGACGACGCCGACACGCTCGCCGCCCGCATCCTGGTCGAGGAACACAAGCTCTACCCCGAGGCCATCCGTCTGGTTGCCGGCGGCGCCGTGCGGCTCGATGGGCGGCGGGTTGTCCGGACCGCCTAAAATGTCCGCCCTAACGCAGGATCGCTGCGAAAAGTATCCGGACCTAAATCGCTGGGAGTGCGAACACTGCCAGCAACGGACGAAGCCGAAATACACGATGCTGGAGAGGCGCTCGTCTATCGAACTTCTCAAGGACGGTGGCCCCATCCACGATTGGGATAAGCACTTTGTGCTCAACGCGCAGGAGGCGAGGACCGTACTGCTGGCGCTGCCAATGCTCAGACGATTTGCAACTGTCGGTGTAGGCGAAAGCCTGCAGTGTCGCATCGAAGGGGTTCCGGGCTGCTTGGTGTCGGCTCTAAAGTGTGAGGGGGAAATACGCGGTCAGCACAATAGCTGGTTTTACATCGCGGCCTGGGAGCCATTCAGCGGGGAGGTTCAGCTCGGTCGTGCCAAGTGCGAAGCGGTCTGCGCGCTCGAGGCCGAGATTCGCGCTTGGGTCACGAAGTGTCTTGGCCACTGCCCTCGTGTCGAAGAGATGTAATGCGGCTTGCGCGGTGCAACCCGGGCCAACCCAAGAGCCGGTGTTTTCTGGCAGGCGGACGCCCTGCGTGCGGCCAATTGAGATCGCAGGCGGCCAATGGCATGATTAGTGGCATGATTAGCTCGATTCGAATGGACCGGGCGGGGCGAATTGTTATACCCAAGGCCGTGCGGGAACGGCTCGGCTTCCGAGCGGGTTCCCTCCTTATAGCGGAGGAGAGGACGGGCGGTGTCCTTATCAGACCTGAAGCAAGCGAGCCAATCCTGGCCGTCGTCGATGGGCTGCTTGTGCATCAGGGCACGGCTAGGTCCCGGGCGAGATGGGAGCGCGTCATTGACGCCGCGCGCGAGGAGCGACTTGAGAGGAATTCAGTCCCTCTCAACGGCGTGTACCGTTAGGCGAGGCTCGCGCCCTTCGAGCGGTTGCAGTGCTCGCAGAGGAGCTCTATATTCCTCTCCGTGACACCGCCCCCCATTGCGACTGGAATAATGTGGTCAAACTCCAGCCTGAATCGCCCCCCGCATCGTGAGCACACGCCCCCGTCCCGCCTCCAGACATGCCGTCTCACCGAGGCCGGAATCGCGACCCTTGATGGTGCGACTTCTGATGGCGCGACTTCGACGCCCGCTGTATCGCTCCCGCGTAGGACGTCGTTTAGGTCGACCGTATAGGGCCAGTCGCACTGCAGCATTATCCGTGACCGCCAACCGCCAGCAAAGCCCTCGAGTCGGCGCACCATCCCCCGGAAGAGGGCGTGGTCGCTTGTCCGCCCGGCCGGGTCGAAAAGGAGGATCGGGAATTCGCGGAGCCGCTCGAACACAGGTGCCGTCAAGAGCCAATAAATTGCAGTCTGCTCTTGGTTATAGAGGTGCTCCATGCACCTCTCTGCCTTTTCGAGCTGATCGTTAGCTGGTTCGAGTTGCCTGTTCCGCGTAGCAGTCGGCCTCCAGCCTAGACGCTTCATGTAGGCGAAGCCCTCCCCGGCGAGGCCGTCAAGCCGCGCCAGCTCGTTGAAGAAGCGTCTGAAAATCTGCCTGTCATCTTCCGTCCGGGGTGCTACGGAGAATTGGGGTCCACAAAGGAACTCGCCATCGAAAAAGCTTTCGGCGGGGCGGTCGGGCGGTGGCCGAAATGCGCCCAAGTTGAAAATGAGACGATCGGGGCTCTCGATTCCCCCGGCCAGCGCCATCGCGCGGCGTTCAGGTGTCCACGCGCCAAGCTCGGTCGGCGAGAAATCCAGGCGCACAGCGAACCCCTGCTCCGTCGGCAGAGGCGGTGCCTCCTCAGGAAAAAGGGGGTGAACTGGCCGCCCTTCGAAGCTGGTGCGTTTCATTGCGGGCTACGTCTGCGCGGACGGGGGCTCCTGGCCCTTCGAGGTCGATACCGCGCACTCAGGGCAGATCCACTCGAGCGTTGTTGAAGGGCTGATGGAGGTTCCGATCGGGTGGTCCGCAAATCGCGCAGTTCGGGGTGCCTTGGCGCAGTGGTGAACTGGGCAGGTTTGGTCGTCCGCCATGGCAAGACCATAGCACAGCTGTGTGACCGAAATCGTGGATCGCAGAAACCCACGTGAGGTGCTGGCCCGGGCAGCCAACGACGCCAATCCTGCGCGAGGCTCTGCCGCGTTTTCTGGAGATGCGCGGCCGGGGCGGAGGGGCCCCCGGCTGCGCGTCGCTGGAGGAGTGGGAGAGCGGGTGGCGCGGCTGCGCCGCGCCGGGCACCGGCGATCAATCAATGGAGGCGCGGGTGGGAATCGAACCCACGAATAAAGGTTTTGCAGACCTCTGCCTTACCACTTGGCTACCGCGCCCGGAGACTCGATTTTAGCATCAGAGCGTAGCCAGGGCGTAACAGGCCGGGCGATCGGCTGGGCAAGGTTCGACGGTGGCGAGGCGGGGTGCGTGGGGCGGGTTGACAGGCACCGGTAGTCGTATATACAACATATATATGGTCGAATTCGACTGGGATGTGGCGAACGTCGAGCACATCGGGCGCCACGGGATCAGTCCAGACCAAGTTGAGCAGGTTTTCAGCAACCTGCCGGAGGAGAAAGGTCAGAAGAATCGCCAGGGGGAGGAACGCTTCATCGTGGAGGGGCGAGATGATACGGGGAGGGTAATGATGGTAATCGCGACAATTCGAAACGGGCGCATTCGCCCGATTACGGCCTATCCGGTCCATGGGCGCTCGCTGTGGAGGCGGCGGCCATGACCACGAAGCGTGGGCAAGCCGGCTATCCCGCCATTCCGGCGTTCCGCTCCGAGCGGGAGGAGGCGGAGTGGTGGGATGCCCATCCGGAGGTTGCGCTGCGGATTCTCAAGCAAGCGCGTCGCGACGGGAGCATCACGCGCGGCGAGGTATTGCGCCGGGTGCGGCAGAAGCCCTCGGTATTGGTCAGCATGCGCATTCCTGTCGCGGATGTGGAGCAGGCGAAGGAAATTGCCGGGCGCAAGGGCTTGCCGTACCAGACTTATCTCAAGTCGCTCATTCGCCAGGGACTGCGGCGGGACGAAAAGGCGGGCTGATGGCGGCAGGGCCCGGGTTGCTCCGGCAGCCTGAGGCAGGATCGCGCGGCCCAGACACGCTGCGCCGCGCCGCTTGTTGCCCCGCGCGCTCCCGGCGGGCGCGGCGCGCTATAATCCAGTTCTGCCGCTCGTTATTTCCGCACCTGGAAGGATTCCGCCGCTGTGCCCAGCTATGACGCCGTTCCCTCGCACCGTCTGCGCAATGTTGCCGTTATTGTGGTTGTCCTGGTCGTTGCCGCGGTGGCCTATGCGCTGCTGCGCGGCGCGGCGCCCACGCTGAAGGTGGAAAACCCGCCGACGGCCGTGGGCCAGTCCAAGCTGCTCACGGTTGAGGTGCGGGCGCCGGCGGGCGTGGCCACGGTCGAGGCCCATTACACCCAGAACGGCAAAACGATTCCGGTGGCGCAGCGCAATTTCTCCCTGCGGCACTGGTTCGCGAGCGGCAGCGCGCCGGCCATTGTCCGCTTCAGCTTCCAGGTGGGCAAGAACGACGTGCCCGAGCTGGCCGACGGGGCGGCGCAACTGGTGGTCACCGCCACCACCGCCAACCTGCGGGGTTCCTCGGCAAGCTGGTCGAAGGACCTCAAGGTCTCGACCGTGCCGCCGCGCGTGTACGCCATGAGCGGGCAAATCTACATCAACCAGGGCGGCTCGGCCATGGCCGTGTATCACGTCTCTGACGGCGCCGCGGAATCGGGCGTCGAGATGGGCGGCGTGTTCTTCCCCGGCTATCCGCTGCCCAACGCCGCGCCGGGCGGCGCGGGCAAGACCATGTTCGCGCTGTTCGCCTATCCCTACAACGCCCCCGCCGACGCACAGCCGATGCTGACCGCCCGCGACGCCGCCGGCAACCAGGCGACGGCCAGCCTCCCGGTCAAGACCTTCCCCAAGACCTTTCGTTCGCGCACGCTGGAGATCAGCGACGACTTCATCGAGCGGGTGGTGATGCCGATCATCGCCAACATGCCCGAGTTGAAGGATCAGCATGATCCGCTGAAGAACTTCCTCATGGTCAACCACGACCTGCGCCGCACCGAGACGCAGCAACTGGTGGACGCCAGCCACCAGAGCGTGGATCAGTCTCTGTGGCACGGCGCCTTCACCGCGCTGAGCAACGCCGCGGTCGAGGCTTCCTTCGCCGATCACCGCTCCTACCGCTACCACGGGCAGATCGTGGATCAGGAAGACCACCTCGGCTACGACCTGGCGGTGGTGCGCCACACCCCCGTCAAGGCGGCCAACGCCGGGCGGGTGGTGTGGGCCAAGTATTTCGGCATCTACGGCAACTGCATATTGATTGACCACGGCTACGGCCTGATGTCGCTCTACGCCCACCTCAACGACTTCG
>JBQCEU010000252.1:0-3409 GCA_051959955.1 Terriglobales bacterium | reverse complement strand
AGCAGGACGATCAGCGCCGTCTGCCGCAGATAGGTGCTCTTGCCGCCCATGTTCGGGCCGGTGACCAACAGCACCTGCCGCTGCTCCGGGTCGAGGTGCAGGTCGTTGGGCACGAAGCGGTCGTCGAGCGGCAGGCGCTCGATCACCGCATGGCGCCCGCCGCGGATTTCAAGCGCCCCGCCGGCGGCCATCTCCGGCCGGCAATAGTGATGCTCCGCCGCCAGGTGGGCGCAATTGGCGAGCACGTCCAGCTCGGCCACCGCCGCGGCATCGCGCCGGATGGCCGCGGCATGGGCCGCCGCCTGGCCGCGCAGGACGGCAAAAATCTCCATCTCCAAAACCCGGCAGCGCTCGTCGGCGCTCAGGATCTTGCGCTCCAGCTCCTTCAGCTCCGGGGTGGTGAAGCGCTCGGCGTTGACCAGCGTCTGCTTGCGCTCGTAGTCGCTGGGCACATGCGCCAGGTTGGGTTTGGAAACCTCGATGTAGTAGCCAAAAATATTGTTAAAGCGGACCTTGAGCGATGCAATGGAAGTCCGCTCCCGTTCGCGGCTTTCAATCCGCGCAATCGCCGTCTTGGCATCCCGCCCCAGCTCCCGCAGCTCATCCAGTTCCGCCTGCACCCCGCCGCGGATGAAGCCGCCCTCAGCGGTCGAGGCGGGCGGGCTCTCCACGATCTGGCTGCTGATCGCCTCTACCAGCTCCGGGCTGCCGTCGAGCGCCGCCGCCAGCGCGGCCAGCCGCGGGTCGGTTTGGGCCGCCAGCAGGTCACACACCGCGGGCAGGCGCTCGAGCGAGGCGGCGAGCGCCAGCAGGTCGCGGGGCGAGGCGGTTTCCAGAGCGATGCGGGCCAGCAGCCGCTCCAGGTCCTGTACGCCCCCGGCCAGGGCGCGCAGCTTGTGCCGCACCTCCCATTGCTCCACCAGGGTGGCGACGGCGGCCTGCCGCGCCTGGATCTCCTCCAACTCGCCCGCCGGCCGCAGAATCCATTGCCGCAGCAGCCGCTTGCCCATGGGGGTGACGGTGGCATCCAGCACCGAACGCAGGGTGGCCGCCTCGCCCCCGGCAAACAGTGGCTCGACCAGCTCCAGATTCCGCGCCGTGGCGGCATCGAGCACCAGGCCCGACTGCCGCTCGTAGTAACCCAGCCGGTCAATGTGGGCCAGTTGGCTGCGCTGCGTCTCCTTGACGTAATGCACCAGGGCGCCGGCGGCGGCGGCGGCCCAGCGGCGCCCCGCCAGCCCGAACCCTTCCAGCGACAGCACCCCGAAGTGGCTCTCCAGCACCCCTTGGGCAAACCCCGGCTCGAAGATCCAGGCATCGAGAGGCGTCAGCACGGTCCCGGTTCCGCTCTCCTCGGTGCGGGCAGGGCGCAGCAGAGGGTAATCGGCGGCGTGCAGCACCTCGCGCGGACGCCACTGGGCCAGTTCCTCGGCCAGCCGCGCCTCGGCGCCCGGGCCGCTGCATTCGGTGGCGCGAAACTCGCCGGTGGAGACATCCAGAAAGGCCAGCCCGATAGCGCTGCCCGCGCCGTCCCGGGCGATGGCGGCCAGAAAGCGGTTGTCGCCCTCCGCCAGCGCAAACGCCGCGGTGCCGGGCGTCAGCACACGGGTCACCTCGCGCCGCACCAGCGTCTTGGCCTGCCGCGGATCTTCCATCTGATCGCAGAGGGCGACCTTATGTCCCTGCTGAATCAGTTTGGCGATGTACCCCTCGGCGGCGTGGTAGGGAACGCCGCACATGGGGATGGGCGTTCCCTTCTCCTTGTTGCGCGAGGTAAGGGTAATCTGCAGCGCCCGGGCGGCAGTCACCGCATCGTCATAGAAAAGTTCGTAGAAGTCACCCAAGCGGAACAGCAGCAGCGCCTCCGGGTGCTGCCGCTTGGCCTGCTGGTATTGCCGCATGAGCGGCGTCTGCGCGTCGGTTTCTGCCGCCATTGGCTTCCAGTGTATACAAGATTTGATCGCAGCCGCCGCGGCTTCGCCGCCACTGTCGTGTCCCTCCTGGAAGTGCCCCCGGGAAGTGACGCCGTCAGGAGCGTGGCTTCCCACAAAAAAACGGCCGCGGCGGAAGCCGCGGCCGAAGGGAATGAGTAGGTTTCTGTTTACTTACCAGCGAACCGTAAACCCGACCTCCACCGAGCGGTTACCCACCGAACTGCCGGTGATTCGGCCAAAGTTCTTCTTGCTGTTGAAGTCCAGGCCGCCGGCAGCCGGCTCGAAGGCGTTGAAAATGTTGGTGGCCTGGGCGTTCAGCTCCGCCGAGAAGCGCTCGGAGATGGCCAGGTTCTTGGTCACCGACATATCCGCCGACCAGCGGTTCAAGCCAGGTATCAGCCCCGCCTGCCCCGTGGTGTCCATGCCCAGCACGATAGGACGGAACTCGGAGTACACCGCCGCGGCATTGCTGCCGAAGCGGTTCATGCCGGTACCGCCGCTGGTGACGTTGCTGCCGGCGCCGACGCTGGCGTTGGTCACGTTACGCATGTAAGTGTCGCCGCCAGTGTACTTGCCGGTAAGAACGGCGGTCTCCTGGGCGCTGCCGGCATTGCAGTCGGTCTCGCCGAAGGAGGCGCAGTCGCCGCCGATGTTCACGTCCTGCCAGCCACCGTTGTTCCAGGTGACGATCGGAGCAAACGACCAGCCGTGAGCCAGGTGGCCAAAGAAGCTGTTTTGCTCCTTGGAACCCGGCGACCACACCACGAACAGGTTGTAGTTCAGCGGCGTGTCGTTGTACTGGGGCCCGTACATGGCGGACATGTTGTAGGGATCCGTGACGGTGTACTCGCTGGTGGCCTGATCCACCTGCCCAGTGCCGAACGCCCGGCTCCAGGTGAAGTTGCTGGAGGCGGTGAGACCATGCCAATTGCGCATGCTCACCGTCCAGAACAGCGAGTTGTAGTTGCCGTAACCGTAGTCGCCGTTGAGGAACACCGCCTGCAACTGCCCGGCGCCGCTGGTGGCGGTGGGCGAGCTCATGAAGGTGCGTCCCAGCGTCCACGACGACTGCCCGTCGAGCGCCGTCCACAGACTGTAGACGTCGTTGCCGCGGCCGGTGTTGATGTACTTGCCGCTGGTGCCGTTGGGCCCATAGGCCGACATCACCGCCGAGGTGCAGTTGGCAAAGCCGGTGCAGAAGGCTGAGGTGCTGCCGCCCAGCGCGTTCTCGAAGAACGGTTGCGCGGTGAAGGTGGTGGCCCCGGCGTTGAGCTGCTTCCAGACGCTGGCAAACGCGTTCTGGAACTGCTGCCCGCCGGCGGTCATCATGTAGGGCACCGCATCCAGATTGATCGCCTGATACTCGTTGGTGATCTTGCGCCCGGTGTAGCCGAACTCCGTCGAGAAGGACGGCGTGATCTGGCGCTGGATGGTGAGGTCGAACTCGTCCGACCGGTTGGGCTTGAAGTTCGGGT
>JBQCEU010000251.1:0-2003 GCA_051959955.1 Terriglobales bacterium | reverse complement strand
GAAGCTGTTGCCCCAGAACTCGATGCCGTCGCCGAGCGGCAGCTTCGGATCGCGCTCCAGGCCGACGCGGTTGGCGGCGACCACAAACACGCCGTTGGCGATGGCGTGGGCGCGCTGGGCGGTGATCCAGGCTTCGAGCTGGCGTTCGCCGAATTCCTCCTTTTCGCCCGGATGCCAGCCGATGGCGGTGGGATAAAACAGAATCTCGGCGCCCGCCAGCGCGGTGAGGCGCGCCGCCTCGGGGAACCATTGATCCCAGCACACCAGCACGCCCAGCGGGCCGGCCTGGGTGGGGAAGCTGCGGAAGCCGAGATCGCCGGGGGTGAAGTAGAACTTCTCCTGATAGAGGGGATCGTCGGGGATGTGCATTTTGCGGTACATCCCCAGCAGCTTGCCGTCGCGATCGAAGACCACGGCGGTGTTGTGGTAAATGCCGGCGGCGCGGCGCTCGAAGAGCGAGGCGATCACTACCACGTTGGATTTCCGCGCGGCGGCGGCGAGGGTTTCGGTCGAGGGGCCGGGAATGGGCTCGGCGAGCTCGAAGCGGGCGTGATCCTCCACCTGGCAGAAGTAGGGGGTGCGAAACAGCTCCTGGGTGCAGACGACGTCGGCCCCGCGCCCGGCGGCCTCGGCAATGCCGTGCAGGGTGCGCGCCAGGTTGCCGGCCGGATCGCTCGCCACCCGCGCCTGCAGCGCCGCAATGTTGACCACTCGCGCCATAGGGATATTTTGCCTTATCGGTAGAGAACGAGGACGAGGAACAGGTAGACCCAGGTGACGTCGAGGCAGTGCCAGATAATGCCGGTCAGATCCATGAGCCAGGCGCGGTCGGGCGCCAGGCGGCCGCGCCAGGCGCGCGACGCCACCCAGCCCAGCAGGGCGAGGGCGACGGCGAGGTGGACGGCGTGGGCGGCGGTGACCAGGAAGAAGAAGCCGCTGTTGGGGTGGTCGCCGATGTAGACGCCGGCGGAAAACAAAGACCACCAGGCGACAGCCTGTCCGGCGAGGAAGGCGAGGCCAAAGCCCAGGGCGGTGAGCAGCCAGCGCAGCGTGCCGCGCAGGCTGCGCGCGTGCAGGAATTGCCGCGCCCGCAGCAGCGCCAGGCTGCTGGCGAGCAGCAGCGCGGTGTTGGCGCCGAGGATGGCGCCCAATTGGGGCGTGAACCAGCCACTGGCGAGGCCGTGGCGCTCCAGGTAGGCGTAGGTCAGCGCCAGGAAAAACATGGTCATGGCGGCCATCGCCATCCATACCGCGCGGCGCAGGCGCGGCACGGCGGTGGCGGTGATCCAGGGCTGGGAAGAGGTCGCCATGGCGGAACTTTAGTTTAAGGGAGTTGCCAGTTGCCGGTTGCCAGTTGCCAGTGCAAGGCTCAAGAAGCGGGATAATTGGACGTGTTTTCGCGGCGGACAGGGTGGCGGCTGGAGGCGAACGAGCTGCATAAGAAGGCGGCGGGGCGGCGCACGGCGGGGGATCTGATTGACCTCACCGTGAGCAACCCGACGGTGTGCGGGTTCGTGTATCCGCGAGAGATTGTCGCCGCGCTGGCTTCGCCAGGCGCTTTGACTTACGAGCCGCAGCCGTTTGGGCTGGCGGCGGCAAGGGAGGCGGTGGCGGAGTATTACCGGGAGCGAGGGTTGGATATCCCGGACGAGCGGCTGGCGCTGACCGCCAGCACCAGCGAGGCCTACAGTCACCTCTTCCGGCTGCTGTGCGACGGCGGCGACAATGTGGTGATGCCGGCACCCAGCTATCCGCTGTTCGAGATGCTGGCGGGGGTGGAGGAGGTGGGGCTGCGCGCCTGCCCGATGCACTATGGCGGCGGCTGGCACCTCGACGCCGCGGCGCTGGCGGCGGCGGGAGACGAGCGCACGCGGGCGGTGCTGCTGGTGCATCCCAACAACCCGGCCGGCAACTACCTGCAAGCGGAGGAGTGGGCGGCGGTGCAGCAAGTGGCCGCCGAGCGCGGGTGGGCGGTGGTGGTGGATGAAGTTTTTTTTGACTAT
>JBQCEU010000250.1:0-2539 GCA_051959955.1 Terriglobales bacterium | reverse complement strand
CGCCGCCGCCCACCGTCACTTCCATGACGTTGGACAGCAGGTTGCTCTCCAGGCCGGAATTTTCCTGGGCCGTGACCGCGTAATCGTAGGTTCCCGCGGCCGGCGTGTCGGTGAACGTGGTTCCGGTCACCAGTGAGCCGCCGTCCACTTCGGTGAAGGTGTTGGCGCCCTGCGGGCTGCGGTAGACGTGATAGCCCGCCGTTTCCCGGTGGGTGACATAGGGCGTCCAGGTCAGGGTCACGCTGGCGCCGCTCGAGGTCGCGCTCAGCACCGGCGGGAACGGGCGGTGATCCACCACGACATAGGCGTTGCGGTTCGAGTTGGCCACCCAGGCCTCCGGCAGCGTGTACATCACCTTCGTGGCATCGGGACTCTGCGCCGGCCCTTCCAGCAGTTCCGGGCTGCTCGTCCCACGCTTCTTGGTGTGCATCAGGAAATTGAGCGGGGCGTTGTTGACCGTCGGATCCACCGAGTACAGGCCGTAGGTTTCGTAGCCGTTGCTGTCCTGGGTGGTACCGGGCACATCGTAGGTGAAGTACTTGGGATCAAAGCCGTCCCAGCCGGAGTGTCCGAAGCCCTGGGTGGGGCCGGCCTGGAACAGCGTCGTGCCGCTGTTGTGATTGCGGATCCAGACCGCATACGGTCCGTTGTTGTTGTTGAAGTTTTGCTCGCCGAAGTAGGCCACCAGACTGCCATCGGAATTCCAGGCAGGGTGTGAGTAGTAGGGGGTGCCGCCAACCGTGCCCGCGGGTATGCCGGACCAGGAGTATGCCTGCGTGACGGTGGGGGCAGCGGTGACGGGATAAGTTCCAGTGAGCGGATCGGTCGGCGGGGTGACCTGGAAGAACACCGTTTCGCCGACGTCTCCGCGGGAACCGTAGTTGAAAATGATGCTGTCGTCGGCGGAACGGCGGAAGTAGATGTCGTGGAAGTGGTACTCGTCGCCGATGTTGTGGCAGGAGTTCTCGACCGAAACGATCGAACTGCCGGTGATGCACTGGGTTGCGAAGGCGTTCATGGTGGCGGTCAGCGAGGGAATGGCACTGAGCTGCGCCGTGAACTCGAATTTCACCTTGCCGAAGCTGGGATCGCTGGGGTTGGTGGCGATCAGGTAAATGTTGGGCCAGTAGGTCGGGCCTTCCACGCAGGGCGAGGTGGGCACGCCGCCCCCCGACCCGGTGCAGTCGGCGTTGTAGTCCTTGACCATGATCATCCCGTCGTTGTTGGCGTAGGACTGGATCTCCTTGCGGCGGCTGGGATTGTCGAGCGGAGTGATCTCGGTCATGACGTCGTTGCTGGTGGTGGCATCCACCGCATACAAACCCGCGCCCGGGCTGGCGGAACTGAAGGGGGCGTTGGTGTCGTCCCAATCGGTGATATAGAACTTACCCGGCGTGGTCGGATCCCAGGGCAGGTATTGGCCGGTGACCGTGCCCAACTGGTCCTGCAAATAACCGGTGCGGGTGGAATCGGTGGGCTGCGCCAGGCTCACCTGGCTGGCGTTGCCGTTGAAGATGAAGTTGCGCTGGGTGCAGCCGTACTGGCCGGAGTTTTGCGGCACCTCGCGGCCCGACCACACCTGGAAGTGCGAGCCATTGGCGTCCCAGGGCTGGCGGTTGATGGGGCCGGGCATGGCGGTCTCGGTGGTGCGGTCGTCGTCGAGGCGCCAGATCTCATGCCCGGTCTGGGTGTCGTGGAAGATCAGCAGGTCGGACTGGAAGACGCTGGGGGTGACGTTGGGGTTGGTGGGCTGCAACGAGGCGCCCAGTTCCATGGCCGCGTAAGGAGCCGCACCAGCCAGGCAGTTGCCCTCCGTGGTCGGCTTGCCCACGCCGGTGCGCAGCAGGTCGTTCTGGAACTGCACCAGGTTCTGCCAGACGCCGGTGGTGTCAATGGTGGAATCCACTTCGGGGTCGGCGGCGACCGGGGCGATGTTCACCGCCTGGGTCTGGGTGCGGGAGTTGTCGAGTACCGAGGTCGCGACCACATTCTCGGTGGCGGCGGCGGCGATGGTGTCGGGCGCGCTGTAGGCGGCGTGGGTGCTGTCGAGTGAGGTGAGCGTGCCGGCGGCTCCCGTTGCCAGTGACCAGCTCACCCCCGCGCCACCGTCGTACTGGGTGGCGGCGGTGAGAACCACGCCCTGCAGCGGCGTCAGCGCGGTGGCGCTGCCCAAAGCGACGGCAATGGTGACGGCCCGCTGATTGAGGGTGACGGTAGTGTTGGCGGGAGTGGCGCTGGTATCGGCCTTCGACACCGCCTTGATCTGCACCGTGCTGTCGGCGGCGATATGGGCGGGGGCGGTGTAGGTGGCGGTGAGGGCGCCGGTGGAGGTCAGGGTTCCGTCGCCGGAGACCAGCGAGAAGGTGACGCCGGCGCTGTTGATGTCGTTGGCCACGTTGGCGGTGATGGTCGAGGTCTGCCCGGGACCGACATCGGTCTTGTCCTCGGTCGCGGTCACCGTGATGGAAAGCGTGAGGGTAAGGGTCTGGATGGCGCTTTTGCTCGGGTCCGCCTTGGAGGTGGCGGTGATCACCACCGA
>JBQCEU010000249.1:0-21162 GCA_051959955.1 Terriglobales bacterium | reverse complement strand
CGGTTCTGGCCGCCTGGCGCGCTCCCCTGCTGCTCGAACTGCACCGCGCCTGGATCCGGCGCGAGGGCGGCGATCCGGAGGCTCTGCTCCGCCGGCTCGCCGCCGCCGGCTACCGGCCCCTGCGCGACCATGACGCCGCGGCCGAGGTCAGCCGCCTGGTCCTCGTGCCACGCTGACCGCCCGCGGCCGCAGCAAGCGCCACAGCTCCGCCCCGGACATGGACACCAGAAATCCCCGCTTGCCGCCGTTGATGTACAGCCGGGGCAGCGCTTCGATGCCGGCTTCGGCAAACACCGGCAGCGGTTGGCGGGTGCCGAAGGGCGAGGTGCCGCCCACCTGATAGCCGGTATGGCGCTCGGCCACCTCCGGGCGGCAGGGCGCCACGCTGCGCCGCTCCGCCTGCCGCGCCAGCTCGCGCGTGGACACCTCGCGGTCGCCATGCATGAGGATGATCAGGGGCCGGCGCTCGTCATCCTCCATCACCAGCGTCTTGATGACCGCGTGTTCGTCCACCCCCAGCGCCGCCGCCGACACCGCCGTGCCGCCGTGCTCCTGGTAGGCGTACAGATGCCCGTCGAAGGGCGCCCCCTGCGCCCGCAGCCAGCGCACCGCCGGGGTCACCGGGAACTTGGCGGCCATGGGATCGCGGCGCCTAGCGCTGATTCAGCGGCACGTAGGCCTGCGGCACCTGCGGGCCGATGTACTCCGCCCGCGGCCGGATGAGGCGGTTGTCGCTGTACTGCTCGAGCACGTGCGCCGTCCAGCCGCTCATGCGCGAGACGGCGAAGATGGGCGTGTACAGGTCGGGGCTGATGCCCATGGCGTAGTAGGCCGAGGCCGAGTAGAAGTCCACATTGGGGTTGAGCTTTTTCTCGCGCTTGATGTAATCCTCGATCTGCTGCGAATGCTCGTAGAGCTTGCCCAGACCCGCCGCCTGGCACAGCTCGCGCGACATCTGCCGCAGATGGGTGGCGCGCGGATCCTCGGTGTGGTACACACGGTGGCCGAAGCCGGGAATCTTCACCTTGCGGTTGATCAGATCCTGGATGTAGGCGATGGGATCGTTGTCGCCCACCTTCAGCAGCAGGTTGATGACCGCCTGGTTGGCGCCGCCATGCAGCGGCCCCTTGAGGGCGCCGATGGCGCTGGTCACCGCCGAGTGAATATCGCTCAGCGTCGCCGCCGTCACCCGCGCCGCGAAGGTCGAGGCGTTGAACTCGTGATCGGCATGGAGGATCAAGGCGATATCGAACGCCCGCTCCGCCGTCGCCGACGGGCGCGCGTCATTCAGCATGTAAAGGAAGTTTCCGGCCAGCGACAAATCCGCCGCCGGGGCCACCACCGGTTTGCCCTTGCGCATCCGGTCCAGGTTGGTGACCAGGGCCGCCGTCTGGCCCAACAAGCGGATGGACTTGCGCACGTTGGCCTCGCGCGACATGTCGGCCGCGTCGGCATCGTACAGGCCCAGCGCCGAAACCGCCGTGCGCAGCGTGTCCATGGGCGCAGCCTGGGGGGCCGTGGCCTTGAAATTTTCCAGCAGCTTCTGCACCGGCGCCGGCAGGGTCAGCGCCGCCGTGAGGTCGCGCTTCAGCGCGTTCAGCTCCCCGCTGGTGGGCAGCTTGCCGAACCACAGCAGGTGGGCCGTCTCCTCAAACGTCGAACGCTCGGCCAGATCGTGAATATCGTAGCCGCGGTAGGCCAGGATGCCCTTGTTGCCATCAATAAAACAGATCGAAGAGGGCGAAGCGACGACATCTTCAAGGCCGCGGGTGGTGGTAGACATTGCCTGTGTTCTCCAAAGTATTCAATTAAGAGGTATAACCTAGTTGCTCATGCCGCGTAAACCCTGGATTTCGCCGTCATGTCCGCTCCCCTGATCACACTCGCCTCGGATTTCGGCAGCGGCAGCGCCTATCTGGCGATGCTCAAGGGAGCACTGCTGACCCGGTGCCCTTCCGCCCGGCTGGTGGACCTCAACCACGAGCTCGACAGTGAGGACATCCTGCCCGCGGCACTTCTCTGGCTGCGGATCTATTCCTATTATCCCGCCGGAACGATCCATTTGCTCGCTTTAGATCGCGGCACCGGTCCGGATCGCATGCTCGCCGCCGCCGCTGCCGGCCAGTTCTGGCTGGCCATGGACGAGGGCGGGCTGGGTTTGCTGCTCGAACAACACCCCGGTGCTCAGGTGCAGGCTGTGCCCCTGCCGGTGCGCGGCAGCTTTGTCGCCCGCGACCAGATGGTCCCTTTGGCGGCAGCCATGGCCGCCTGCGGCCTTCTGCCCGGCCATGCGGTGGCCGATTGGCGCCGTCTGGCGCTTCCCCCGATTGACCCTCAGCCCGGCGGCGGCGTTTTGGCGGAAGTTTTGCACGTGGACCGGTTTGGCAATCTTCTGCTCAACGCCCGCCAGGGCGGCTACGGCCTGGCGGAGGTAAACGGTGTAACCGTGACCCGCCGCGATGGTCACTTCGGCAGCGTCCCCGCGGGAACCCTGCTGCTGCGCGCCGGCCCGGAGGGTTTCATGGAGATTTCCGCCGCTCACGGCTCCGCCGCCGCCCGCCTCCACGCCCGCCGCGGGACAAAGGTGGGGTTGAGGTAAAATCGTTGCTCAACCAGATTCTGGAGGAGCTTCATGGGTAAGGTAGCCAAGACCGCCGATCGCAAGCGCGACGGCGAGGCGGTGGAACAGGTATGTCCCAAGTGCGGCAAGTCGGTGCGCGTGGTCAAGCGCATCCGCAACCGCGCGCAACAGATCGCCGGGGGCATGTACATCTCCTGTTCTGCCTGCGAACACGCTGAAAAACTTTAAGCCTGGGGCATGTCGAGCAAACCTCCCATAGAGAGTTTGCGCCGTCCCGCTGCCAAGGTCTTCGTCGCCACCACGGTGATGTTGACCTTCATTTCTTTCTGGCGGGCGGCGGCCATCGTCCTCTCCGACCTGGCCTCGACAGCCTTTTACCTGGGCGGCATCGCCGAACAGGCCATCGGCAAATCGGCGCCGTGGTTTGTGTTGGCGGTCATGCTGTTCAGTTACGCCGTGCAGGCTCTCTACATCGAGAGCAGCACCATGTTCGTGCGCGGCGGCGTCTACCGCGTGGTCAAGGAGGCGCTGGGCAGCACCCTGGCCAAAATCGCCGTCAGCGCTTTGATGTTTGATTTCCTGCTCACCGGGCCGATCAGCTCGGTCTCCGCCGGCCAGTATCTGGCCGGCTTTTTGCAGGACCTCGGCACCCGGCTCGGCCACCCGCTGCACTTTTCGGTCAATAGTTTTTCCGCCTCCTTCGCCATCGCCGTCACCGTCTACTTCTGGTGGAAGAACATCCAGGGCATTCACGAGACCAGCGAGAAGGCGGTGCGCATCATGCAGATCACCACCATCATGGTGGTGATCATGATCGGCTGGTCGCTGATCACGATCTGGCACCTCGGCGCCCACCTGCCGCCCCTGCCCAGCTTCCACACCATGCGCTACGGGCCCGGCGCGCTGGGCTGGCTGGGGGGAACCGGTGTCACCCAGGTGGCGCTGCTGGTGGCGCTGATTGGCTTCGGCCACTCCATCCTGGCCATGAGCGGCGAGGAAACCCTGGCCCAGGTCTATCGCGACATTGAAAGCCCCAAGGCCAAGAACCTGCAGCGCGCCGGTCTGGTGATTTTTTTCTACAGCCTGATCTTCACCACCCTGGCCACGTTCTTTGCGGTGATGATCATCCCCGATGCGGTGCGCGCCCGCTACTACGACAACCTCATCGGCGGGCTGACCATGTTCCTCACCGGCCCCTACACGCTGCGCCTGGTGTTTCAGGGCTTTGTCGTGTTCGTGGGCGCGCTCATTCTTTCCGGCGCGGTCAACACCGCCATCATCGGTTCCACCGGCGTGCTCAACCGGGTGAGTGAAGACGGCGTGCTCACCGACTGGTTTCGCCGCCCCCACAGCCACTACGGCACCACCTACCGCATCGTCAACACCATTGCCATCCTGCAGATCGCCATCATCGTCTTCACCTGGGGCAACATCTACGAGTTGGGCGAGGGCTATGCCTTCGGCCTGATCTGGAGCTTTGTCTTCCTGGCGGTGGCGACCTTCGTGCTGCGCTTCAAGGAACCCGAGGGCCGGGAATGGCGGGTGCCGCTGAATTTCAAGGTTGCCGGATACGAAATTCCCGTGGGCGTGGGCCTGATCGCGCTGCTGCTGCTGGCCACGGCGGTCATGAACCTGTTCACCAAGGAATTGGCCACCATCGCCGGTTCGGCCTTTACCGCCGGTTTCTTTGTGCTGTTTGTGGTCAGTGAGCAGGTCACCAAGCGCCAGCGCCGCCTGGATGCCCACCTGGAGAAGTTCCGCATCGCTTCCGGCGGTGACATCGCCGCCGAGGCGCTCAACGTGCGGCCGGGCAACGTGCTGGTGACGGTGCGCGACGATCGTCACCTGCATCATCTGGAATACACCCTGGCGCATACCGACACCGTCAAGCAGGACATCGTGGTGATGACGGTGCGGCTGGTCCGCTCCTTCGCCGGCCCCGCCGTGATGGATGAAAAGCGCGCCTTCGACCAGTACGAGCAGGAATTGTTCAGCAAGGTCGTCTCGCTGGCGGAGAAGGCGGGCAAGCCGGTGTCGCTGCTGGTGGTGCCGGGCAACAACGCCTACCACACCATCGTCGGCACGGCGCAGCGGCTGGAATCCAGCACCATCGTCGAAGCCAGCTCGGTGCAGCGCCCGGTGGCCGAACAGTGCAAGCTCACCGGCGACGCCTGGGAGGAGCTGCCGGAGCCACGTCCCCGGCTCAACCTGCAGGTGCTGTCGCCCGCCAACGAACTCACCGTCGCCCACCTGGGCCCGCACACCCCCCGGCTGCGCGACGAAGACCTGGACCTGATCCACAACCTGTGGCTGGAGGTCACGGCCGATCCCGAGTATCGCGGCCTGCACCATTACGATGTCGTCGCGCTGGCGCTCAAGGAGCTGCAATCGGAGCTGCACAGCCAGCGCCGCCGCGAGCTGATGGAAACCCTGCGCCAGCTCGCCCACCTGCCGCGCTACCAGCCGCCGGGCGCGCCGCCGCCGGAAAAGAGGGAAGACTGAGGTGACCGCCCCGGCGCCCCTGCTCTCCATGACCGGCTACGCCCGGGTGCGCCGGGAAGCCGCCGCGGGCGCGGTGACGGTGACGCTGCGCGCCGTCAACCACCGATTCCTGGACCTGCGCTGGCAGTTGCCCGCCGAGTGGGACGAGCTGCAGCCGGAGATGGAGAAGCGGCTTCGCGCCCGCCTCCAGCGTGGCCATGTGGACGTGCGGCTGGCGTGGGAACGGGCGGGGGTGGCCGCCGCCGCCGCGCGTCTCGATGAGGCGGTGCTGGACGCCTACCTGGCCGCCCATCAGGAACTCAGCCGCCGGCTGGGAATCGCCGCGCCGGCCAGCCCCGCCGAGATCCTGCGCTTTCCCGGCGTGTTCGCGCCGGCCGGCGCCGACACCGGGGCCGGAGCCGAGCTGGTCATGCCCGCCCTCACCGCCGCGCTCGACCAACTGCAATCCATGCGCGCCGCCGAAGGCGCCGCCCTGGCCCGGGACCTCCACCTCCGCCTCGACGCGCTCGCCGCCGCGGCCGCCGCCATTGCCGCCGAGCGGCCCGCCCTGGAGGCCGGACTGCGCGCCAAACTGGAACGCCGCCTCCAGGAATGGCTGGGCAGCGCCGCCGCCGCGCCCGCGCCCGAGCGCCTTGTCCAGGAGGCTGCCTTGCTGGCCGAGCGCAGCGATATCAGCGAGGAGTTGACCCGGCTCGATGCCCACCTAACCCAGGCCCGCGCCCTGCTCGCCGCCGGCGGCGCCGTGGGCAAAAAACTCGACTTCCTCGCCCAGGAGCTCGGCCGCGAGGTCAACACCCTCTGCTCCAAAACCACGGCCGCCAGCCCCGCCGCCTTGCGAATCACCGACCTCGGCCTGACCCTGAAGGCGGAGCTGGAGAAGTTCCGCGAACAGATCCAGAACCTGGAATAGGCCCATGTCCCTGTTTATCGTCTCCGCTCCCTCCGGCTCCGGCAAAAGCACGCTGGTGCGGGAACTGTTCGGCCAAGTGCCGGGTCTGCGTTTTTCCGTCTCCTATACCACCCGCGCCCCGCGCGGCAGCGAGCAGGACGGGCGCGAGTACCACTTTATTGATCGCGCCCATTTCGAGGCCATGATCGCCGCCGGCGCCTTCCTGGAGCACGCCCAGGTGTTTGGCAACTACTACGGCACCGCCTGGGCCAGCCTCGAGGCGGCCCGCAGCCAGGGCGACGACCTGGTACTCGATATTGACGTGCAGGGGGCGCAGCAGGTGAAGGCGCGCATGCCGGAAGCGGTCAGCATCTTCATCGCGCCTCCCGACCGGCAGCAGCTCGCCTGGCGCCTGCAAAGCCGCGCCCTGGATGCGCCCGCGGTGGTGGCGCAGCGGCTGGGGGATGCCGCCCAGGAAATTGCCGCTTATAATAAGTATGACTACGTGGTGATCAACGATCGCCTGGAGGAATCCGTCGGGCGCTTGTGCGCCATTGTGCGCTGCCGCCGCCAGGGTGAGCCGGGCGACTGTGCCGTAGCCGAAAGCTGCAGCCGGGAAAACATGGCCAGCCGCCTGCAACCCGTTCTGGCCTCGTTTGGAATAAGGAGTTGAGGGAATGACATTGGGACCGTTTGCCAGCCTCGAAGATGTGCCCAGCCGCTACCAGTTTGTCCATGTGGTGGCGCGGCGGGCCCGCAAACTGCAGGGCGGGGCGCGGCCCCTGGTCACGCCCAACTCGCGCAAGTTCACCCGCATCTCGCAGCAAGAGGCCATGGCCGGCCTGCTGGAGATTACTTTCGTGAGCACCGAGCCGCCCGCCGGGGAGACCGCCGCCCAGGAGTAGGCGGCCCGCGATGCGCATTCTGCTGGGCATCAGCGGCGGCATCGCCGCCTACAAAGCCGCCGAGTTGGTGCGCCTGTTCCGTCAGCACGGGGAGGAGGTGCAGGTGGTGTTGACCCGCGCCGGCGCCCGCTTTATTACCCCCGCCACCCTCGCCGCCCTGAGCGGCCGCCCGGTGCTGGGCAGCCTTTTCGCCCACGCGGCCGCCATCGAGCATATTGCCGTCGCCCAGTCGGCCGATGTGGCCGTGGTGGCGCCGGCCACCGCCCATACCCTGGCGCGCATGGCCCAGGGACTGGCCGACGACTACCTCACCACCCTGCTGCTGGCCACGCCCGCTCCCGTGGTGGCGGCTCCCGCCATGAATGTGCAGATGTGGCGCCATCCGGCCACCCAGGCCAATGTCGAGCTGCTGCGCAGCCGGGGCGTGACCCTGGCGCCGCCCGAAGCCCGCGAGTTGGCGTGCGGCATGGTGGGGGAAGGCCGCATGGCCGCGCCGGAAGCCATCGCCGCCGTGGTGTACGAGGCCGCCGCCGGCGCCAAGCGCCGTGATTTGGCCGGTGAGATCGTCCTCATCACCGCCGGGCCCACGCGCGAGGCGCTGGATCCGGTGCGCTATCTCAGCAATCGCTCCAGCGGCCGCATGGGCTATGCCCTGGCCGCCGCCGCCGCCCGCCGCGGCGCCCGGGTGCGGTTGATCAGCGGTCCCACCGCTCTGCCGGTGCCCGCCGGCGTGGAACGCCTCGAGGTTACCAGCGCGGCGGAGATGGCCGCCGCCGCCCTGGCCGAGTTCGACGCCTGCACCCTGGCCATCTGCGCCGCCGCCGTGGCCGATTACCGGCCCGCCGCGCCGCAGCCGCAAAAGATCCAAAAGACCGCGGAGCGCCTGCAACTCGAACTGGTCCGCAATCCCGACATTCTGGCCGAGTTGGGCCGCCGCAAGACCCGGCAGCGCCTCGTCGGCTTCGCCGCCGAAACCGACAGCGCCGCCGCCCGCGAGCGGGCGCGCGGCAAACGGGCCGCCAAGCACGCCGACCTGATGGTGCTCAACGACGTGCTGCAGCCCGGCATCGGCTTCGATGCGGCCGACAATGCCGTCACCCTGATCACCGCCGCAGCGGAACGCGACCTGCCCCGCGCCTCCAAGGCGGTGATCGCCGATGCCATCCTCGACGCCGCCCTCGCCCTGCCCCGCCATGCCCTCACTCACGCCTGAAGCCCGCCGCGCCCTCGCCGGCTATCTCCGCTTTCAACAGGAGATGGGTATCGAGGCGGTGCGCATCCGCGCCGGCAGCCTCGCCGCCGCACTGCCGGCAGCCACCCCGCCGCCCCCAGCCGCTCCGCGGCCGGCCCCGGCCGGCGGGAGCCTGGCAGCCGTAGAGGCCGATCTCGGCTCCGACTGCCGCCGCTGCAAGCTCGCCCAGGGCCGGAACAAGATCGTCTTCGGCAGCGGCAACCCGCAAGCCGAACTGGTCTTCGTGGGCGAGGGACCGGGCGCCGACGAGGATGCCCAGGGCCTGCCCTTCGTCGGCCGCGGCGGCCAACTGCTCACCGACATGATCGAGAAGGGCATGAAGCTGCGCCGCGCCGACGTCTATATCTGCAACGTGGTCAAGTGCCGCCCGCCCGGCAACCGCACCCCCGAAGCCGACGAGGTGGCCGCCTGCTCGCCTTTTCTCCTGCGCCAGTTGCTCAGCATCCGGCCAAAGATGGTCTGCGCCCTGGGCGCCACCGCCGCCCAGGCGCTGCGCCCCTTCAAGGGCCCGCTGACGGCGGTGCGCGGCCGCATCCATACCCTGCGGCTCGAGGATTTTGAAACCCGGCTGGTGGTGACCTATCACCCCGCCTACCTGCTGCGCGATCCTTCGCAAAAGCGCGAGGCATGGAAGGACCTGCAACTCATCATGGAGTTCCTATGTCTGAAAAAATCCTGAAGAGCGAAGCCGACTGGCAGCGCGAGCTGACCCCCGAGCAGTACCGCGTGCTGCGCCAGCAGGGGACCGAACCGGCTTTCACCGGCGCCTACTGGAACACCCACACCCCCGGCGTCTATCTCTGCGCCGCCTGCGGCCAGGAACTGTACGATGCCGGCGCCAAGTATGAATCCGGCACCGGCTGGCCGAGCTTCTGGCAGCCGGTGGCCGAGGGGCGGGTCGAGGTGCGCCGCGACAGCAGCCACGGTATGACGCGCGAGGAAGTGGTCTGCTCCCGCTGCGGCAGCCACCTCGGCCACCGCTTCCCCGACGGCCCCCCGCCGACCGGGCAGCGCTACTGCATGAACAGCGCCGCCCTGCGGCTCAAGCCGCGCCCGTAACCCTTACCCGCGCAGGGCGCTGCGGGTGCGCGCCAGCTCCTGCTGGATGGCGATCAGGCGCAGCAGCTTGGCAAAATCCAGGGGTTTGGGCAGCAGGGTGAAGGCGCCGTAGCGGATGGCCTGTTCCTTAAGCCGCGGTCCGGCCACCCCGCTCATGACGATGACCCCGAAGCGCGTGCCCACATGGTTGTGCGCCAGCCGCAGAAATTCCATGCCGTCGAGCCCCGGCATGTTCACATCCAGCAGGATCACGTCCGGCGTGGCCTGCTCGCGCAGCGCCGCGATGGCCTCCAGCCCGTTGGCCGCCGCCGCGCAGGAGTAACCCTCCTCGCGCAGCCGCTGGCAGAGGTAGTCGCGCACCAGCTCATCGTCATCCACGATCAGCAGGTGGCCGCGGACGGTCTGGAAGTCCATCCCGCTAGGTTAGTACCTGCCGCACCGTGGCGGCAAGCGCCTCCGGACTGAAGGGCTTTTTGAGAAACGGGGTGGGGATGCTGTCCGGTTCCGAATAGCCGGAGATGTACAGCACGCGCATGCCCGGCCGCTGGCGCAGCAGCCGCTCGGCCAGCGCCGGTCCGTGCAGGCCGGGCATGACCACGTCGGTGATGAGCAGATGGATGGCCTGGGTGTGCTCGCGGCTCAACTGCAGCGCCGCCTCGGGATGGGCGGCATCGAGCACGGAGTAGCCGGCCTCGCGCAGGATCTCGAGCAGCAGCCGCCGCAGACCGTCTTCATCCTCCACCACCAGGATGGTCTCCCGCCCGCCGCTCGCCGGCCGCGGCGCCCGCGGCGCCACGGCCGGGGCGGCCGTCCGGGCGGCGGCGGCGGCGGCGGTCGCGGCGCTTTCATGGGTGGGCAGGTAGACGCGCATGGCGGTGCCGCGGCCCCACACCGAATCCACCACCACCGTGCCGCCGCTCTGGCGCGCGATGCCGAAGACCGTGGGCAGCCCCAGGCCGGTGCCCTTGCCCTGCGGCTTGGTGGTGAAAAAAGGCTCGAAGATATGCGATTGCACCTCGTCCTGGATGCCGGTGCCGGTGTCGCTCACCGACAGCAGCGCATAGTGGCCCGGCGCCAGGCCCGGGTGCGGCCGCACCCCGGCTTCATCCAGAACGGCATTGGCGGTCTCGATGCGGATGCGCCCGCCGCCGGGCATGGCGTCGCGGGCGTTCACCACCAGGTTCATCAGGACCTGGTCCAACTGGCTGGGGTCGGCCTTCACCGGTCGCAGATCGGCCGCCAACTCGCAGCTCAGCTCGATATCCTCGCCGATGGAGCGCCGCAAAAGCGGCTCCAGATCGCGCACCACGCTGTTCAAATCCAGCACCCGCGGCTGCAGCACCTGTTGGCGGCTGAAGGCGAGCAACTGGTGGGTCAGCGTCGCCGCCCGGTCGCCGGCGGCGCGCACGCTGCGCAGCTTGTCCTGGGCGTCGGCGTCGCGGGCGGTTTCCAGCAGCAGGTCGGAGTAGCCGTTGATCACCGTCAGCAGGTTGTTGAAGTCATGGGCGATGCCCGCCGCCAGCCGCCCCACCGCCTCCATTTTTTGCGACTGGCGGATCTGGGTTTCCAGATTGCGGCGCATGGTGACGTCGGTGAAGGTCACCACCAGCCCCACCGGCTGGCCGTTGCGCTCCACCGGATAGCTGCGGTACTCGACCGGAACCGGCGTGCCGTCGCGGCGGAAAAACACCTCGTCATCCACCTCGATGCCCACCCCCTGGCGCGCCGCCAGGAAAGATTTGCATTCCTGCGGCGGATAGGGGGTGCCGTCGGCGCGGGTGTGGTGGATGAGGCTGTGGATGGGCCGGCCCAGCAGATCCTCGGCGCGGTCATAGCCCAGCATGCGCACCGCCGCCGGATTGCAGAGCACGCAGCGCCCCTCCAGGTCGAGGGCGTAGATGCCCTCGCCGGTGGAGTCGAGCAGCAGCCGCAGCCGCTCCTCGGACTCGCGCAGTTCCGCCTCGGCGCGCTTGCGTTCGGTCAGGTCGCGGATGAAGGCGGTGTACAGGCCCGGCGACTGGCCGGCCACGCGGGTGAGCGTCAGCTCGGCCGGAAACAGGCTGGCGTCGGCGCGGCGGGCGGTGAACTCCAGGTGCTGGGAGGGCGAGGCCTCGGACTCCAGCGCCAGCGCCGCCATCGGCATCGTCCGCAGCGGGGAATCGGCGGCCAGCAGGTCCGCGCCCCGCATCTCGATGGCCACCGCCCGGCTCATGCCGAACATGCGCTCCGCCGCCGGGTTGAAGTCGGCGATGGCGCCCGATTCCTCCAGGGTAACGATGGCATCCGCCGCCGAAGCCAGAATGGCGCGGTTGCGCGCCTCCGACATGCGCAGCGCCGCCTCCGCCTGCTTGCGCTGGGTGGCGTCGAAGAGGGTGGAGCGGGTGCGCAGGAACCGCCCCTGCAGGTCGGTGATCGCGGTGGCGCTCACCACCGCCGGCAGCAGGCTGCCGTCCTTGCGCACCAGCTCCAGCTCCAGGTCCTGCACCGCGTCCGCCTGCTGCACCTTGGGGAAATGCCGCAAAAACGCCAGCCGGCTGGCGGGCGTGAGCAGATCCGGGAACAGCACCCGGCCCACCAGTTCCTCGCGTTTGTATCCCAGCCAGCTCAGCTCGGTGTCGTTGATCTTGACGATGCGCCCGTCGGCGTCGAGCGAGTGGTAGCCGCAGGGAGCGTGATGGTACAGGTCGCTGATCTCGTGCGCGTAGGCTTGCAGGTCGGCGCGGCTGATGTCCAGCCGGTCGAGGGCGCTGGCGGCCTTCCACACCAGGGTGAGGAAGACCACGAAGCTGAGCAGCACGAAGATGGCCGAACCCACCCAGGTGGCCATGGGATGGGCGTGGTTGCGGGGGCTGCGAATCCAGGCCAACAGCAGCGGAAACACCACCACCACCGGCACCAGGCGGCGCATCAGCCAGCCCGTGGACCCGGGCTCGTGCACGAACGAGGCCGGCCGCAGCCGCGGTTCCGCCGCCATCCAGGCGGTGCCCAGCCACAGCATGGCCGCCGCCGTGACCGGCCGCAGCGGATGGGAGGCCGGGCCCAGCGGCGACCAGGCCGCCGACAAGGCCGCCTCGAACAGCGCGATCAAGCCCGTCACCGTGGGCACCAGCGCCAGCACCACCGCCGCCAACCGGTGCCGTCGCGGCAGGGCCACCGCCGCCGCCAGCAAAGCCAGCAGCAGCATGCCCGGCGACGTGCGGCTCAGCCAGGCTCCGCTGCCCAGCGCCACCTGGCTGCCCAGCACCGCGCCGCAGCCGCCCAGCAGCAACCCGGCCAGCAGACGCGCCGCCCGGGGGCGGCGTTCGGTGAGCACGATGGCCAGCGCCGCCGCCACCAGTCCCCAGGCCGCGGCCGGTGGCAGCCGCAGCGCCCCGGTCCCCAGCCACTGCCCCAGCCCGCCCAGCGCGGCGCAGGCCGCGGCGGCCAGCCGGCAATAGAGCCGCCAGCGGCGTTCCAGCCGTGGCGAGGGGGGGTAGCGGTCCGGAATGCTGCTCAAGCTTTGGCCTCTGCCGTCCTGTCTGCCGTCTCCGGCTGTTCCAGCACCTTGCGCACCCGGCCCAGCAGGACCGCCGGGGTGAAGGGCTTCTGCAAAAACTCCCCGCGATCGCCGGGCGCCATCAAGCCCTGCGTGGTGGCCGCCTGCCGCGAGAATCCGGACAAATACAATACCCGCAAATGGCGCTGTGCGGCCCGCATCTGCGCCGCCAGCCGCGCTCCGCTGCAACCGGCCAGCACCAGATCGGTCACCAGCAGATCGTAGCGCCGGCCCTGGCGATAGGCCAGCTCCAACGCCTGTTTGCACTCCGCCGCCGTTTCCACAATGTATCCATGATCGCGCAGGACTTCTTCCAGCAGCGTGCGGATTTCTTCGTTGTCTTCCACCACCAGCACCGATTCCCCGCGGCCCTCCGCCGGCGCCGCTGCCTCCACCGCCGGGGCGGCGGGTGTCTCCTCGGCGCGGGGAAAGTACAGCTTGAAGGTCGTCCCGCGGCCCAACTCGCTGTACAGCTCCACCCATCCGCCCTGCTGCAGCATCAGTCCATAAACGGTTGACAGCCCCAGGCCCGTCCCCTTGCCCCTGGGCTTGGTGGTGTAAAAGGGCTCGAAGGCGTGCTGCAGCGTGGCGGCATCCATCCCCGTGCCCGTGTCGCTCACCTCCAGCCGCACGTACTCGCCCTGCTTCGCCTGCACATGCCGCCGCGTGTAGGCGTCATCAATGACCACCGGGTGGAGATCCAGCAGCAGCGTCCCCCCGCCCGGCATGGCGTCGCGGGCGTTGATCGCCAGGTTCATGACAATCTGCGTCACCTGATTGGGATCCGCGCGCACCTTTCCCAACCCGGGTTCCACCTCGATGCGCAGGTCCATGGCGTCGCCCAGTGTACCCTCCAGCATGGCCGCGGTCGAACGTACCGCCGCTTCCAGGTCCACCACCGCCGGCTCCAGCGCCTGGCGGCGGCTGAAGGCCAGCAGTTGCCGCGTCAGGCCCGCCGCCCGCTGCCCGGCCTCGTGCAGCTTGACGATGCTGTCGCGCGCTGGCGCCTGGCTGTCCAGCCGCGCCAGCGCCAGATCGGCGTAGCCATTGATCACGGTCAGCAGATTGTTGAAGTCATGCGCGATCCCCCCCGCCAGCCGCCCCATGCTCTCCATCTTGGAGGTCTGCCACTGCCGCTGCTCCATTTCCTTGGCCTCGGTGATGTCAATCACCGTGCTTTCGTTCAGGTCCGGCGTCCCTTCCCGCCCGGGAATGAGCACGGTGTTGGCCAGCACCCACATCTCCGTGCCATCCCGCCGCCGCAGCCGCAACTGCCGGTTGACGTCCCGCCCGTGCCGCCGCAGCTCCTCCAGCAGCGCCTCGCGATCGGCCGGATCGCAGTACAGCTCACGCGAGGGGAACTGCATCGCCTCTTCGCGCGAGGTGAAGCCGAACATGCGGACAAAGGCCGGGTTCAACGCCAGCGGCTCCCCTTCCAGGGTGCTGCAGTGAACGCCTGCCACGTTGGCGTCAAACAGCGCCCGGAAGCGCGCCTCCGAGGCCCGCAGCGCGCTTTCAATCACATCGTGGTTCAGGAAGCGGCCGATCTGCTCCGCCAGACTCACCAGCACCGGCAGCGAGTCGGCGTCCGGCCGCGCGCCGCGCCGCGCCAGGAACTGCAGCAGCCCGATCACGTTGCCCCTGAACAGAATGGGCACGCACACGCCCGGCCCCAGGTCCGCCTGGCGCGCCGCTTCCGCCATCAGGAACTGCCGGCCATCGCTGGCGTCGCCAATCCACAGTGGCTCCGCCGCCGCCCAGGCTTTGCCCGCAAAGCCCTGCCCCAGCGAAAGTTCGTGCACCTCCAGGGCGGCTTCAAAAGCCCGCAGCCGTTCCGGATCGCTGCAGTAGCTGGCCAGCAGCCGCATCACTGGGGGCGCCGGCGGCGCCGGCGGTTGCAGCCGCCAGCAGAGGCAGAAGTCCCACTGCAACTCCCGCCCCATGATCTCCAGCGAGCGCAGCAGGCTCTCCTCCGCCTCGCCCCCCTCGGCCAGAATGCGGCTCACCGCATACTCGGTCGTCAACCGATGCGTCAGCGCGGTCAGCTCCCCCTCCCGCTCGCAGGCTGGTGCGTTCGCGTTCATTGCCACTCTCGAGCCGCGCCGTGGAGGCGCGTCCGGGATTGGGGGAATTGCCGACATTTTCTTCAATCTCGCATCGCAGGGTCAAGCTCAATCCTCACTTCCCGCTGACCCGATTCATACTATCGGCATGAATTGGAATGACTTTCGGGCGAATGGGCATTTTCTTGTGGATTGGATCGCCGATTACCGCGCCTCCATCGAGCAGCGCCCGGTGTTGGCAAAAGTGCCACCAGGCTCCATTCGCGACCATTTGCCCGCTCATCCGCCGCAAACGCCGGAAAATTTCGCCGCCATGATGGCGGATGTGGACCAGGTGCTGATGCCAGGCATTACGCATTGGCAATCCCCGAATTTTTTTGCCTACTTCCCCTCCAATAGCTCGCCCGCCGCGGTGCTGGGCGAGTTGCTCTCGGCCGGCTTGGGGGTGCAGGGCATGCTCTGGGCCACCTCGCCCGCCTGCACCGAGCTCGAAACTCATGTTCTGGACTGGCTGGTCGAGATGCTGGCCCTGCCCGAAAGCTTCGCCTCGCGGGGAGATGGCGGCGGCGTCATCCAGGATACGGCTTCCAGCGCCGCGCTTTGTGCCCTGCTGGCGGCGCGCGAGCGCGCCACCGCCGGCGCCTCCAACCAGCAGGGCTTGGCGCGCGCCGGCGCGCCGCTGGTCGCCTATACCTCCAGCCAGGCGCACTCCTCGATCGAGAAAGCCGTGACCATCGCCGGGCTGGGGCGTGAGCAACTGCGCCTGATCGAGGTGGACGAGACGTTTGCTTTGCGGCCGGATGCGTTGGCCCGCCGGCTCGCGGCCGACCAGCAGGCCGGTCTGCGCCCGTTCTTCATCTCCGCCACTCTGGGCACGACCTCGTCCAACGCCATGGACCCGCTGGCGGCGCTCGGTCCCCTGGCGCGCCAGTACAACTGCTGGCTGCACGTGGATGCGGCGATGAGCGGCACCGCCGCCCTGTGTCCCGAGTTCCGCCACTGGTTCGCCGGATTGGAGTGGGCCGACAGTTTCAACTTCAACCCGCACAAGTGGATGTTCACCAGCTTCGACTGCAGTTGCCTGTTCGTGCAGGAACGGGCGGCGCTCATCCAGGCGTTGAGCATACTGCCCGAGTACCTGCGCAACGCCGCCAGCGCCAGCGGCGCGGTGATTGATTACCGCGACTGGCAGATTCCGCTCGGCCGCCGTTTTCGGGCCCTCAAGCTATGGTTCGTCATCCGCGCCTTCGGGGTGGAGGAACTGCAGCGGCGGGTGCGCGCCCACGTGGCGCTGGCGCAGGAGTTCGCCGCCTGGGTGGCGGCGGATGCGCGTTTCGAGCTGGCCGCTCCGGCGCCGCTCAACCTGGTCTGTTTCCGCCTGCGCTCGGGCGATGCCGCCAACGAAAAGCTGCTCGCTGCCCTCAACGCCTCCGGCGCGCTCTACCTCACCCACACCAAACTCAACGGCCACTTCACCCTGCGCATGAGCATCGGCGCCATGGATACGGAAGCGCGTCACGTGGCCGCCGCCTGGCAGCGCATCCAGAGCGAGGCGGCCGGCCTTGTCTAGCTGGCCAAGCCGCATCGTCTGCCTCACCGAGGAGACCACGGAGACCCTCTACCTGCTGGGCGAGGGCGGGCGCATCGTGGGGGTCTCCGGCTACACCGTGCGTCCGCCCGAGGCCCGCAAGAAGCCGCGCGTTTCGGCTTTCATCAACGCCAAATTCGACGCCATCCTGGCGCTTCAGCCCGATCTGGTGCTGACCTTCTCCGATCTCCAGGCCGACATCAGCCGTGAGCTGGTGCGCCGCGGCTGCACGGTGTTCAACTTCAACCAGCGCAGCCTGGACGAGATCTTCGCCATGATGGCCGCGCTCGGCCGCCTGGTGGGCGCCGGCAAGCGCGCGGCGGCGCTGGAAGACGGCCTGCGTGCCGGACTCGATGCCATCGCCGCCTCGGCGGCGCGCTTCCCCCGCCGCCCGCGGGTCTGGTTCGAGGAGTGGGACACGCCGCTCATCGGCGGCATCCGCTGGGTGGAGGAGCTGATCGCCATCGCCGGCGGCCAGCCGCTGTTTCCCGAACTGCGCGACGCCGGCGGCGCCGCCGAGCGCATCCTGGCGCCGGAGGCGGTGGCGGCGCGCAATCCCGAGGTCATCATCGGCTCCTGGTGCGGCAAAAAGGTGAAGAAGCAGACCATCCGCGAGCGTCCCGGGTGGGCGGAAACCACCGCCATCCGCGCCGGCCACGTCTACGAGATCAAGTCCACCTACATCCTCCAGCCCGGCCCCGCTTCGCTCACCGAAGGCGTCCGCCAGCTTCACTTCCTGCTGGCGCGCTCCCTCGGCCTGGAGTTGCCGCCCGCTCTGCACCCTCAGGAAAAAACCGACCCCGACGCCGCTTAGCCTTCCCGATCGTTATTCCAGTCCCCCACACCTGCGCCGAGGTCACCACGGCCGAGTCTGCTGGCAGCCGGGATGGCCTGAGTTTGTCCTTCAAATCAGCAGGCGCCTCCGTGCCCTGCTCCAGTCCCCGCGCAAGCAGCTCCCCGACGGCGCGGCTCAGGCTGAGTGGCTTGACCTCACCGCCGGGCGGTGCTAATGTCCTAAATAATTTAGGACATTCAATCATGGCGCGCGCTCAAATCCTTCCCGGGACCCTGGAGCTATTAATCCTGAAGGCCGTGTCTCTTCATCCTGAGCACGGGTACGGGGTGCTGGTTCGCATCGGGCAGCTTTCTGCCGGCGCGCTGCAGATCGAGCAGGGAGCTCTCTATCCGGCCCTCTACCGGTTGGTGCGCCGCGGGCTGTTGACCGCGGAATGGGGAGTGTCGGAGAACAACCAGCGCGCCAAGTTCTACCGGATCACCGCCGCCGGACGGCGCCGTCTGCGGGAAGAGAGCGAAGGCTGGGATCGGCTGGTGGCGGCCATGGGCACGGTCCTGAATGCCCGGCGGGAGGAGCTATGAATATGAAACTGACGGCGCGTGTGCGCACGCTGCTGGCCTTTCTGTTTCGCCGTTCGCGCTTCGAACGCGACATGAACGACGAGATGCGGGGGCACCTCCGCCACCGGATTCAGGATCTGGAACGGCAGGGCGTGCCGCATGCGCAGGCCGAGCGCCGCGCCCGGATCGAGTTTGGCGCCGGCGAGCGCTACCGTGAAGAGTGCCGCGAGGCGTTCGGCAGCCGCCTCCTCTCCGAGTTGGGCGCCGATCTGCGTCACGGCCTGCGCCAGCTGCGCCGCAAGCCCGGCTTCACCGCCGTGGCCCTGCTCACGCTTGGGCTGGGCATCGGCGCCAATACCGCCATCTTTTCCATGCTCAACGGCATGCTGCTGCGCGCGCTGCCCTATCCGCAGTCACGGCAGTTGTATGTCGTGCATGAAGCCGTGCCGCAATGGAGTGGTTACGGAGCCGCCTTCAACGTGAACGCGGGCAATTTCCTCCAGTGGCAGGGGCGCTGTCCGGCCTTTGCCGGCATGGCCGAGGTGGGCCAGGAGAACTTCGTGCTCACCGGGCAGGGAAGTCCCCACCGGGTGCGCGCGGCGCTGGTGCCGGCCAACTTCTTTCCGCTGCTCGGAGCACGGCCGCAGATGGGCCGTGGCTTTCTGCCCTCCGAACAGCAACGCGGCCACGACCAGGAAGTGGTGCTCTCCGATCGCCTTTGGCGCCAGGACTTCCACGGCGATCCGGCGGTGGTCGGCCGCCCCGTCACGCTCAACGGCGCTGCCTTTACGGTGGTCGGGATTCTGCCGCCCGAATTCCGGTTCCCCGCCGTCTGGGGCGGCGCCGCGCCCGAGATCTACAAGCCGGTGGTGCTCGCCGGCTACGACCTCAATCCCGGCATTGGGAATTTCCGCTACTCGGTGATCGCGCGGCTGAAGCCCGGCGCCACGGCAGAGCAGGCGTTGGCCGAACTCAATGCGGTGGAGGCGGGCATCGCGGGCCATGGCGATCCGGTGCGCCACATCGCCCCCGGCCAGTTCGATCTGCACGCCCTGCTGGTGCCGCTCAAGACGGCCATCGTGGGAGATGCGGCGGCGCGCGCGCTGGAGATGCTGGCGGCGGCGGCGGCATTGGTGTTCCTGATCGTCTGCGCCAACCTTGCCAACCTGCTGCTGGCGAAAAATGCCGATCGCGCCCGCGAGGTGGCGGTCCGCGGCGCCCTGGGCGCCACCACCCGCCGGCTGACGCGGCAGTTCCTGACCGAAGGCTTCCTGCTGGCGGCAGCGGGCGGGGTGCTGGGCCTGGGTGTAGCCGCCGCCGCCCTGCGTCTGTTGGTGCGCAATGCCCCGCTCGGCATTCCGCGAGTGGACGGCATCCATCTCGATGCCACCGTGCTGCTGTTCACCCTGGGCCTGTCCCTGTTCGCCGCGGTGCTGTTCACCGTGCTTCCCGTGCTTTTGCTGCTGCGCGTCCCGCCCGCGGCGACCCTCAAGGCGACCAGTTCGCGCCAGGCCGCCGGCGGGCGCGGGGGCCTGCGCAGCGGGTTGGTGGTGGCCGAAGTGGCATTGTGCGCGCTGCTGCTGGTGGGCGCGCTCTTGCTGGTGCAGAGCCTGGTCCGGGTAAGCCAGGCCAACCAGTGGATGCAGCAGCAGAACGTGCTGACCGTTCCGATCCTCACCCCGGGCGCTTATCACTCCCAGGCAGAGGAGAACCGCGTCTATGTAGGCGTGCTGGACCAAGTGCAGGCGATGCCGGGCGTTGTCGCCGCCGCCTTCACACCTGTGCTGCCGCTGCACGGCGGAAGCTGGGGCGACGACGTTGTTTTCCGTGAGGCGCCGCGCCCGGCCGGGGACACCCGGCTGGGTGATTTTTACTTCATCAGTCCCGGGCTCGGCCGCGCCATCGGGCTGCCGCTGCTGGCGGGCCGCTGGCTTTCGCAACAGGACCGCGGCCGTGACGTCGTGTTGATCTCCGAGAACACTGCTCGCCAACTGCTTCCCGGCCGCAACCCCATCGGAGCGCACCTGCTCTGGGCGGCCAACGACAAACCCGTGCCGCGTGAGGTGATCGGCGTGGTTGGCGACACGCGCACGGCGCCGGAGGCGGCGCCATCGCTGGCCGTCTACGTACCCCTCTGGTCTTTCAGTGAACCCGGAGAAACCTTGGTGGTGCGCACCCGCATGCCGCTCGATGCCGCCGCCCCGGCGCTCCGGCAGGCGGTGGCGGGCGTGAACCCGCAGGCGGCGATTCCGGGCATCGAAACCCTGCAGTCGCTGGTCGAGGCCAGCACCGGTCCCCGCCGTTACGAAACCACCCTGGGAGCCCTATTCGCCCTCTGTGCCGTGTTGCTGGCCGTCATCGGCCTCTATGGGGTGATGAGCTATTCGGTCAGCCAGCGCGCCCACGAGATCGGCGTGCGCATGGCGTTGGGCGCGCGCTCCAAAGACGTGCTCCGGCCCGTCGTTGCGCGCGGCCTGGGCCTGGCGCTGGCGGGCGTGGCATTGGGGCTGGGGGCGGCGCGGCTGCTGTCGCACTTCCTCGCCGGACTGCTTTACGGCGTTCCGCCCGATGATCCTGCAACTTTCCTGACCGTCGCGTTGCTGCTCACGGCCATTGCGCTGCTCGCCTGCTACGGCCCGGCGCGCCGCGCCACCCGCGTGGACCCGGTTTCGGCGCTGCGCTGCGAGTGAGCCATACGCGGGGGCGGGCTGCGCCGTTGGCACCGTGGGCCAAGTCGGCGCGGAAGGCTGCGTCTATAAACCGGGAACCTGTCAAGAGCAGGGTTCTCCCGCAGCGCTCGGGATGTGCCTGGCATCGGGCGTTCTGCTTGGCCTGGCCCCCGCGCGGCGCGCGGCGCGCCTCGACCTCAACCAGATGTTGCAAGCCCAGGGCCGCGGCGGAGCCGCGCGCTCGCGCACCATCATGAGCGGCGTGATTCGCCGGTCTTCTCCCCGCTCTCCGCGCTGCCCGGGTGCCACCGGTGGAGAGCCTGCGCGCGGAGTAGACCGCCCAGGGCGCCACTGGCCCGGCGCCGCGAGCAGGGCCAGGGAGCGGCTGCCGGGGTTAGGATGAGTACGTGAACCGGCTCATCCTGAGTTTGATCTTAGTGGCGACGCTGGCCGCCGGCGCGGCGGCGCAGTCGGCGGCCGCCGTGCCCGGCACGCTGGCCCAGGATCTGCGCGATTACGTCGCCACGCCTGCGGTCGAAGGCTATGAGACGGCGCTGGCCGACCACATCGCCCAGGAGCTGCAGGCCTATGCACCGCGCCGCGACAACCTGGGCGATGTCATCGTCACGCTGCCCGGACCGGCGGGGAGCACGGCCGCCCCGCATCTGTTCGCCGCGGGGCTCGATGAGCCCGGGTACGTGGTCAGCGCCCTCACCCCCGACGGTTACCTGCGCCTCGAACGCCTGCCCACCCGCGGGCGCCT
>JBQCEU010000248.1:0-6102 GCA_051959955.1 Terriglobales bacterium | reverse complement strand
CATTAATGAGCCGGCACGGGACTTGGTGCACTGCGGGTTCATAAGTCTGGGGTTTGGGGTTCGGACGCGGGGGCGCCGGGTGGCGCCGCCGCTTTTTTTCCGGTTGCGTGACTTCCATCACATGCGTTATATATCGTGAGTGAGGTAGGTTGTATTTGTGGGGCAGGCAGAATGAAGTATCTGAGAGGGAGATGGTTGCTGGGGGCGGCGCTGCTGATGGCGACAGCGGCGCCGCCCCTGGTGGGGCAGACACTGCCGGCGGCGCAGCCGGGGCCTTCGGTGGCCTGGCGGGCAAAACTGGCGGTTCCGGCCAGCCAGTATGCGGGCGCGGCGGCCTGCCGCACCTGCCACCTGAGCGAGTACCGCGAGTTCAGCAAGACGGCACATGCAGGCGCGGGGGTGGCGGCGGGAGCGGGGCGGGTGAGCGGATGCGAAGCCTGCCATGGGCCGGGGGCGGCGCACATCAGCGCCATGCAGAACGCGGCCGGCGATGACGCCAAGACGGCGGCGGCGCTGCAGCAGCACCTGATCTTCGCCTTTCGTGGCAGCGCGCCGGAGAATGCGGCGGTCTGTCTGAACTGCCACGTCAGCAGCCAGAAGCAGGATTTCTTCGCGCACTCGACCCATTTGGGGCACGGGGTGAGCTGTCAGCAGTGCCACTCGGCGCACCTGGTGACGGCGGCGCGGCAGCCGGGACCGCGGGCGCAGCTTGCGGCGCAGGCCATCGTCTATGGCGTGCCGGCGCTGCCGGAGGAGACGCGCTGGCTGCAGAACAGCCAGTTACGGGCGCCGCAGCCGGCGCTGTGCTACACCTGCCACAGCAACGTGCAGGCGCAGTTCACGCTGCCGGTGCATCACCGGGTGCCGGAAGGCGCGGTGAAGTGCACCGACTGCCACAACCCCCACGGCACCACCAACCAGGCCAGCCTGGTGCGGACAGTGAGCAACACCTGCACCAGTTGCCATGTGGAGAAGCGGGGGCCGTTTGTCTATGAGCACGCGGCGGTGAAGGTGGGAGGGTGCCTGGCCTGCCATACGCCGCACGGCAGCGTGAACGCCATGCTGCTGGTGCGGCGCGACACACGCACGCTGTGCCTGGAGTGCCATACCGGGTTCCACAGCCAGGCGCAGGTGCCGCACAGCCGGCTGGGATTCCAGACCAGCGGCACCTGCATTCGCTGCCATGTGATGGTGCACGGTTCCAACTTCGATCCCAATTTTCTGCATTGAGGCAATCCCATGCGCGTTCGCCTTGTCGTCTTGCTGTTGGGTGTGATGACCGCCGCGGTTGCCGCGCAGACACCGGCGGCGGGGCTGACGTGGGGAGGGTTTCAGGTGCAGGGAGCGGCGGGAGTGAGCCTGCGCTTCAGCGACGTGCGCGGCTACCGGCCGGGGTTTCTGGAGTTCTACGATCTGCGCAGCGGACCGCGGATGGAGGAGCTGCAATTCTCGGGCACGGCGCCGGCGGGGAGCCACCTGTTCGCCGACAGCTTCTCTTTCAACGCCAACGGCTGGGGCGGGGATCCGTTTCCCACGGCGCAGTTCACGGTGCGCAAGCAGGGGGTGTACGATTTCCGGGCCAACTGGCGGCAGACCTATTTTTATTTCGACCGCAATGACGCCTTTATCCTGCCGGGGACGACGGCGGGGCTGACCTCGAACCACAACTTCGCCACGGTGCGGAAACTGGGCAGCGCCGACCTGACCTTGTATGCGACCAACGGCTTGCGGTTGCGGGTGGAGTTTTCCCACGCGGGGCGCGACGGAGATGAGTTTGCGCCGCAGTCGCCGGACTTCTTCAACAGCCCCAGCTATTGGGGGACGTTCGCGCGCGGCTATCCCTACCTGCTCTTCGAGCCGCTGCAGGAGGACGCCAACCGCATCGCGGCGGGATTTGACTACACCCTGGGCGGGTTCACGCTGCACTACCTGGCGGGCTACCAGACGCTGAACCAGACGCTGGGAGGCAACAACGTGAGCTCGCCGGAGTTCAGCATCAACACGGCGCAGGCGACCAACGGTCAGGCGCCGCTGGTGAGCTTCGCCAGCAGCCAAAGCCGGCGGCTGCACAGCCCGGTGAGCGAGTTCAGCTACACCGGCGAGTTGACGCCGGAGCTGGAGTACCGCGGGGATTATTTGTTCTATCGCTACGCGGGGCCGGCGCGGCTGGTGGAAGCGTTCAACGGCACGGCGCCGGGGAGCGCGGCCAACACCTTTGTGCCCTACGCCGCCTCCGACAGCGGCGAGACGGAGGTAAGCGAGCCGCAACACATCGTGGACCAGGGGCTGAGCTACCAGGTGCGGCCGTGGTGGAACGTGGACTTCAACTACCGTTTGCAGAACTTTGCCAGCCACGGCGAGGGGCAGTTCCGGAGCCTGCTGAACGGCGTCACGGCGGCGGCGGGAAGCGAGGTGCAGGACTGGAAGAACGAGTTCCAGTCGGCGGATGTGGCGATGGCGTTCACGCCGTGGACGAGCCTGGTGGTGCGGCCGGGGCTGCACCTGATGCGCTCCGACATCCGCGAGTTCGAGGACGGAGTCTTGCAGGCGCCCACCTCGCTGCTGGCGCGCACGGCGGCGCCGGAGATCAGCGTCGGCTACACGCCCGGCCAGCGTTTTTCGCTGCGCGGCGACGTGCACAGCTACGACACCGGCGCCTCCTACACGGCCATCTCGCCGCATACACGGGTGGGCGGGCATGTGCAGGCGCGGGGCGATTTGGGGGCGGGCTTTACGCTGGGCAACGACTTCAGCACCGACACGGCCAAGCTGCAGTTGACCGGCTTCGTGAGCCGGGTGCGGATGAACACCACCACGCTCACCTACGCGCTGGAGCCGCACCTTTCGTTCTTCGGCGGCTTCACCTACGACAGCGAGTTCGCCGCCGGCCAGATTCTGTATGCCCGCGGCACCCCGCCGCTGAACGACACCCTGCGCGACCAGGCGGTGAACCGCGTGGTGCAGGGCGGTCTGGAGGCGGGGCCGTTCGCGCACTTCGGGGTGCGGTTGAGCGGCAACTATGACCGCACCACCGGCACCAACCAGATCAGCGGCGAGCCGGCGAGCGACGGCCCGCTGACCTGGCCGCTGATCACCGGCACCGTCTTTGCCGACGCCGGTCCGGCGGGGAGGCTGGCGGCCAATTTGCAGCGCACGTATTACCTTGAACGCGTGCTCACGGGCAACAATTTCAGCGCCAACATGCTGACGCTGACCTGGACGCGCAGCTTTTGAGCCACACAGGAGGAAGAATGCACATTGGAAAACTGGTATTGGCAGTCGCCGCGGCGGCGGTCTTGACCTGGGCCGTGCCGCCACAGCCGCGTCAGGATGCCGGGGCGCTGTTCCGCAAGAACTGCGCCGTCTGTCACGGCGCCGACGGGCACGGACAGACGGCCAAGGGACGCAAGCTCAAGGTCAAGGACCTGACCTCCGCCGAGGTGCAGAAGCTCAGCGACGCGGAGCTGACCAAGGTGATCACCCAGGGCAAGCCGCCGGACATGGACGGCTACGCCGATCAACTGAGCAAGGAAGAAATCCAGGCCATGGTGGCCTACGTGCGGGAGCTGGGGAAGCATTAAGCGGCCATGTCGCCGGGCTTCTGGATCGCAGTGGCGTTGGGGGTGCTGGCCATCGCGCTGGCGCTGCTGGTGACGCTGCACATCGAACTGACACGGGCGCGGGGAGGCAAGATCCTGGCCTTTCTGGCTATTTTCCTGCTGCCGCTGGCGGCCGGCTATGGCGGCTTCCAGCAGCAGATGGAGAGTTCGGAGTCCACCCAGTTCTGCCTCTCCTGCCATGTGATGAACGACTTCGGGCGCAGCCTGTACGTGGATGACCCCAGCTATATACCGGCGGTGCATTTTCAGAACCGGCTGGTGCCGCGCGATGCCGCCTGCTACACCTGCCACACCGATTACACCCTGTTCGGCACGGTGCACTCGAAATTCCGCGGGCTGCGGCACCTGTACGTCGAGTATTTGGGAACGATACCCAAGCCGGAGCAGATTCGCCTCTACACGCCCTACAACAACCGCGAATGCCTGCACTGCCACGCCGACGCCCGGCCATTTCTCGAAGCCAAGGCGCACCAGCGGCAGCCGGGACTGATGGACAAGATCACCAGCAACAAGGTTTCGTGCCTGTCGTCGGGATGTCATGACATCGTACATGACGTCGGCGATCTGCCGCACGCCACCTTCTGGAAGGGACACTGAGATGGCGACGGCTACTGCCGCTCCGCATACGCCGGTTGAAAAGCGCATTCGTCTTGCGGGCTTATTGATCTGCCTGGGGCTGCTGGTGCAACTGGTTTCGCTGGGGTGGGTGCATCCGCTGGCGTTCCTGGCCTTCCTGCTGATTGGCTGCCCGCTGGTGGGGGTCGGCATCGTTCTCTACCTGTGGGCGCTGGTGTCGTAGCGAAGGGCCGCCGTCTTTTCGGGCTACTTGCGCCATGTGTCCACTTGAGTCCACAATGGAGGCATGGCGAGCGTGGGCATTCGGGAACTGAAGCAGCAGTTGAGCGCCTACCTGCAGCGAGCGGAGCGAGGCGAAGCGGTACAGGTGACCAATCGCGGACGGCTGATTGCCGAGATTGTACCGCCGGGCTGGCGGGCAAACAGCGAGCTGTCGCCGGAGGCGCTGGCCATGGTGGCGGCGGGATCGCTGCGGCTGGCTTCCCGGCCGCTGGACCGGAGGGCATTGCGGCCTGTCACCGAGGTGCCGGAGGGCACGGTGAAGCGCCTTCTAAAGGATTTGAGGGGCGAGCGCTGAAGCTCTACCTGGAGTCGAGCGCGGTATTGTCGCTCTGGCTGGGTGAAGCCGCGGCGGGGGTGGTGGCGGAGGCGATGGCAGCCGCCGACGCCCTGGTGGTTTCGGATCTGACGCAGGTGGAATGCCGAAGGGCATTTCTCCGCCAATCCCTTGATCGGCGCAAGCGGCGGCAAGAGTTGGCGCAATGGATGGCGCGCGCCGAGGCGGTATGGGCCGCTGCCAGCCTGCTTCATTTCACTCCCACCGTTTGCGCGCGGGCGGGAGAGATTGCGCCGGAGTTGCCGGTGCGTACCCTGGACGCGCTTCATCTGGCCTTCTTCGAGAGGGCGGAGCTGGCGCTTGGCGATATGGCTCTGCTCAGCCTTGACCAGCGGCTGCGGCAGGCGGCACAAGGGCTGGGGTATGCGGTTGCCCCCGGGGTTTGAGGGCGGCCTGGGGCGACTCATTCCGCCGTGTAGTCGAGTTCGAGGCGGCGGACGCGGCGGGCGGCGCAGGCGAGCAGCAGGGCGGAGGCGCAGAGCAGGCCGAGGAGCGCCCAGGCGGGCGAGAGGGCGTCGGGCTCGGAGACCAGCAGTTGGAACAGCGCCGGGGTGTTGGGCGGCAGGTTGATGCGCAGCGGCAGCAGCGCGCCCAGGTAGTAGATGATGCTGAACTTCTTGAGCAGCGCGGGGAGGAAGGGGTTGATGCCTTCCCAGACGAGCAGGATGGCGGCGGGCAGGATGGGGTTGCTGGTGAACAAGCCGGCGGCGCAGAAAAATGCGCCGTAGGCGAGGCAGGCGAGCAGGGTGATGCCGAAGTAGACGGCGATCTGGTGCCAGCCGTGCTGTACGGCGAGGAACTGGTCGCGGGCGGCCGGCGGCATCTGCCAGGCCAGGAGGGCCATCTGCGCGGCGACGCTGGCGCAGAAGATGCTGCCCGCGGTTACCATGCCGGCCGCGAACTTGCCCGCCAGCACCACCTCGCGGCGAATGGGGGCGAGGAAGTAGAAGTGCAGGCTCTGATCCAACAGCTCGCCACGGAACAGGTTCATGAACACGCCCAGCGCACCGAAGAAGGCGGCGCCGTGCAGCATGAAGAACTGGAAGATGATGGCGAAATCCGAGCGCACGTCGCCCTCGCCCGGGGTCTCAATGCGGCGGACGTTGCGCACCGCACGGTTCTTGAGGATTACGTCGAAGGCGGTGTCAGGGGTGGCGTAGTAGAGGTTGCGGCCGGGGGTGTGGGAGTCCTGGTAGGTGAAGCTGCCGGTATCGGCGGGCGGGCCCAGCCGCTGAAGCACTTCCGCTTCGGTCATGCCCGCGATGATGGCGCTGATATCGGCGGCGGTGG
>JBQCEU010000247.1:0-18090 GCA_051959955.1 Terriglobales bacterium | reverse complement strand
TGGCCGGCCTTCTTTGCTGGAAGTCCGCCACCATCCGCTATGCCTACACCATCGCCTACGATGCCAGTTTTGCCGCGCTTTCGCCCGGCATTCTGGCGCTCTACGCTCTCTTGCGGCACACTATGAGAGAGGGCTGCGGTTTCAATTTCCTTACCGGCGAGCAGGAGTTCAAGCTCCGCTTCGCCACCGGCCGCGATGCCCTGCTACGCTATGCCAGCCTCCACCCCACCCCCTGAAGCCCACGGACGGGTGGATACCCACCTGCACCTGTTGCCTTCGCTGGATGACGGCCCCGCCGACTGGGAAGCGTCGCTGGCCATGGCCGAGGTGGCCATCGCCGACGGCACCACGCACGTCATCGTCACGCCGCACGCCAATTACCAGTTCGCCTTCGATGCGGTCCACAGCGCCGAACTGTGCGCCCTGCTGCAGGAAAAGCTCAACAGCCGCCTGCAGATCATGCTGGGCTGCGAGCTGCACCTCACCTACGAAAATGTTCAGGCGGTGCTGGCCGCCCCGCAAACCTACGCGCTCAACGCCAGCCGCTACGTGCTGGTCGAGTTTCCGGAATTCTTCGAGCGCCGCTCCATGGGCACGGCGCTGCAGCAGATGCGCGATTGCGGCCTGGTGCCGGTGCTGGCGCATCCCGAGCGCAACCCGGTTTTTCAGCAGCATCCGGAGGCGCTGGACGAGTACCTGCGGCAGGGCTGCCTCAGCCAGGTCACGGCGTCTTCGTTTCGCGGGCGCTTCGGCAAGCGCGCCCAGCAGTTCAGCCAGGAGCTGCTGCGCGGCGAACGCATCCACCTGATCGCCAGCGATGGCCACTCCGCCGAGCAGCGCTCGCCGCGCCTCTCGGTAGGCGCCGAGTTCATCGCCGAGCAGGCCGACGAAGAGGTGGCGGCAGCGCTGTGCAGCGCCAACCCCTGGGCCATCGCCCACAATCACGACCGCCTGCCCTACCACCCGCTGCCCACGGAAAAGAAAAAAAGCCTCTTCTCGCGATTCGTCAAGGCGTGACAGGCATAGCCTGCCTTGATCGGGGGTTTTGCCCCCGACGCCTCGCGTTGGTCGGCTCCCCCTGGGCCGTGTCGGAAGGGGCCCCATTCCTCGGCCTCGATCTTGCCTCGGCGGAGTCAACTCGGCCGTCGCCGTGAGGCGAAAGAATCATTGGCAGATAGATTGTGCAAGCGGAGGCGTAGCCCTGAAATTTTCCAGCCCCCACAACGGCGGCAAGGCCACGTTCGAAATGGACCTGTCCACTCTTCCGGGGGCACTGAACCAGACGTTTTCGATAGGAGGGGCCGGATTAACGTCCGGCTAGACCGAGCTTGGGCCAGAGGGCGTCCACCGCGGCCTTGGTGGTCGCGTCCATGAGGATTTCGTTGGGCCAGGGGCGCTGGAAGCCTTCGCTGGGCCATTTGCGGGTCGCGTCCACGCCCATCTTGGAGCCGAAGTTGGGCAGGCGGGAGGCGTGGTCGAGGGCGTCCACGGGTCCCAGCGTGAACTGAATGTCGCGCTCCGGGTCCATGTGGTTGAAGACTTTCAGCACCACATCGGCGACGTTCTGCACGTCCACGTCTTCGTCCACCACGACGATGCATTTGGTGAACATCGCCTGGCCGAGGCCCCAGATGCCGTTCATGATCTTGCGGGCGTGGCCCGGGTAGGCCTTGCGGATGCTGACCAACATCAGGTTGTGGAAGACGCCTTCGAGTGGCAGGTTCACGTCCACGATCTCGGGAAACTGCATCTGCATCAGCGGCAAGAAGATGCGGGTCACGGCTTCGCCCATCCAGCCATCTTCCATGGGCGGCTTGCCGACGATGGTGGTGGAGTAGATGGGGTTCTGGCGATGGGTGATGGCGGTGAGGTGAAGCACGGGATAGTAATCGGCGAGTGAATAGAAGCCGGTGTGGTCGCCGAAGGGACCCTCGAGACGCCGCTCGTCGAGATCCACGTAGCCTTCGAGCACGATCTCGGCGCCGGCGGGCACTTCCAAGTCCACCGACACACACTTGACCAACTCGACCGGCTTGTGCCGCAGGAAACCGGCGAGCATCATCTCGTCGAGCGCGGGCGGGGCGGGCAGGATGGCGCTGAAGGTGGTGGCCGGATCGGTGCCGATGGCCACGGCAACTTGCATGCGGCGGCCGCCGGGGGCGTGCTCGGGGCCCAGCGGCGCCTGCACGTCGGGCAGGCCGTGGGCGCGGCGCAGCCGCTCGCCCGCCTGGGCCGGGTCGGCGGCGATCTGGCGTTCGCGCATATGGTCGGCGCCCTGTTTGTGGATCTGCCAGTGCATGCCGAGCGTCTGGCCGTCGTAGACCTGCAGGCGGTACATGCCGACGTTGCGCCGTCCGGTCACCGGGTGCCGGCTGAAGACCAGCGGGAAGGTGATGTAGCGTCCGCCATCTTCGGGCCAGCATTGCAGGATGGGGAAGTCGAGCAGGTTGAGATGGTCGCGGTGCACCACCTCCTGGCAGGCGCCGGACTTGACCGACTTGGGGAAAAACGCCCCCATCTCGGCCAGCGTGGGCAGCATCTTGAGCTTGCCCAGCAGCCCCTCGGGCGGCTTCATCTCGAGAAATGCCCGGATGCGCGCCGCCACTTCATCGGCGTGGTCCACGCCCAGCGCCATGGCCATGCGCCGGCGCGAGCCGAATTGGTTGATCAGCAGCGGTTTGCCAGGGTAGCCGGTGGGATTTTCAAACAGCAGCGCCGGGCCGCCGCGCTTGCTCACCCGGTCGGCGACTTCGGTGATCTCGAGCCGCGGATCCACGGCGGCGGTGATGCGCTTCAACTCGCCGGCGCGTTCCAGGGCGGCGATAAACTCCCGCAAATCGGCAAAAGCCATGCCGGGTTATTGTAGCCCGCCCCAGCGCGTGGCCGCGACCAGGCGGCGGGCCAGCGGCGGGCGGGCCAGCACCGTCAGCGCGGGTCCGTGCAGCCATGCGGGGGCGAGCAGGGCGGCGCGCAGCAGCGCGGCGGTGCGGAAGCCGCGCCCGGCATTCCGCGCCAGCTCCTGCTGGTAGGCTTGTGGTCGTCCCTGGGCGAGGGCCTGCGCGGCCAGCTCGCCCGACAGCAGGGCGCGCGCGATGCCGTCGCCGGTGAAGGGATCGAGCAGCCCGGCCGCATCGCCCGCCGCCAGCGCGCCGGCGCGCATGGCCGGCCGCCGCCCCAAGGCGCAAACCGTGAAAACGGTGGGCGAAGCCTGGCGGCCGCCCTCGAGACGCCGCCGCAGCGGCTCCGATGCCGCGTGCGCGTCCAGCCACTCGGCCAAGCCGCGCGCTTCGGCCAGCGGCCCGGTGTGGCGGCGGCGCACCAGGCAACAAACGTTGGTCAGCCCGCCTTCCACCGCGGCCACGCCGCAATAGCCGGCCGGCATGGCGTACAGCTCCACCGCGGACGACGGTTCCAGCCCGGCAAAGCGCGCCTTGATGCCCATCCAATCGCCTGCTTCGGTGCGGCCGCAGGCCAGGATATGGGCGCCGGCGGGCACGGTTGCCACCGCGCGTTCCGGCGGAATCGCCGCGGCCGCGCGGCATTCCACCCCGGCCGCCGCCGCCGCCCGCCAGAGGGCGGCATCGAGGCGCAGGCGCGAGATGCCGCGGCCGGGCGCCGGCAGGGTAAAGTCGGCCCGCCGCCCGCGGCGCGGGATCAGCGCCGCCGCCGCGATCCGGGGCGCGCCCGCCAGCGCTTCGGGCGCCAGGCGGCGCAGCAGCGGCAGCGCCTCGGCGGAGACAAATTCGCCGCAGACCTTGTCGCGCGCCAGGCCGGCGGTCATGCTCTGGCGTTCGCACAGCACCACGCGCATGCCCAACCGCGCCGCGGTGATGGCGGCGCTCGTTCCCGCCGGACCCGCTCCGATCACCGCCAAATCAAACGGCATGGCTCTTCCAGAGGATCAGGCCCAGCCGCCAGGGGAACATGCGCACCACGGTATGCGGCCGCGCGCCCGCCAGGCGATCGAGTTCGGGCGCGGTGTAGGCCTGGCGCACGCTCACCGGGCCGTCGTAGCGGACCAGGCGGCTGAAGCGCGGCGACAACAGCTTCATCGCCAGCCACGGAACCCAGCCGCGTTCGAGGTCGTTGATCACCACCGCCCGCCGCGCCACCCGCGCCATCTCGTCGAGGAGGAGCTGCGCCTGGCGGCCGTGGAAGTGGTGCAGGAACAGGTTGCAGGTCACCAGGTCGAAGCTGCCATCGGCGAACGGCAGGCGCAGGGCATCGGCGCTCACCCGCGGGCCGCGCCGGCCCAGGTGGCTGGGCATGCGGTCCAGCATGATCACCCGTGCCCCCAGAGCGGCGCCGACGAACTGCGCCATGTCGCCGTATCCCGAGCCCACGTCCAACACCGAGGCGGCGGCGGGCAGACGGGGAAACAGCTTGCGCCAGCTGGAGCAGCCGCCCAGGCGGCGGTTGATCCACCACAATTCTTCGAGGCTGCGGGCGATTTCCGCCGGCGTGCCGGCATCCTCATCGAGCAGTTCGGCCTGCGGCTGCTGGCGCATCACGCCTCCGCCGCCGTCAGCACGAGGGCGGAGTTTTTCGACCCGAAGGCGATGCAGTTGCAGAGCGCATGGGCGATCGCCGCCCGGCGTCCCGGCTGCGGCACGTAATCGAGGTCGCAGTCAGGATCGGGCGTTTCCAGATTGGCGGTGGGCGGCAGCAGGCCGTCGCGCATGGCCAGCAACGTCGCCGCCACCCCGGCCGCCCCGCAGGCCCCCTGGGGATGGCCAATCAGCGACTTCAACGAGGACATGGGGATGCGGTAGGCGTCCCCGCCAAAGGCCCGCTTCACCGCGCGGGTTTCGATGCGGTCGTTGAGCACCGTGGAGGTGCCATGCAGGTTGATGTAATCCATGCGCGCGGCTTCGAGGCCGGCATCGCGCAATGCCATGGCCATGGCGCGGGCCGGTTCCTCGGCGTTCTCGTCGAGGCGCACGCGGTGGAAGGCTTCGCAGGTCGAGCCGTAGCCGGCGATTTCGCCGTAGATGCGCGCTCCCCGCGCGCGCGCCCGCTCCCGTTCCTCGACCACGAACATCCACGCGCCTTCGCCCAGCACAAAGCCGTCGCGGTCGCGCGAGAACGGCCGCGAGGCCTTCTCCGGCGCCCGGTTCCAGCGCGTGGTCAGGATTTTCATCAGGTGAAAGGCCTTGACGATCAGCGGCGACAGCGGCGCGTCGGCGCCGCCGCAAACCACGGCGTCAATGGCTCCGGTTTGAATCTGCTGGCGGGCATAGCCCAGGGCGTCGGTGGAGGAGGTGCAGCCGGTCGAGACCAGGTGGCTGAAGCCGCGCAACCCGAAGCGCATCGAGACTTCGCTGGCCAGGGTGCCGTGGGTGGCCGAGGGGATGGTGTAGACGCTGCAGCGCCGGTCCTGGCCGGAGTAGTAGAGCGAAAACTGCCGCTCGACGAACTCCAGCGCCCCGCCGCCGGAACCGACCAGCACGCCCACGCCGCGGCGCTCTTCCAGGCTCAGGCGCCCGGGCTCCAGGCCGGCGTCGGCCAGCGCCTCGCCGGCCGCCGCCACCAGCAGCGGCACCACGCGGCTCACATGGCGCAAATCCTGCTCGTCGAAATACAATCGGGGATCAAAGCCGGCCGCCTGGCCGCCGATCTCGACCGCGCACCCGGCCTGCGCGAACTCTTCGATGCGCCGCACCCCGCTCTGTCCGGCCTGTGTCGCCTGCCAGAAGGCCTCCCGGCCCACTCCGTTGGGACTCACCACGCCGATTCCGGTAATCACCGCGCGCCGCATCATTCCTAGGATGCGCCTAATCTCATACAGTTCCGGTTTTTCCCTCTTTCAGCTACTCTGTCGCCATGAGGAGAGCCTCGCTACTGCTGCTGTCGCTCGCGACCCTGCCGGCCCTGCTGCCGGCGCAGACCCCGGCCAACCTGCTGCGTGATTATTACTTTCGCGAGCTCGGCCCAGCCGCCGCCGGCGGCCGCATCGTGGACGTGCGCGGGCTGGACAGCGACCCGCGCTTCGCGATCGTGGCGGCAGCCTCGGGCGGGGTGTGGAAGACCGAGAATATGGGCACCACCTGGACGCCCATCTTCGAGCATTACGGCGCGTCGTCAATCGGCGGAGTGGCGATATTTCAGCCCAATCCGCAGATCCTGTGGGTGGGCACGGGCGAGCCCAACAACCGCAACAGCGTCTCCTGGGGCGACGGCATTTATAAATCCACCGACGGCGGCAAGACGTTCCAGAACGTGGGGTTGCGCGACACCTACCAGATTGCCCGCGTGGTCACCCATCCCAGCGATCCCAACACCGTCTATGTGGCCGCCGTCGGCGACCTGTGGGGCGGGAGCGGCGAACGGGGCGTGTTCAAGACTACCGACGGCGGGGCAAGCTGGCAGCACCTCACCGACGGCCTGCCCAACGACGGCAAGACGGGCGCCACCGACCTGGTGATGGACCCCAGCAACCCCGAGGTGCTCTACGCCGCCATGTACCAGCGTCTGCGCCGTCCCTGGCGTTTCGACAGCGGCGGCCCGGAAGGCGGCATCTTCAAGACCAGCGACGGCGGCGCGCACTGGACGAAGCTGACCGACGGGCTGCCGAATGGTGAGACCGGGCGCATTGGTCTCGATGTGTCGCGGAGCCATCCGCAGACGGTGATGGCGATTGTGGAGGCGAGCTTCGGGTGGCAGTGCGACGGCCGCGGCGCGGCGGCGAACCCCGACTGCGCCGGCCTGAGCAAGCTGGGTTCGGGCATTTATCGCAGCGACGACGGCGGCGCCCACTGGCAGTTCCTCAACCGCTACAACAACCGGCCGTTCTATTACAGCCAGATCCGCATTGACCCGGAGAACCCGCAGATCGTGTACGTGCTGAGCACCAGCGCGCGCAAGTCCACCGACGGCGGGCACACCTTCGAGCAGCAGCGCGCGCCCTTCGGGCCCAACTACGACTACCACGCCATGTGGATCGCGCCGCATCAGGACGATACGTTTTATCTGGGCGGCGACAAGGGCGTATTCCTGACCCGCGACCAGGGCCGGAGCATGCGCTTTCTCGACAACCTGCCGGTGGAGCAGTTCTACAAGGTCGCCACCGACACCCGCCTGCCCTACGCGATCTACGGCGGCTTGCAGGACAACGGCACCTACGCGACCATGAGCTTCACCCGGGATGTGGCCGGCGTCCGCAACGATGCGAGCTGGAAAGTGCATTGGGACGACGGGCAGTACGTGGCCGTGGATCCCACCAACTGGCGGGTGGTCTATTCGGAGGGCACGGAGGGGACGTTCCGGGTGGTGGATCCCATCGGACATACGGACACGGAACGCCGAGCCACGCCCAAAACCATCACCAACTTCCAAGCCGCGACCGGCGTTGCGCCTGATGATCCCAAGGCGGCCGCTGCCATCCGCTTCAACTGGACCACGCCGTTCATCATTTCCCCGCACGATCCCCACCGCTTGTACTACGGCTCCAATTACCTGATGACGACCACCGACGAAGGCCGCCACTGGACCATCATCAGCCCCGACCTGAGCAAACACGACCCCGCCAAAAATCAGATCGGGACCGGCGGCCTGACCCCGGACACGACGGGCGCCGAGGGCTACGCGACCATCTACTCGATTTCGGAATCGCCGCTGCAGGCGGGGCTGATCTGGATCGGCACCGACGACGGCAACGTGTGGGTCACGCACGATGCGGGCGCGCACTGGACGGAGGTGGACGCCAACATCCCGGATGTGCCGAAGGATCTCTGGGTGAGCCGGATTGTGGCTTCGGCGGCCAGCCCCGACACCGCCTATGTTTCCTACGACGGTCACCGCGGCGACAACTACGAAACCTGGCTGTTCAAGACCAATGACGGCGGGCGGCACTGGACCAATCTCTCGGCCGGGCTGACGCCGCACGATCCGATCTATGTGATCGCCGAAGATCCCGTGAATCCGAATCTGCTGTTCGCCGGCTGCCACACCGGCCTGCAGATTTCGTTCGACGCCGGCCATAGCTGGACGACGGTGCACAATGGCCTGCCCACGGTGACAGTGCGCGACGTGATCGTGCAGCCGCAACGCCATGACCTGCTGCTGGCCACGCACGGGCGCGGCATCTACGTGCTCGACGACATCTCGGCGCTGGAGCAGTGGCGGCCGGCGCTGGCGCAGAGTGCGGCCCACCTGTTCACCCAGCGACCGGCGACGCTGTGGGTGGACATGAGCCGCGACGGGCAGACGGGCAGTGACGTGTGGGCGGGAGGGAACCCGCCCGATGTCGCGCCGGCGGTGCTCGATCGGCGCGACCGCCAGCACATTCAGGACACGCCGCTGATTACCTTCTCGCTGGGCGCCAATGCCACGGGCACGGCCCGCCTGGCCATCACCAGCCCCGGCGGCCAGACGCGGACGATTGACATCCCCGCCCGCCCCGGCATCACCCGTTACGCCTGGGACGGCCGCATGGCCGAGCCGCAGCGTGGCCGCGGCCGCGGCGCCTTCGTCCCGCCGGCGCCGCTCGTCGCCGGCGTCTACAAGCTGACGCTCACCGCCGGGGGCCAGACAACCAGCGGCACGCTGGAAGTCGGGGTCGACCCGCTGGCGGGCACCAGCGGCGGGCGGGCGCATTAATCAAGCACAAAGCCCAGGGCGGCGGCGTTGGCGCGTACCCGGCGGTCGCGGGTGAGCAGGAGCACTTCGCCGGGCGGCACGCCCAGCATCCGGGCGGTGACCAGGTGGATGGCATCGAGGGTGCGCACCGGCTCGACCGGGAAAAGCAGCCCGATTTGAGCCAGGATCGGCGGCGAGATGGGGACCAGGCGGCAGCGGCGTTCAAAAGTCCGCAGATCACGGTGGACGGTGGCCAACTTCTCGTTGCTGAGAACTCCGCCAGCACGATGGCGCGCCACCGCACGCGCCGCTTCGGCCAGCGTGAGCGCCGAGGCGGTCACCTTGAAGCCGCCGCGCAAGGCATGCAGCGCCGCCGGTTCGCCCTCGAGCAGGGCCGCCAGCAGGGCGCTGGTCTCGACGTAGAGCGTCCGAGCGCGGTTGGAAGGTTCACTCACCGCGGTCTTCATCCACCCACGCCATGGCCGTGCCGGGAGGAAAATCGAGTACCGACCAGCCTTCGGTTGGGTCACCGGCCTCCAGAGGCTCGCGCATCCCGGGCGCCATGTGCGGGCGGGCCGGACCGAGCCGGGCGACAGGGCGGCCCTGGACGGTGATGGTGATCATCTCGCCGGCTTCGGCGCGGCGCACGAAGGCGCTCAGCGCGTTCTTCAGTTCTCCCATGCCCACGGTGGCCATGGCCCATTATGGCCTAATTGGGCCTGATTGGACAGGCTGGGCAGAGTGGAGCAAGACTGCTAGGCTGGCGGCATGCGTTCTCTGGTTCGTCCGGCTTCCTGGCTGACTGTACCGGCCCTACTTCTTGGCGTGGCCTTGGGCCAAACGGCGACTCCCGCCGCCCCTCCCTTGCCCGGCCGCACCCAGGCGCGCTCGATGGTGATCAGCCGGCTGGGCATCGTGGCCACCAGCCAGACGCTGGCTTCGCAGGCGGGGGCGCAGATTCTGGCCGAAGGCGGCTCGGCCGCCGATGCCGCCATCGCCGCCAACGCCACTTTGGGCGTGGTCGAACCCATGATGAACGGCATGGGCGGCGACCTGTTCGCCATCGAGTACAACGCCAAGTCGGGCGCCATCAGCGGACTCAACTCCAGCGGCTGGTCGCCGGAGAAGCTCACCCCGGCGCTGCTGAAGTCCAAGGGGTATACGCGCATGGCGAATACCGGCATCTACGCGGTGACAGTGCCCGGGGCGGTGCGCGGCTGGCAGGCGCTGCACGAAAAATACGGCAAGCTGCCGTGGAAGGATTTGTTTCAGCCGGCCATCTACTACGCCGAGCACGGCTATCCGGTGACGGAGTGGATCTCGGAGAAATGGGCGCTGCAGAAGCGCAAGCTGGCGCGCGACGTCAACGGCCGCCAGGTGTTTCTGGTCAACGGCGACACGCCGCAGGTGGGGCAGGTGTTTCGCAATCCCGCCTATGCCGCCGCCCTGCGACTGGTGGCCGCACAGGGGCCGGATGCCTTTTACAAAGGGCCGATCGCGCAGGCCATTCTGGCCACCTCGAACCGTCTGGGCGGGGTGATGACGGCCGAGGATCTGGCCGACTACCAGCCCGAGTGGGTGACGCCGATTTCGACCGACTATCACGGCTGGAAGGTTTACGAGCTGCCTCCGAATACCCAGGGCTTCGGCGCGCTGGAGATGCTCAACATCTTCGCCCAGTACCCGCTGGGCGCATGGGGCTTCGCTGATCCACGCAGCTTCTACGTCGAAACCGAAGCCCAGAAGTTGGCCTACGCCGATCTGCGCAAGTTCGACGGCGATCCCAAGTTCTCGAAGATTCCCATCGCCGGCCTGATCTCGGTCGGTTACGCGCAGCAGCGCGCCCAGAGTATCCAGATGGACCACGCTGGCTGCGACGCCCCGGCGGGCGATCCGGCGCGCTTCCAGGCCGACACCATCTACATGAGCGCCATTGATGCGGACGGCAACATCGTCTCGCTCATCCAGAGCCTCTATGACGAGTTCGGCTCGGGCGTGGTGGTGGATCACTACGGGATCATGCTGCAGGACCGCGGGGCGCTGTTCGTGCTCACGCCCGGGCATCCCGACGAGCTGGCGGGTCACAAGCGGCCGTTCCACACGCTGATCCCCGGCTTCATGGAGAAGGGCGACCTGCACATCGGCTTCGGCATCATGGGCGGGCTCAACCAGGCGCAGGCGCACGCCCAATACGTCAGCGACATCGTGGACCACGGCATGAACATCCAGGCGGCTATGGAAGCGCCGCGGTTCACCAACCGCAGCTTCGGGGGCTGCACGTTTCAAATGGAGAACCGCATCCCGGAGGCGGTGCGCGCGGCGCTCAGCGCCAAGGGCGACACCATCCGGCTGACCAATGCCTACAGCGATGTGATGGGCGGCGGGCAGGCGGTGGAGTACAACGCCGCCACCGGGGTGAAGTACGCCGCCAGCGACCCGCGCAAGGACGGGGAGGCGGTGCCGCAGCCGGCGCCCATCGGTCACTGACATCAGGGGTGAGGGGTTAGGGGTGAGTATGACCCTCCGGCGGCGGGGAATCCCGCCTCTCCGACTAGAATAGTTCGATGGCGTACGGAGCAATCTTGCTGGTGTCATTCGGGGGGCCGGAAGGGCCCGAGGACGTCGAGCCGTTCCTCAGCAACGTGCTGCGGGGGCGGAACGTGCCGGCCGAGCGGCGGCGGGAAGTGGCACAGCACTACCTGGAGCTGGGCGGGGTCAGCCCGATTGGGGCGGCCACGCGGGCCATGGCGGCGGCTTTGCAGACGCGCCTCGATACAGGCGGACCGCGCCTGCCGGTTTATATCGGCAACCGCAATTGGCATCCGCTCTTGCCGGATACCCTGCGGCAGATGAGCGCCGATGGGGTGAGCAGCGCGCTGGCGGTGGTGACCTCGGCCTTCGGTTCCTACTCAGGGTGCCGGCAGTATCTGGAAGATATGGAGCGGGCCCGCGCGGCGGTGGGCGAGGGGGCGCCGCGGCTGGACAAGATTCGTTTGTTTTACAACCACCCGGAGTTTCTTGCCGTCTGGGCGGAGCGCACGGCGGCGGCCCTGGAGGCCGCGCCGGAGGGGGCCGAGCTCCTGTTCACCGCGCACAGCATCCCGCTCAGCATGGCCCGCACCGGCCCCTACGAAGAGCAGTTGCAGGAGGCCTGCCGCCTGGTGGCCGCCGCCTGTGGGCGGACGCAATTTACCCTGGCCTACCAGAGCCGCAGCGGACCGCCGACCCAGCCCTGGCTGGAGCCGTCGCTGGAATCGGCGCTGGCCGAGGCGGGGGCGCGTCACGCGTCCGGGGTGGTGGTGGCGCCCATCGGGTTTCTCTCCGATCACATGGAAGTGGTCTACGACCTCGACCACGAGGCGCGACAGCAGGCGGAAAAGCTGCAGCTTCCGTTTACGCGGGTGAAGACGCCGGGCGATCATCCCCGCTTCGCCGCACTCCTGCAGGAGCTGATCCGCGAACGTTTCGACCCGGCGCGCACGCGGCGGGCTGCCGGGCGCTGCGATCCCTGGCCGGATCTTTGTCCGGAGGGCTGCTGCCTCAGCCCGCGGTGACGCTCTCGGCGGCGGCGGGGCGGGGCGTGAGGGGTTCGTGTTCCCAGCGGGCGACGACGGCGGCGGCGAGGCAGTTGCCGATGACGTTGACGGCGGTGCGGCCCATATCGAGGAACTGATCCACGCCCAAAAGCAGGGCCACGCCCGACAGCGGCAGCCCGAAGGTCGCCGCGGTGGCCGCGAGCACCACGATCGCCGCCCGCGACACCCCGGCCACGCCCTTGCTGGTCAGCATCAGGGTGAGCAGCATGAAGATCTGCTGGCCCAGGCCCATGTGCATCTGCGCCGCCTGGGCGATGAACATGGCCGCCAGGCTGAGATAGAGGGTGCTGCCGGTGAGGTTGAAGCTGTAGCCGGTGGGGATGACGAAGCCGACAATGCGGCGCGACACGCCCATGGCCTCCATGTTCTCGAGCGCGCTGGGGAGGGCAGCTTCCGAGCTGGAGGTCGAGAAGGCGATCAGCGTCGGTTCCTTGACCGCGGTCCAGAAGCGGGCGAGGGGGATGCGGAACATGACGATGGCGGCGCCGAAGATCAGGATCACGAAGACGATCAGCGCGCCATAGAGAGTGGCCACCAGCTTGGCGAGCGGCAGCAGCACGCCCAGGCCTTCGTGGCCGATGCTGGCGGCGACCGCGCCCAGCACACCGAAGGGCGCCGTCCACATGACGATTTCGGTGAGCGTGAACATGATCTGCATCAGGCCTTCGCAGAAGCGCAGCACGGTGTGCGCCGGCCGGCCCTCGCCGGTGCCCGCCAGCACCAGGGCGATGGCGAACAGGACGCTGAACACCACCACCTGCAAGACCTCTCCGTTGGCCAGCGCCTGAGCGAAGCTCTGCGGGAAGGTATGCAGGATGAGGCTTTGCATCAGGCTCTGGTGAGCCGGCGTGGAGGCCAGATCGGCGCCGGCCTGGGCGGCGCCGAGCGAGGCGCCGGCGCCCGGCCGCACCCAGTTCACCGCCAGCAATCCGAGGATGAGGGCGAAGGTGGTGACCACCTCGAAGAACACGATGGCCTTCACCGCGACGCGGCCGAGGCCCTTGAGGTCGCCGTGGCCGGCGATGCCCACCACCAGGGTGGCGAAGATCAGCGGGCCGACGATCATCTTGATCAGCCGCAGAAAGATGACCTCCAGCGGGTTCAGCGCCACGCCGAAGTGCGGCCACACAGCGCCGATGACAACGCCCACCACCAGGGCGATGAAGATCCATGAGGTCAGCGAAATGCGGCGCAGCATACCGCGATGGTACAGGAAGTTGCGCGGTACGGGGCGGGGAGTGGGCCTCACGAGCCAGGGCCTCGGGCGGCGGCGTTGCGGTATGCTGGCGAATGTGAGCTTCGTCACCACACTGCAATGCACCCTCTGCGGCACCGAAGTTGCCGCCGACCGCCTGCACACGGTCTGCCCCGCCTGCCAGGGCTCGCTGTTTGTCCGCTACGACCTGAAGGCCGTGGCGAAGGCGGTGAACCCCAAAGTTTTATCGGCGCGCAGCCAAGCCGACCGATCCATGTGGAAGTACCGCGAGGTGATGCCGGCGGAGACGCCGGTAACGCTGGGCGAAGGGCAGACGCCGCTGCTCCCGGCACGCCGGCTGGGGGCGGCGATGGGAGCCGAGCGCCTTTATGTCAAGGACGAGGGGCTCAATCCCACCGGCAGCTTCAAGGCGCGCGGGCTGGGATGCGCGGTAACCATGCTGAAGCAGTTTGGGGTGAGAAAGGTGGCCATTCCCACCGCCGGCAACGCCGGCAGCGCGCTGGCGGCGTATGCCGCCGAGGCAGGCATCGAGGCGCACATCTTCGCGCCCGCCGATGTGCCCAAGGGGAACCTGGCCGAGTACAACTTTTACGGCGCCAAGGTGACGCTGGTGGACGGGCTGATCAGCGACTGCGCCAAGCTGGTGCAGCAGGGGCGCGAGCGCGAGGGCTGGTACGACGTCAGCACCATGAAGGAGCCCTACCGGGTCGAAGGCAAAAAGACCATGGGCTACGAGGTGGTCGAACAGTTGGGCTGGAAGATCCCGGACGTGATCTTTTACCCGACCGGCGGCGGCGTGGGGCTGATCGGCATGTGGAAGGCGTTCGACGAGATGCAGGAGATGGGCTGGATCGGCGCCGAGCGGCCGCGCATGGTGGCGGTGCAGGCCGCCGGGTGCCCGCCGGTGGTCGAGGCCTTCCATGCCCAGGCGGAGCGCATCACCGCCTGCGCCCACGCCGCCACCATGGCGGCGGGATTGCGGGTGCCCAAGCCTTACGCCGACAAAATCATCCTCGACATCCTGCGGGCCAGCGGCGGCACGGCGCTTGCGGTCAGCGACGCGGAGATTCAGGCGGCCGTGCGGGAGCTGGCCGCGAGCGAGGGAATCTTCGCCGCCCCCGAGGGGGCGGCCACCGTGGCCGCCGCGCGGCAGCTTTACCAGTCGGGCTGGCTCCAGCCGCAGGAGACGGTGGTGCTCTACAACACCGGCGCCGGTCTCAAATACCTCGACGTGCTGCAATAAAAGAACAAGGGCGGCTTCGTTTTCGAAGCCGCCCCTGTTTATTCCGGTTGTCCGGGAGCTGTTACCAGCGCTGTTCGCGCCGGCCGCCGCCCCCGCCGCCGAAGCCGCGGCCCCCGCGGGGACCGCCGCCACCGTTGCCGCGTTCCGGCCGCGGCCGTGCCACGTTCACGTTCAGCGCGCGCCCATCCACCTCGCTGCCGTTCAGGGCGGCGATGGCTGCCTCGCCCTGGTTGTCGTCTTCCATCTCCACGAATCCGAAGCCGCGCGAACGGCCGGTATCGCGATCCGTCATGATGCTCACGCGGCTTACCGCGCCGTAGGGCTCAAATGCCGTGCGCAGGTCCGCTTCCGTCGTATGGAACGACAGGTTGCCAACAAAAATATTCTTCAAGATCAAACCTCAAAACAGAGAGCTATTTGGCTTAGCTGGTCTAACGCGAATAGGCAGGACGGGACAGGTTCGTACCGGGCGTCTACAGGCATGGAGCAGAAGACAAACGCACCTTCAATGTATCACAAAAGCGCCCCCATTGCGGCATCATTGTGAATGTCGGCCGGCCACAGGCCTCCCCGGCCCATGCCCCTGAGAGTTTTGCCAAGTGAGAGTATGCTACGGCTTTCGGCTCAAGCCTCGCCGGAGGCGGCGGCCGCCAGCGGGTTGAGGGCGCTGCGCAGCTCGGGGCTGACCACAAAAAGCACCGAGTTGCAGGGCGCAATGTGGATGCGGCCGCCGGTGCGTGGGTCACGGCCGGTGCGGGCCTTGCGGGCCACGGGGCGAAAAGTGCCAAAGCCGGCCAGGGTGACACGGTGGCCTTGCGCCAGCTCGGCGGCCACGGCCGCCAAGGCGGCATTGAGGGCTCGTTCCGCTGCGAGCCGTGGAATGCCGCTGGCAGTCGCCATGGCCAAGCTCAAATCACTTCTGTTCATGATGCCCTCCAGGGGGAATCTGAAGCGGTTTATAGCAGAATATAGAAGATCATGCAAACCCCATCATCCATACGAGCAACCCCGGCCGGGGCGGCACGGCTGAGCTGGCAGGCGGCGCTGGGGCGGGCGCTGCTGGTGGTGGTGACCATCGAGGTGGGGCTGGTGCTGCTGGTTCTGCCCTGGACGGCGATCTGGGAGCATGGATTTTGGCTGTCGGTGAGCGATCAGAGCTGGTTGTGGGTGCGCATCCTGCATGGAACGTAGGGCCGCGGGGTGGTGAGCGGGCTGGGGGTGCTGAATTTATGGGCGGCGGCCAGCGAGATAACCCACTTTCGCTTTTAGCCCGGCCCTGGCTGTATGCCATCAGCTCAGGACGCGGTCCGGCCGGCGTGGCCGCGCTGGCGCGAGCGGCGCGAGCGGGGGTGGGGCTGCTGCAAGTCCGTGAAAAGCAGCTCAACACCCGGGAATTGCTGGCAGTCTGTCAGGCCCTGCGCGGCGCCACGGTGGGAACCGGCGCCCGCCTGCTGCTCAACGAACGCTGGGACATCGCGCTGGAGGCGGGGCTGGAGGGCGTGCATCTGCCGGCCGCGGCCGCGGCGCCGGCCCGGGTGCGGCGGCAGGTGCCGCGCGGGTTTGTGATTGGCGTAAGCTGCCACGCGCCGGCGGAAGTGGCCGCCGCCGAAGGCGCCGACTTTGCGGTTCTGGGGCCGATTTTTGCCACTCCGTCCAAGGCTGCCTACGGCCCGCCGCTCGGCCTGGAAGCACTGCGCGAAGCCGCGCGGCAGCAGCTTCCCATACTGGCGCTGGGCGGGGTGACGGCGGACAACGCCGCGGCCTGCCTGGCGGCGGGGGCGGCGGGCGTGGCCGGCATCCGGCTGTTCGAGGACGCGGGTGCGGTGGCCGCCCTGCGGAAAGGAACCGGGCCGCGGGAAACTGCGTAAGATAAGCCCGGAGGGGATTATGGGCACGCCCTACATGCCGCCGCCGCAGCCACCCCTGCCGCCGCAGCGCACCAATACGCTGCTGGCGGTGGTGATCGGCATCCTGGTGGTGCTGGTGCTGATGGTCGGCGCCGGCCTGTTCATCGCCGGCCGCTTTCTGCACGACACCTCGATCGTGACCCACGGCGAGGGCGCCGACAAGACGGTGGACATAAATTCACCGCTGGGCGACCTGCACGTCAAGGGCGAAGGCGACGAGGCCAAGGTGGACATCAACTCACCTTTCGGCAGCCTGCACGTGGACCCCACGCCCGAGCTTTCCCGCCTCGACATGGGAATATACCCGGGCGCGGTCCCGGTGGCCAAGGGTGATCGCGACTCGCCCTTCTTCCACGAGGGCGCCTCGCACGGCGGCGCGGACGACGACTTCGATGTTCCCTATCTGAACGGCGTGTCGCTGGCGCAAAGCTCCGGCGCCGAAGTGCGGCTGAGCGCCGCCGGCAAGGCGCTGCTGATCACCATCGCCGAGTTCCGCACCGCCGACAGCCCCGGCCAGGTGCTGGATTTTTACCGCCGGCAACTCGAACGGTTCGGCCCGGTGCGGGACAATGACAGCGCGCGCGGCCGCGGCCTGAAGGTGCGGGTGTCGGATACGGATGAGCGCGACGTGGGGGTGCGCGCCCGCGGCGGGCACACCTATTTCGTGCTGGTGCGGGTGGAGGGCGATACCCCCGCGCGTTGATGAGCGCGGGACCCCGCCCGGCTGCGCCGAGCGACCCGCTTACGCTCAACCGGCCGGGGGACCCCGAGCGCCCCGGCCGGTTTCGCGTTGATGGGCGCGGGACCCCGCCCGGCTGCGCCGAGCGACCCGCTTACGCTAGCTTAGAGGGTCTCCGCCAGCGCCCGCTCGATGATGGTGTCCACGTGGCGCAACTGCCGCTGCAGGTCGAAGGCGGCGGCGATGGTCTCCGGCTTCACCTGGGCGCGAATCTCGGGGTCGGATTCGACCAGGCGGCGGAAATCCTGCCCGGTGCGCCAGGTCTCCATGGCGTGGCGCTGCACCCAGCGGTAGGCCTGCTCGCGGCTCACGCCGCTCTCGACCAGCTCGAGCAACAGTTGTCCGCTGAACACCAGGCCGTGGGTGAGATCGAGGTTGCGCTGCATCTGTTCGGGATAGACGAGCAGCTTGTCCAGCAGGTCGGTGGTTTTGGCCAGCAGGTAGTCGGCCAGAATGCAGGAGTCGGGCAGGATGACGCGCTCGACCGAGCTGTGGCTGATGTCGCGCTCATGCCATAAGGCGACGTTTTCCAGTCCGGCCTGGGCGTTGGAGCGCAGCAGCCGGGCCAGGCCGGAGATCTGCTCGCAGGTCACCGGGTTGCGCTTGTGCGGCATGGCCGACGAACCCTTCTGCTTTTCGGAGAAAAACTCCTCCGCCTCGCGCACCTCGGTGCGCTGCAGGTGGCGGATCTCGAGCGCGATCTTGTCGAGCGAGGAGCCGATCACCGCCAGGGTGCACAGAAACGCGGCATGGCGGTCGCGCTGGATGACCTGGTTGGAGATAGGCGCGGGCTGGAGCCCGAGGCGGCGGCA
>JBQCEU010000246.1:0-5359 GCA_051959955.1 Terriglobales bacterium | reverse complement strand
CCGCGTCACCTCCTGGGCCAGCAGGCCATAGAGGCCGATGGCCGCCAACAGCAGCGCCAGGCCGCCGAAGATCGCCGCCAGCTTGGCCACCATGCGTTCACGCGCCAGCATGCGGTCAATGGTCTGCATCTGGCTGGAGGGGCGCATCAGCGGGAGGTTGGCCTCGACGCTGTGCACCGCCTGAGCCACGGCCGGCAGCATGGCCATGGGATCGCCAGCGGTGCGGATTTCAAAGCTGGTGAAGGGACTGTTGAGCGGCGCGTAGGTGGTGGGGTCAATGTCGGCGCGCAGGCTCTGGTACTTGGTGTTGCTGACCACGCCGACGATCACATACTGCGGGCGGGTGCCGCTCTTGCCGTAGCCGAACTCGCGGCCGAGGACGCGGCCATCCTTGAGATAGCGCTGCACAAACTCGCGGTTGACGATGACCGGCGTGGGCGGCTTGGCGGGGGCGTTCGCCGGCGGGTGACCTTCGACCATGGGGGTGAAATCGCGGGCTTCGAAGTCGCGCCCCTGGAGCAGCTTCATGCCCATGGTGGAGAAGAAATGCAGGCCGACCGGCATCCAGTCGGAGTTCATTTCCGGCGCATTGGCGCCGGGAGTGAGCTTGAAGCCGGTCTCACTCAGGCTGCCGGAGATCATGGGCGTGTTGGAGTAGCTAACGCCGCGCACGCCGGGCAGAGCGGCAATCTGCTGCTGGATGCGGTCATTGAGGGCGAGGATGCGCTCACCCTTGTAGCCCAGGGTGGAGGAGTCGAGGTGAAAGGTGAGCAGATTCCGCATGTCGAAGCCGGGGTCCACGTTGCGGAGGTTCTGCACAGTGCGGACCAGCAGCCCCGCGCCCGCCAGCACCACCAGGCAAACGGCGATCTGGACGACAACCAGCCCATTGCCTAAATGCAGTCCCCGCCAGCGCCGGCGCTGGCTGGAGGCAGCGGCGTTGCCGGTGGCATCCTTGAGCGAGCGGGTGAGGTCGCCGCGCGCCCCGCGCCAGGCCGGCGCCAGACCGAAGAGCAGGCCGGTGACGATGGTGGCGGCGAGCGTGAAGAGCAGCACCCGGCTATCGAGACCGACCACCAGCACCTGGGGGAAGTAACCGCCGCCCAGCAGCATGGCCTTCAGCGCACGCGCGCTGGCCCACGCCAACCCCAACCCCACGACGCCTCCCGCCAGGGCCAGCAGCAGGCTCTCGGTGAGCAACTGGCGGGCGATGCGCCCGCCCCGCGCCCCCAGCGCCCGCCGCAGCGCCAGCTCCTTGTTGCGGGCGTGGGCGCGGCCGATCAGCAGGCCGGCGATGTTGGTGCAGGCGATCACCAGGATGGCGGCCACGATCCACATCAGAACCATCAGCGGCAGCCGGTACTGACTGCGGTCGCCGTTGAGGGCGGTTTGGGCAGGCAGGAGGGCCAGTTGAGGATTTTCAGCAGGCTTGGCCACCGCCTGGGGACCATCGAGAAGGGCGTTGCGGAAGAGCCCGTTCATCTCGGCCTGGGCGGCCGCCAGGCTCACGCCAGGCTTGGGGCGGGCGATCAAAACCAGCCAGATGGTGGAAGCGGCGTCATCCTCGGGCGACCAGAAGGAGTCAAGCTGGGAACGGCTCGAAAGCGGCAGCCAGCCATCAAAGTCGCTGCCGGGGGTGAGGCCGGTGAAATCGGGCTCCGCCACGCCCACCACCGTCACCGGATGGTTGTTGAGGGTAATGGTCTGACCGATGATGCCCGGCTGACCGCCGAAGGCATGCCGCCAATAGCTGTCGCTGAGCACCGCGGCCAGCGGCGCGCCGGCAACATCGTCGGCGGGCTGCAGCAGACGGCCCAACTGGGGCGTGAGGCCGAGAGTGGAGAAGTAGTTGCCCGCAACCACTTCGAGGCGGGCGATCGAGGCCGGACCGTGGCCGGTGAGGTTGAAGGCATCGCTGCCGCCGTAGGCGGAGAGCGCGGCCAGCGTGTGGGTCTGCTTTTGCAGTTCCTGGTAGACGGGCAGCGAAAAGGAACAGCTCTCGGCGTGGGTGGGGCTGTAGCGCGTCTGGCAGTCGCCGTAGCTGGAGCTGCTGTGGGTGCCCGAGGGGCGCTGGTTGGCGGTCCACTTCAGCAGCAGCAGCGACTGCGGATCGTGGACCGGAAGGGCGCGCAGCAGGAGACCGTCGAGCAGGCTGAAGATGGCGGTGTTGGCGCCGATGGCCAAGGCCAGGGTGAGGACGATGACGGCGCTCAAGCCCCGCTGGCGGCGCAGCGAACGCAGCGAGTAGCGGATGTCCTGCAGGGTCGTTTCCAGCCAACGGGTCAGCATAGCGGCACTATAAGGCTGGAACGCGCCCGCGCTCCCGCGGTTCGCAATCTTTTTACTAGGCGATCAGTTCCACCGCCGCCCGCACCGGCCCGCTGCGCGGCAGCCAGGCTATCAGCCCCCGGTCCAGCGTCGCCAGCCGCAACTCGTGCGCCATGGCCAGCGCCAGCAAGTAGGCGTCGGTCACCTGGCGATGGCCATACAGCACCACCGGTACCGCCTCCAGCGCCGTCGCCATCGCCAGGTCGTCGGCAATGAACCTGTGCTCCGGCTGCTCGACCGCCGTGCGCAGCATCAACTGCGCCGCCTCCATGCCGGCCGAATCACCCGTTACCGCCGGATTGGCCAGCAGGCGCACCAGCCCGGCCTGGGTGATGGGGCAACTGACCCAGCCTTCCGCCCGGTGCTTCTGAAACCATTTCTGCGCGGCCGCGTGTCCCTCGTGTGGCGGCCACGACAGCGCCACCAGGACATTCACATCCAGCAAATAAGCCAAGTTGCCCTATTCCGCCTCGTCTTCCAGACGCCGAATCTGCTCGGTGGTAATGCGCGCCGCGCCGCTGCCGGGCAGTAGCACTGGGAAGCCGTGCTTGAGGATCACCTGCGGGGTGGTGGGCCGCAGCCCCCGCGCCAGCACTTCGTTCGCCGCCCGGGTGAGGCTCATGGCCTTGGCGTCGGCGTAGACCCGCAGCTCACCCATCAGTTCGTCATCAATTGCCAAAGTGGTGCGCATTTACACAAATGATGTCACGACACCTACCTGATGTCAATACACCCTCCAAACTTTTTCCATCCCCCTGCGTATGGAGGCTCATGGCAAGCTACAAACCCTGGTGGCTGGCGGCCCGCACCCTGCTCCGCCGTCCGGCGTTTTCCCTCACCGCCGTGGCCGTCCTGGCTCTGGGCATTGGCGCCACCGCCACGCTGTTTGCAGTGGTCAACACCGTGCTCCTGCAGCCGCTTCCCTTCCCGGATTCGGGGCGGCTGGCGCTGGTCATGGGCGCCAGCCCCAGCGGCGGGCGGCGCACCAGCCTGCTCTCGCCAGCCGCGGTCAACGACTGGAACCGGATGAACCAGAGTTTTGTGCCCGGCTCCGGCATCGCCGGCATCTACAGCGAGACCGAGACCGACACCAGCGGGCGTGAGCCCGAGCGCCTGGCCGGCATGCGCGTGTCACCCGGCTACTTCCGCATCATGGGCATGCAGCCGCTGCGCGGCCGCTGGTTCACCGCCGAGGAACAGAAGACCGTCAATGGCCCGAGCGTGGCCATCCTCAGCTACAACTTCTGGACCAGCCGCTACGGGCGAAGCGCCGATGTGCTCGAACACCACCTGGTGCTGGGCGGCGTCCGCTACGACATCGTCGGGGTCATGCCCAAGGACTTCACCAGCTCCAGGACCGACGTCTGGGTTCCCGCACGCACGCCCGATTTCCTCATGCGCATGCGCGAAGCACGCTTCTTTAGCGGCGTGGGCCGGCTGCGGCCGGGCGTATCCCTGGCCCAGGCGCAGGCCGATCTGAATCGGGTGGAGGCGCAGATCGCGCAAGAGTATCCGGCGACTGAAAAAGGCTACGGCGCCGAGGTCTCGAGCCTGAAGGACTACATGGTGGGCAGCTCGAGCGCCGCCCTCTGGTCGGCCTTTGCCGCCGTGGTGCTGCTGCTTCTGCTGGCCATTGCCAACATCGCCGGCCTGACGCTGGCGCAGTTGCAGTCGCGCGAACGCGAGCTGGCCATCCGCAGCGCGCTGGGCGGCTCGCGCGGGCAGGTGGTGGCCACGGTGATGCGCGAGATGGCTTTGCTGGCCGCCGCGGGCGCGGTTGCCGGCGGTGCGCTGGCCTGGGCGGGCGTGCGTGCCGCCGCCAACCTGGCGCCCGGCACCTTGCCGCGCATGGCGGAGCTGCAATTCAGTTGGCTGGGTTGCCTGTTTGCGGTCGGTGTCAGCGCGCTGGCGGCGGTGGGCTTCGGCCTCGCCCCCGCCTGGGCGGCCACGCGGCCGCGGCGGGCGCAGTTGCTGGCCAGCCTCAACGCCGGCGCACCGGGCGGCAAGCGCCGCATGCAGCGCGGCCTGGTCGTAGGCCAGTTGGCGCTGACCGTGCTGCTCCTGGCCAGCGCCGGTCTGCTCCTGCGCAGCTACTACAACCTCAGCCACGTGCAAGGCGGCTTCGATACATCCAACGTCTTCACCTTCCACGTCAGCGCCTCGTGGAATGAAAACCGCGGTCCGCTGGCCGCCATGCAGCAGCAGTTGGTGGACAAGCTGCAGGCCGCGCCGGGCGTGGTCGCCGCCGGCTTCACCAACTTCCTGCCTGCCAGCGACGCCACGCTGCGCTATCAGGTACAGTTCCAGGGATTGAACGGGCCCGGGGCCCATGGCACGTATTCGCTGGGCGTGCGCCAGGTCACCCCCGGTTACCTCAACGCGCTGCATGTGCCCATCCTGGCCGGCAGCAACTGCCCGGCGACGCTGCCGCCCCATAACGCCACCACCGCCAAGGCGCTGGTGAACCAGAGCTTCGTGGACACCTACCTGCACGGCGACAGCATGGTGGGCCGCGGCTATCGCCTCCCGCAGGACGACCCCAAGACGCCCTGGGCCGACATCATCGGCGTGGTCGGCAACGTGCGCGAAGACAACTTCGCCACCCCCGCCGCGCCTTATATCTACATCTGCATGGGCGCCGGCTGGTGGCCCGATCCCGACTACGTGGTGCGCACCGCCGGCGACCCCGCCGCCCTGATGGCCGGCCTGCGCGCCATCGTGGATCAGGCCGCTCCCGGCCGCGCCGTCTTTGGCCTCGACCGCCTCTCCACGGTTCTCGACGCCGGCCTGCAGCAGCCCCGCCTCAACGCCCGGCTGCTGGCGATGTTCGCCGGATTTGCCCTGCTGCTGGCCGCAGTCGGCCTCTACAGCCTGATCAGCCTGGTGGTCGCCGGACGCCGCCGCGAGCTGGGCGTGCGCATCGCTCTCGGCGCGCGCCCCGCCCAGGCCGCCGCCCTGGTGCTCACCTCCACCAGCAAACTCCTTGCCGGCGGCGCCGCCATCGGCCTCGCCCTCACCTGGGCCGGCGACC
>JBQCEU010000245.1:0-5346 GCA_051959955.1 Terriglobales bacterium | reverse complement strand
CCCCGCCCGCAGGATCTGCATGACTGGGCCAACTACCGCGCCAAACTCGCGGACTACCTCACCCAATACAATCAACTGCTGTCGCAGGACGTGGCTGCCTTCAACAAGCAGGCCGTCGCCCATCAGGGCATCACCCTGATCGCCGGCAATCCCGTTTCCCTGGGACGCGCCCCGGCCCTCCTGGCCGCCGCCGCCCCCGCCAACCAGTAAGGAGAAATCTGATGAAATTCACCTCGTCTGTTCTCGCAACCGCCGCGGCGGCCGTGGTCGCGCTGGCGCTGACCGCGCCCGCGGGCGCCCAGTTCTTCCGTGGCCGTGGGACCAATGCCGAGCCGCTGCAGTTCCGGGACATCGGCCCCGCTCTGGCCGGCGGCCGCGTGGCCACCGTCGTCGGCGTGCCCGGCAATCCCAGTATCTATTACATGGGCGCCGCCGGCGGCGGCGTCTGGAAATCCACCGATGGCGGCGAGAGTTGGAAAGCCATCTTCGAGCACGAAGCCACCGCCTCCATTGGTGACATCGCCCTCGCCCCCTCCAACCCCAACCTGGTCTGGGTGGCCACCGGCGAGCCCAACATCCGCAACGACGTTATGGTCGGCCACGGCCTCTACTTCTCTCCCGATGCCGGCGCCACCTGGCAGGAGATCGCTCCCCAAATCTTCCACGACGCCGGCCAGATGTCGCGCGTGGTCATCAATCCCCACAACCCCGATGAGGTCTGGGTCGCCGTCCTCGGCCACGCCTTCGGCCCCAATGCCGAGCGCGGCGTCTTCCACACCACCGATGGCGGCAAGACCTGGAAGAAGTCTCTCTACGTCAACGATCACACCGGCGCCATTGATCTCGCCGTCGAACCCGACAACCCGCGCGTGTTGCTGGCCGGCATGTGGGACGTGGTCCGCCATCCCTGGACGCTCGACAACGGCGGCCCCGGCAGCGGCCTTTACCGCTCCATTGATGGCGGCGACACCTGGACGAAGATCACCGCCGGCCTCAAGCCCGGACCCTACGGCCGCATCGGCCTCGCCTTTGCACCCAGCGAGCCGCAGCGCGCTTACGCCATCGTGCAATCCAAGACCGGATTGTTCTACCAGTCCGACGACGCCGGCCTGCACTGGACAGCGGTCAGCGACAGCGACGCCCTCGACGCCCGCCCCTTCTACTTCAGCCGCTTCGCCGTGGCGCCCAACAATCCCGAAAAGATCTACTTCCTCGCCCTCAGCGTCTCCATCTCCGACGATGGCGGCCACTCCGTCCATCGCGCCGGCCGCACCCACGGCGACGATCACTCCATCTGGATTGATCCCGACAACCCCAACCGCATCATCGAGGGAAATGATGGCGGCGTCTACCTTTCCCACGACGCCGGCGAACACTTCCGCTTCCTCAACACCATTCCCATCGAGCAGTTCTACATGGTCTCGGCCAGCAATGAGCCAGCCTACAACCTCTGCGGCGGCCTGCAGGACAACAACGCCTGGTGCGGCCCCTCCTCCGGCAACAGCACCCTCAACTGGACGGTGACCTCCGGCGGCGACGGCGAGTACGCCGTCTTCGCTCCCAGCGACCCGCACATCGTCTACTCCGAATCGCAGAATGGCTCGGCTTCCCGCACCGATCTGCGCACCGGCGTCTCCACCGACATTATTCCTTATAGCTTGGGCGTCAGCGATCTTGTCCCCAGCAGCCTGAAGTATCGTTTCAACTGGACCACGCCCATCGAGGTCGGCTTCAAGAACGCCAACAGCGTCTACATCGGCGGCAACGTCCTGTTCCATTCCACCGATGGCGGCTTCAGTTGGAAGGTCATCAGCCCTGACCTCACCCGCAACGACAAATCCAAGCAGATCAACAGCGGCGGCGTCATCGTCAACGACATCACCGGCGCCGAAACCTACGACACCCTGCTCTCCATCGCCCTCTCGCCCACCGATCCCAGCACCATCTGGACCGGCAGCGACGACGGCGTGGTCTCCGTCACCCGCGACGGCGGCAAGACCTGGTCGCGGGTCAGCGACAACATCCAGGGCCTGCCCCAGTGGGGCCGGGTGCAGCAGATCGAGGTCTCGCCCTTCGACCCGGCTTCGGCCTATGTGGCCTTCGACTTCCACATGACCGATGACAACCGCCCCTATGTCTACAAAACCAGCGACGGCGGTAAGACCTGGACTTCAATCGCCGCCGGCCTGCCCGCCGACGCCTCCGCGCGTGTAGTCCGCGAAGATCCCAACCAGAAGGGCTTCCTGGTGGTGGGCACCGACACCGGCCTGTTCTACAGCCGCGATGACGGCGCCACCTGGACCGCGCTCAAGCGCGGCTTCCCCACGGTGCCGGTCTTTGACGTGCAGTTCGTCAAGGCCAGCCACGACCTCCTGGTCGCCACCCACGGCCGCGGTATCTTCGCCCTCGACGACATCATCCCGCTCGAGCAAACCACCGAGCAGGTCGCCAGCGCACCCCTCACCGTCTTCCCCATTCGCCCCACCTACGACCTGCAAGGCGGCCGCATGATGAGCGGCGGAGGCGGCTTCTTCTTCGGCGGCGGTGGCGGCACGGAGATTTACTACAACCTCGGCGAAGCTCACAACGGCAAGAACGCCGTCAAGGTTGCCATCAAGGACAGCAAGGGTAACCTCATCACCACGCTCTCGGGCACCGGCCACAAGGGCTTGAACGTGGTCACCTGGCGCGGCAACTACGACGGCCCTGTGACTGCCATCCTGCCGCCCGAGCAGGGCGAAGGCGGCGGCTTCGGCTTCCGCCCTCGCGGCACTCCTGGCCAGCCCACCCCCGATGCCGGCCCCCATGCCGTCGCCGGCGAGTACACTGCCACCGTCACGGTGGAAGGCCTCGCGCCCCAGTCGCAGACCGCCAGCCTCTCCCTTGACCCGCGTTGGCCGCACCCCGCCGATGCGGCGGCCAGGAGCGCCGAGGCTCTCCGCGCTGCGCTCGCGGCCCGCAACCAGGTCTCGGCCATGAATCGTATGTTGACCGGCCTGCAAAGCCTCAAAGATCAGCTCAAGGCCCAGCAGTCGAGCCTCAAGAGCCTCGATGAGGAAGGCGGCCCCAGCGCCGGGTACTCCGATGTTGCCAAGGCGGCCGGCGACCTGGAGAAGAAGGTGGGTGATCTCGAATACGAGATCTACAACCCCGACCAGGGCAAGGGTGAAGCCACCGTCTACCTCACCGACTTCCAGCAGCAGTTCGAGGGTGCTTACAACAGCCTTCAGGGAGACCCGGGCGCGGTTCCCCGGCCCAACTACATGGAGCTCTGGCAGGAGCTGCAAGGCCAGCTCGAAGGCTATCTCAACCAGTACAACCAGTTGCTCAAATCCGATGCGGTCGCCTTCAACAAGCTGGCCGCTGCCCACCACGCCATCACTCTGGCCGTGGGCGAGCCCATCGCGCTGCCCGCCGCCGGCAGCAACCGCTCCATCGCCCCCAACCGCAAGCGCTGAATCCGCGGGCGACAGCAAAACTCAGCGCCGGGGCCCCACCGCCCCGGCGCTTTGTGTTTATGCCAGGTGCAGCCAGTGAAGATGGGGAAAGCGGTGGAAAGCACTGTCAAACGAAACCAGCCGGTAGCCGCCCGCGACCGCAAAGGCAGCTAAATACGCGTCCGTCCACAGCCGGCCTCGTATGTCGAGCATGCCCGCCCATGCTTGCAGCAAATCGTCCACTCCCGTCGGTTCCGCCTCCACCGCGACGCCCCGGGATCGCCACTCTTCCGCGATGCTCCATGCTGCCGCGCCATGCAGCGCACCGCTCCCCACCGCATGAGCACTCGTCAGCAGGCGCAGCAACGCCAGTTCCGTCGTGCGGCAACTGATCACTCGTGTTCCCGCTTCTTCCCGCCAGTATTTCAGAGATCTCTTGTGGTGCACGTGATCGGGCACATTGAGCGCCAGCCAAACCTTGACATCCAGTAGGTCAACCAAGCTTGGCCTCGTCGTCCTCCTCTTCCAACCGGTGAATGTCTTCTGCCCTTAGCCGAATCGTCTTGCCCGAGTATGGAACGGCCACCGGCGGCTCATCCTTCCGGCCGCGCGGCGCCTGCTCAGGCTGCCGCAGACCACGTTCGACGTACTGCAGGAAAATCTGTTTGAGCGTGACTCCCTGCAGCCCGGCCCTTATTTTCAGGCTGCGATAGACCTCATCCGGCAAATCCACGGTGGTGCGCATAAAAGCATAATAGCATAAATCGCAACTACCGCTGACGTAGTTGGGCACCAACAGCCGTACTTGCGACCATGGCTGCTAAGATTCCCCAATGTCTGCGATCGATCTGTCGGGCAATTTGGGCCTCGCCGCGCTTGCCCTGCTCACCATCAACCTGCTGCTGGGCCTGCTGATCTCGGTGCGCTTCGATCCGCTGCGTTCCTGGCCGCACCAGCGCTGGGACATCTTCCAACTGCACAATTGGACCGGCTACATCGCCCTCGCCGCCTCTGTCCTGCACCCGCTCCCGTTGCTGGCTTCGGCCCGCATGCGCTTCACCTGGGGCCAGATTCTCTGGCCTGTCAACGCCCCCAGCCAGCCCACCGAAAACCTGATCGGCGCCATCTCCCTCTACCTGCTGGCTTTGGTCGTGCTGACCTCGTATTTCCGCGTCGCTTTGGGCCGCAAGTCCTGGAAGCTGATTCACTATCTTTCGTATATCAGCGCCATCCTCTTCTTCCTCCACAGCCTGCTGCTCGACCCCTTGCTCCAGAACCGCCCCGTGGACTGGCTCGACGCCGAGAAGGTCTTCGTCGAAGTCTGTTTCCTGCTGGTCTTCGTCGCCTCGGTTGCCCGCTGGCAATACGGTCAGGCCCATCCCCAGCGTCTGCGTGTCACCCCGGCCACCAGGTACGTCCCCGGTTTCCGCGGCAGTTCCGTCACCCGCGACAACTGAAGCCTACTCGTGCCGCAGCGCCTGCGCCGGTCCCGCCCGCATAGCCCGCCGTGCTGGAACCCAGGCGGCCGCCGCCACCAGCAGCACCAGCAGCGCCGCCGTTCCGCCAAAGCTGACTGCATCGGCAGGCTGGGCGCGGAAAAGCCATCGCTCCAGCCCGCGTCCCAGCATCCACGCCGCCGGCCATGCCGCCAGCAGCCCTCCCAGCGCCAGCCACAACGGCCGCGTGAGCATCAGCCGCCGATACCCTGTGCCCGCGTCTGTTGCGGTCATGCGGCGCGCATCGCCGGCGAAAGGGGTTGAATGTCACTGGGGGCGGCCGCGGTCACCGCCCCCGCGCTCAGCGCCAGCGCCAACAGTGCAGCATACCGGATGAGGAAAGGCGATCGAATCGGCATCGTGTCCCTCGGTTCATGCAATCTCAAAAGGCAGCCCCCGCCCCGAAAGCAGCA
>JBQCEU010000244.1:0-5424 GCA_051959955.1 Terriglobales bacterium | reverse complement strand
ACCACTTCCAGCCCCGGCGCCACCTCCGCCCATGAATGCTCATCGCCGCCGGCTTCGGCGGTCAGCCGTTGCGCCGCCAGCACATAGCCGGGGCCGCCGTTGTAGCTGGCCAACCCGAACTTGATCGCTTCGTCCGGCGATTCCTGCTTCCACATGCCGATGCACTCGCGTAAGTGTTCCGCCCCCAGCTTGAGGTTGTTGGCGGGGTCGAGCAGGGAAGTGCGCGTCCAGGCCGGAAAGGTGGCCGGCATCAGTTGCATCAGTCCCAATGCCCCGCACCCGGATTCGCAACTCGCGTCGAAGTCCGACTCCTGCTCAATCACCCCGTAGAGCAGCCACCAGTCCAGCCCGGTACGCTCAGCCGCGGCCGCAATCAGCGGGTAGAGTTCAGCGGTGTCCATAGCCCAGCCCCTCTCGAATGGCCGACTCATCCGGTTGCTGGTCGTGCGAAAGGTGGTTGAACACCGCCACGCGCAGCACGGTGATGTCCTGCCGCACCGGTTCCAGTTCGCCGCGCACCACGCTGCGCAGCGCCCACAGCAGAAAGCCGCCCAGCGCGGTGGCGGCGGCGGCCAGGGCGGTGATCATCTGCCAGTTCATGGCCTCGGCCCTCCGCAGCACACCGAAGACCCGTGACGCGGCACCATCGTGACCGGCGGCGGACTGCCCGCCGGCTTGAAAGCGAAGTCCACCCCCGCCCAATACTGCGCGACTCCGGTTGCAGAGCCTTGTGGGGTTACGCTTCCCGCCGTGCCCGCCAGGTCATCCGCCTGCGAATCGTACTGGCCGGTGCGGTTCACAATCACCGCCATGGGGCTGGTCCAGGAGGTCATCGGGCCGCCGCCTTGGGCCGCGCCCGCCGCGAACACGCCGTCACCGTCGCTTACCGAGAGGGTCGGCCACGTCAGGGCACTCTCGCCGCTGGCTCCGAGTTGATTGCTGCTGCCCACGCTGCCGTCAATCGGCGATGTGGTGGCCACGCCGCTGTACTCGACAACGGTAATCGCCGGGCTTGACTCCGTGGTGCAGGTGACGGTTATGTTGCCGCCAGCGATGTTGGCGGCGTACGACACCACCAGCGAAGCATTGACGGTGGCGTTCACCGCCGTTCCCGCAACCGTATAGCTGTTGACGCCGTCGCTGCACGTTGCCGTCGGCGAGGCGCTGAAATAGTCATAGGCCACCACTAAAAAGTGGCCTGACCCTGTCCCGGTAAGCGAGCACGAGGAGGTGCTGGCGCCGCAGTGCTGCACCTGCGTAATGGCCGCCGCCGCGGGCCCCGCCGCCAACAGTACCGCCGCCACGATGGGAATCAGACGCCGCATCAGTATGTCCCCACGATGACCCAGGTGGTCTGCTTCGTAGTGCCGTCGGCGACGAAGGTGAATTTGAAGTAGTCACCGCTCGCAATCGTGGTGGTGCCGCTCTGTGTGCCGCTGGCGAAGCTGGAGGTGCAGGTGATCGCTCCCGTCAGCAGCCCGGTGCCGGCGCCGTTGCTCACGCTCATCGTGCTGCTGCCGGAGTTGTCCGAATAGCACTTGATGCCGGTGATGGTGACCGTGTGGCCGGTGCCGTTGTAGCAGGTGGTCTGGAGGTACGTTCCGGCGGCGATGGCGTTCAGGCCATCGCCCAACCCCGCGCTGCAGGTCCAGGGCAGCGCCGGCAGCGCCGTGAACGGCAGATCCGTCGCGTTGCCGAGGTCCAGCGAGGTGGGCTTGCCGTAGGCTCCCTGGTAGGGCCAGCAGCCGTTCGTCGAGGCGCAGGCCGTGGCGGTGGCCGCGTTGCCGGTGGTGCTGTTGCCGATGGTGCCCGCCCCCAACCCCGCGGCCGGAACGGTCGTCGCGGCAATCGTGCCGGCTCCGGTCGTCGCGAGGCTCGCCCCCGTCCCCACCACCATGGCCGCTGCGGTGTTGGTGCCCGAAGTCAGCGCGCTCCAGGCCGTGGAAGCCGTCCCCGCGCAACTCGATGCCTGCCAGTTTCCCGTGCCGGAGCTGTAGACCAGGCAGGTGCCGTTGCTGGGCGCCGTCTTGGAAACCGGCACCCCCTGCAGCTTGGTGGCGTTGCCGCTGCCGCCGCCGCCAGACACCTGTTGCGCCGCCGCAACGCAGCCGAGCAAAGCCAAGCTCAAAAGAAGCCGCCTCATTGTTCGTCGCTCTCCGTCTCCACCACGCGCACCGTGGTGGCCGTGGCGGTCGCCGAGCGCAGCTTGCAGTACACGTCGGCGGCGCGGTGGTTGAAGGCGCCAGGATTCGCCGCATTCTGCTCCGGAAGGCCTGCCAGGCCGTCGCGCCCCGGGCCCACGATGCTGATCGGCGTGCCGGCCGCATAAGTGCCGGTGGTGGTGTAGCCGTCGCCGGGGAACTGGGCCTCCAGCCCCTGTCCGGCCACCGAGTCATCCTCGACGATCTGCACCGCCCGCGCAGCCATGGCGGCCGGTATGGCGGTAAACGCGCCCGCGCTGCCATTCAGGGCAATGAGCCGTGTCACTGGCATGGTTCACTTCCTTTCCATCGGTAGCCGAAGCCATGGGCGGTTTCGATCGGATCGGCCAATACGCCGCAGGCCTCCAACTTGTCCCGCAATCGCTTTACATGTGTATCCACGTTGCGCGCCTGCTGGGTCGCGCCCGTGCCGTAGCCCAAGGCCAGCAGCATCGCCGCGCGCGGCACCACCCGTCCCCGGGCCCGCAGCAGCAAGTCCACCAGCTTGACTTCGCTGGCGGTGAGGCGCAGCTGCAACCCGTCGGGACCGTGCAGCTCGCCTTGCATGGCATCCAGCGTCCAATCGTTCGCGGCCGCCTGGGGCCCATCCAGCGCTCCCGCCGCCAATTGGCGTAGCCGTTCCAGTTCGCGCACCGCGTCCTGCAGGCGCGCCTCCAGCGCGGCAATCTCCAACATCGGCGCTTGCGTCTGCATTCCCGCCTCGATCACGGCTGCCATGGCTACTTCGCCCCCGCGGTCCCTGCCGCTGCCGGCTTGCCGAACAGCTCCGCCAAATCTCCGTACAGCGTCTTGATCGCCTCCACGGTGGCCTGGTCGAAACTGACATTCAGTCCGCTGGCTCCGATCGCCGCCCCGGCCGCCCCGAAGGCATGGAGCACGTCGCCGGCGATGGCCTCAATGCCGTTCTGCACCGCCGCGCCCTTGCTGCCCAGCAGTTGGGCGATGGCGCCCGCCAGCGGCGAGGCCGCCGCCTGCTCGACGTTGATAACCGCCTGTTCCGCCTGGGGCAGACCGGTGTGGAAAACCCAGGCGAAGAAGTGACCAATGCTGTTGAAAATCTTCATGCGTTAACTCCCTGTGGTCTCAATCGTCAGGTTCAGGTTCTGCGGCGCCGTGGTGTGGTCGTCGCTGTAGACCCGGATGGTGATCGGCACCCCGGCGTTGAACTGGCAGCCCACCAGCGGATGGGCCGCCGTGCCGCTGGTCGCCCCGCCGGCCAGCATGCCTGTCCAGGTGCAGGTGGTGGTGCCGTCCGACAGGCTGATGCCGGTTCCGCTGCTGCCGCCCGCCCCGGCGGTTTGCGCGTTCAGGTCGAGACGCTGGATGGTGATGGCGGCGTTCGGCGTCCATACCCCCAGCACTCCGTTCACCGCCGGCAGCGCGCCGTTCCAGAAAAGACCGAAGTAGCCGGGGCCTAAGTTGGAGGTGGCGTGTACCGCCAGGCCGTTCAGGTTCAGCACCGAAAACACGCTCTGGCCCACCAGCGGGTTCACCGGGTTCTGGAGCACCGGCATCGGAAACGCCACCGCCGGGTTGCTGGCCAGCGGCGTCAGCTTGCCCACGTCCGCCTGCAGGCCGTACAGGTACCAGCCACGGGGAAAGCCAGGTTCGACGTTCCCCGCGGCGTCCTCCAGCGTGGCCTCGTAGTAGGTGTAGCTGGGAATCATGGTGTCGTTGAAGTACAACTGGCACTGGCTGTTATTCGTGCCCGGCTGGGCCGCGCCATTGGTCAGCGGCACGGACTGGGTGTAATCGCTCCACCCCGTCACCGTGCCCTGCAGCGTCTCCGTGCCCGAGCTGGTCCCGATGTAGACGGCGTAGCCGGTGGCCGTGGTCGGCTGCACGGTGGGCGCGGTCACGACCAGGTTGCCGGTCGAGGAAAGCGTTACTTGGGCCTCCGGCGATACCAGGCTCCGCGCCCCGCTGGGAGATGCCCCGGTGTAGACGGTCTCGACGAAGTAGGTGGCCGCCGGCAGCGTCCCAATGCCGGGGAAGGGGTTCACCACCGGCGCCGCGCCGGGGTTGGGCAGCCCCACCACCGTCCCATCGGTCGAGGTGTAGCAGCTAACCTGGGCCGGAGCCACTTGGGATCCGGCATCAAGGTAGGCCTGCTGCGAGAGTTGCAGCAGCAGCGTGCCGTTGCTCACTCCCAGGCCGCTGGGCAGTTGCAGCCTGCCGGACAGCCAGCCGGTGGTTTGCGCGTGAACGCCTGCCGCCAGTCCCAACCACAACAGCCATCTGTACCACGGCCTGGTCCGCCTGCTATTCATCGCGCGGCTCGATTCATGGCAGCGCCGTTCATGTGATAGCCCTTTAGCCACGCCTTGCCGCTGCAGTTCCGCACTCCGGTGCTGGAGTAGGAAGACCAGCGCATTCGCTCGGTTCGGTCCGCCGCTGCGGGCTGCGGCGGCGCGCACAGCAGGCGCAGCTTGCCCGGTCCGGCTGGTTGCGCGCGCCGGGCCTGAATCAGCCAGCGCGCTCGAGCGCCGGAAACGAAGGTTCCCGGCTCTTGTTCAATTTCCATGCGTCCCTGAGCCATGTCCCATCCCCGGAGAGCCACACGTCTGCCCGTCCTGGCGACTCACCGCACCCTCGATTCCGGCGGGCTGCCCGGTGGCCTGCTTGCGCGGCCGCTGCTTGTCGTGCGTACACAGGCTTAGAGGCGCCGCAAGGGTCGCCAGGTTGGTGAATGCCCCACCCACATTTCTGTTACAAAATCGTGCCCGGCACTCACTGCGACACACCGCCCTCAATCGTTTGACGGGTCATTGCCGCACCGCCGCCGCCGGCAGGGGCTTCCAACAGGCATGCCCCAGCGCCTCCAGACCTGCCGGGACCGCCGGGCCGCGTGGTGTGAGAGCTGGCGGCTGTGGCGCGCCCTGTGCCGCCTGCCGCCGGCGTGCGTTCTCGCCGGCCTGCAAGCGGATGCGTGCGCCTGGTGGGCATGCTGGCTGACCCGGCAGCGTGCCTGGCCCTGGCGCTGGCTGTGCCGCCGCCTGCTGGGCGCCATGTACCGTCACGCCGATTCCCGCTCGGCGTGTCCCTCACCCGACCGCCTGCTGCAGGGCGCCGTCTACCTCGTGCGCCTCACTCCCCCCCATGGCGGCCGCGGTTGGCGCCTGCGGGTGCGCTGACCGCCCGCCGCGCTTTGCTATCCTAAACGTGTTCGGCACTTCGCTGGAGCGGCGAACCCAGATGCCCG
>JBQCEU010000243.1:0-4562 GCA_051959955.1 Terriglobales bacterium | reverse complement strand
CTCCCGATACCGCCAGAGGTTCTGCGGCCGCTGCTGCAATTGCTCCGGCCGCACCGCCCGGCCAATCGCCTGCAAGTCGTAGGTGACCTCCAGCGGTGCAAAGCATTCGTCGCAGCCCGCCAACGGCTGCGCAGCGAACGTTTTCCCGCAATCCCGGCAACGCAATCCCAATTCAAAGCTCATGTTCAGCCTGCCTCCCGCCCAATAAAAAACCCCTTCCGGATGGGAAGAGGGTACGGGAATACGGCTGGCTTTGCTGGCGCAGCCCCGTCTCATCTTTCCCTTGCGGGCAGGAATTGGCACCTCGTCGCTCCGCCGTTGCGAAGCCGGTTGCCGTGGCGTCATCGGGCCTGTTCCCTCAGCCACTCTTGATAAGATTCAGGGGTACTGAATCGGGCTATTTAATTGTCGAGTTCAGTATGCAGCCTCTTTTGAAGCCGTGTCAATACACGGGCGTTCATCATGATCAGAATCCAGATACTCCCCTCGGAACAATGGGCGGCGGCCGCTGCCGATCGAGTGGGAGAGGCTGTACGGCAAAGCCCGTCCGCACTCGTCGGCTTGCCGACCGGCAACACGCCGCTGCCGCTCTACGCCGAGTTGCGCCGCCGGGTCGCTGCGGGCGAGTGGGATCCGCATGCCATGCGGGTCGTCATGCTGGATGAATACCTCGATCCGCCGTCGGAAGAAGTGAGTTCCTGGGGATGGCTGCAGCGCGAGCTGCTGGAGCCGCTCGGTATTCCCTCCGAACGCATCTTGCGCATGCCCTGGCAGAGCGGCGGTATTGAGGCTGCCTGTGCCCGCTTTGAAGCCAAGTTGCGCGATTGGGGAGGCTGTGACCTGCAGCTTCTTGGATTGGGCGCGAACGGCCATGTCGCCTTCAATGAGCCCGGTTCGGATCCCGCCGCGCGCACGCGAGCCGTGCCACTGAGCCCGGCCACGGCCCTGGCCAATGCGGCGTACTGGAAGTTCAACTTCCGGCCTCACTGCGCGGTCAGCATGGGCATCGCGACCATCCTCGATGCGCGCGCCATCGTTTTGCTGGTACGGGGCGCCGAAAAGGCAGCCGTGCTGGGCGCCGCTCTGCAAGGACCAATCCACCGGCAAGTGCCCGCCAGCCTTCTGCGCAACGCCAACCAGCTTTATGTGATCGCCGATACCGCGGCAGGCACAGCCCTCGTTTAAAATTGCCCATGCCTGCGGCACCGAGCCAATCTGGACCCAGTTATCTGCGCTGCATCGGCTGCGGCCGGGCACCCGCGCAGGCCGGAGCGCAGTGGCGTTGTTCGGAATGCGGCGAGTTGCTGGAACTCGCTTTCCCGCAGGCGTGGCTGAGTGAGAATTCGCCCGCTGCCTGGAAGGCATTGTGGCGCTCCCGGCGGACGAGTCTGGCGGCCGAGGATCGCAGCGGTGTGTGGCGCTTTCGCGAGCTGTTGCCCATCCTCAGTTCGCCGGCAGCGGCCGTCACGCTGCAGGAAGGGAACACGCCGCTTTACGAGCTGCCGGTTTGCGCCGGGAGCATGGAGGGCGTGCGGCTGTTGGCCAAGCATCAAGGCATGAACCCGACTGGTTCCTTCAAGGATACGGGTATGACCGCCGCGGTATCGCAGGCGCGCGCCGCCGGCCATGACTGGGTGGCCTGTGCCTCGACGGGAAATACTTCCGCCTCCATGGCTGCCTACGCCGCGCGGGCCGGGATGCGCAGCCTGGTGCTGGTACCGGCCGGCCACATTACCTGGAGCAAACTCGCCCAGGCCATCGACGCCGGCGCGGTCACCTGTCAATTGCGGACCGATTTCGACGGCTGCGTGCGTGTCTTGACGGAGTTGCTGCCGCATCTGCCTCTCTGCCTCGTCAATTCGGTCAATCCCTATCGGCTGGAGGGACAGAAGACGACCGCCATCGAAATTCTGGAGCAATTGGATTGGCAGGTGCCCGAGCATGTGGTCGTGCCCGGCGGCAATCTGGCCAATGCCTCCGCGCTGGGCAAGGCCTTTCTGGAAATGAGCGCGCAGGGCTTCGTTGAGCGCATGCCGCGCATCTCGATCGTTCAGGCAGAAGGCGCCAATCCGCTGGCCCGCAGTTGGCGTGAAACGCAGGGCCGTGAGCTTGTGCCGCTCAAACCGGAAACCCGGGCCAGCGCCATCCGCATCGGCAACCCGGCTTCGTGGAAGAAAGCAGTTCGCGTGCTGCAAAACACCGGCGGGACGTGTCTGGACGTCGCTGAAGCTGAAATTGCGAACGCCAAAGCCTGGTTGGGGCGTGCCGGTGTTGCCTGCGAGCCCGCCTCGGCGGCGGCCTTCGCTGGTGCGCGGCGGCTGACGAAGCAGGGCTTTATCCGGCCCGGCGAAACCGTGGTGTTGCTGCTCACCGGGCATGGACTCAAGGATCCGGATTACACTCTGGCGTATTTTCGCGGCGAGATCGCCGGTGTCGCGACACCGCGCGCGGCGGTGGAACTGGAGGCGGACGGCGGAGCGGTGCTGCGCTATCTGGAAAGTCTGTGACGACTGCGTTTCACATCGCCCTGCCGGCCACCTCGGCGAATCTTGGTCCGGCTTTTGACACCGCCGCCCTGGCCTGGGATAGCTGGCTCAGGCTTACCGCCACGGCTTCGCGCTCCTGGAGGGTCGAAGCCATGGGCCGCGAGGCGGAGTTGTGTGCGCGGTTGGACGACCACCTGATCGTGAACGTCTATAGCGGGATCCTGGCCCGCCATGGCCTGCCGGCTGTCCCACTGGAGCTGCGGCTGGAAAATGGAATCCCTATCGGCAAAGGCTGCGGTTCGTCGGCAGCGGCACGGCTGGCCGGCGTGGCTCTCGCCTCGCACTTTGGCGGCCTGGGCTGGCCGGCGCAGCGCATCTTCGAGGAGGCGGTTCGCAGCGAGGGGCATCCGGACAATGTCGCCGCTTGCTGGTGGGGCGGCTTGGTTGTGGCACAGGACGGCGGCGAAGGCAATCCGGCGCGCTGGCTGCGCGTGCCTGCCGGAGGTCAGTGGGAGCTGCTGTTGGCCGTGCCTCCGCAGGCGCTGGCGACATCGGAATCCCGCCGGGTACTGCCTGCGCAGTACAGCCGCGCCGATGTAACGGTAAATCTGCAGAACACCGCGCTGTTGTTGCAGGCTTGGCAGCAGGGCAGGGAAGAGCTGCTGGCCCATGCCATGCAGGACCGCCTGCACCAGCCCTACCGCGCCGCCCTGTGCCCTCTGCTTCCCGCGTTGGCGCCGCTGGTAAGCCAGAATGGCATTCTCGGTTGTGCACTCAGCGGTGCCGGGCCGGCAGTGGTAATGATCGTGCGGCGTTCAGCCGACGCGATACCGGCAGTGGCTGCAGCCCTGGAATCGGCGTCGCTGGAAGCGGAGCTGCTGGCTGCCAAGCTGGTCGTCGCGGGACCGGGCACAACCTGGGGAACCCGGCATGGCTGTGATTGAGCCGGGCCTCTTGCCGCTGCCCCAGCATCGCGACTCTTACCGGCCGCGGCCGCGGGGTAAATAGCGGGCGGCGCGGCTGGATTGCTGCCACCGCTCCTCCGCCAGACGGCGCTGCACCATGGCGACGGTGGGATCGGCTGCCGTAATGACTTCCGTTCTGCCGGCCGCGGCCGGCTTGCGCGCCGGTCCGATGTAGCTGTAAAGCGCGTAGCGCAGAGCGTCCAGGCAGTCATCGAGCGGATCGCCGTGGACCTTCAAGATGTCGTCGGGCCGCCCGGGATCGTGAATGCGAGTGGGCAGCGATTCGCAGAGCTGCCGGCAACCGGTCGCAATAATCAGGTCCCCGCGGTCCAATTGCGAATAGAGCAGCATGGCGCCGCCGATACGATCGTTGCTGGCCGGCTCGAAGCCGAGGCGGGTGACAGCCATCATCTGGTCGGCCAGGCTATGGCCATCGCCGTGCTGGTTCCAGGCATCGGGTGACAGATACCAGCCCACGATCTTGCGCGCGCCGTCAGCAAAGCGCCGCTGCAACTCTCGGGCGAAGTCGGCGGCAGGCTGATGCTGCGCCGTATACTCCTCCAGCACATAAGTGCGGCCGGAAGGGAACTCCGGACTGGCTGGCGATTTGCAAAGCAAATAGGCGGCCGCCTGACTGCCCTGGAAGCCATAGTCAATGCCCACCCAGTGCGGCCACCAGGACTCGACCGGCATCTGGGCCCGCGGCATGGTCATGACTTGCGGGTTCCAGTGATCAAAGTACTGGCCCTCGTAGACATCCCAGCATCCTTCCAGCAGCGCTTTGCGGAAGGCGCCGGGAAGGGATGTCAGCGAGCCGGCGTAGTCCGTGCCCAGCAGGTCGTGGTCGTCGAGGCGGCCAGGAATGAAGCAGGTGGACTTGCCGATGGGATGATGATCGCTGGGCCAAAGGGCGTCATCGTAAATCTGATATGGCCGGCGGGATTCCTGCGTCTCGCAACAGTGGGTGCAGGCAGGGCGCCGTCTACCTCGTGCGCCTCACTCCCCCCCATGGCGGCCGCGGTTGGCGCCTGCGGGTGCGCTGACCGCCCGCCGCGCTTTGCTATCCTAAACGTGTTCGGCACTTCGCTGGAGCGGCGAACCCAGATGCCCG
>JBQCEU010000242.1:0-3504 GCA_051959955.1 Terriglobales bacterium | reverse complement strand
GGTCACCACCACGCAGCGCACCGCGCTGGACAATGAGTTCAGCAAGATCAAGACGGAAATCGACACCATCGGCAGCACCACCACCTTCAACGGCAGCACCGTGTTTGTGGGTTCGACCACGTCGATCTTCCTGAGCGACTCGAACAACAGCTACTCCATCGCGCTGAACGTGGGGACGCTGAGCTCGAGCAACATCCAGGGCGGTTCGACCTCGGGCCTGACCACGGCCAACCTGTCGGGCGACGATCTGACCACTTCGGCCAACGCCCAGACGGCGCTGACCGACATCAACAGCGCCATCACCAACGTCGCCAGCAAGCGCGGCGAGGTGGGCGCCACCATCAACCAGTTGCAGGCGGCGTCGAACGTCGTCAGCACCCAGGTGCAGAACCTGACCTCGGCGGAAAACGGCATCATGGCCGCCGACATCCCGTCCGCGGTGGGCGACCTGTCGCGGCTGAGCATCCTGAACCAGACCGGGATTTCGGCTCTGGCGCAGGCCAACTCGGCGCAGCAGGTGGTTCTGCGGCTGTTGCAGTAGTTGGGAGAGCAGGCGCGCGGCTCAACCCAGCCGCGTAAATGGCCGCCGCGCCGCGGTTGGGCGCGGCGGCGGAAGCGGAGGCCGGCGGCTTCTTTCCACCAGTGGGAAGGGGCGGTCGGCCACCGTGGTTTGCAAGGAGGTTGAACATGGGCACATCCGCCACCGGCGTGGGCAGCGTTGCCGGCGCCACCAGCACGGGCAGCTTCAACGCTCAGCAGTACGTGCAGTCCATCATCCAGTCGGAGCAGGGCCCCGAGCAGTTGATGCAGCAGCAGGTGTCCACCCTGAGCGACCAGGCGACGGCGCTGGGCACCATCAGCACGCAGTTGCAGAGCCTGCAAACGGCGGTGTTCGCCCTGAACGATTTCCAGGGGGCGCTGGCCGCCAAGACGGCCAGCAGCAGCAACTCCGGCGTGGCCACCGCGACCGCCGATTCCACCGCCGCCGCCGGCTCGCACACGGTGGTGGTCAACAATCTGGCCACGACCAGTTCGGCCTACAGCAGCACCCTGGCCAACGGCGACACCACCTTTGCCACCGGCAGCTTCACCCTGCAGGTGGGCAGCGGCACCGCGACCACCATCACGGTGGACTCCACCAACGACACCCTCAACACCCTGGCGGCTTCCATCAACTCCCAGAACCTGGGGGTGACGGCCAGCGTGATCACCGACGCCAACGGCGCCCGCCTGGGTCTGGTGAGCAACAGCAGCGGGGCGGCCGGTGATCTCACCATCTCCGGCAACACCACCGGGGTGAGCTTCACCAAGGCGGTCACCGGAGTGAACGCCAGCTTCTCCGTGGACGGCATTGCCCTGGCGAGCGCCAGCAACACCGTGACCGGCGTTGTGCAGGGCGTAACCATCAACCTGACGGGCACGGATGCCGCCGGCGCCACCATCACCGTCGCGCCCGACACCACCCAGGCGACCACCGCCATCACCAACTTCGTCAACGCCTACAACCAGGTGATCGGCAGCCTGAACACGCAGTTCAAGTACGACCCCACCACCCAGTCCACCGGGCCGCTGGGCAGCGACACCACCGTCATGGACCTGCAGCAGCAGTTGCTCGGCAATGCCGCCTTTTCCATCAGCGGCAACAGCGGCTACGTCAACCTGGCTTCGATCGGCGTGGACATGAACGACGACGGCACGCTGAGCATCAACTCCTCGTCCCTGAACGCCGCCATGGCCTCGAACTTCTCCGCCGTGCAGAACCTCTTCCAGCAGGTATCGCCCGCCGGCTTTGCCCAGAACTTTGACAACAACCTGCTCAACATGACCGACCCGGTGGCCAGTCCCATCGCCGTGGATCAGCAGGGCATCGCGCAGTCCACGGCCGACCTCAACCAGCAGATCGCCGACTTTCAGGCGCGGCTGGATTCGCAGGAGCAACAGCTTATGCAGGTGTACAGCGGCGTGGCGGTGACCATTCAGAACCTGCCCACCCAACTTGCCCAAATTCAATCGCAGCTAGGATCCCTTGGCGCATGAACCCAGCCACTGCCTACAAACGCCGTGCCATCGAAAGCGCCACCCCGGTCGGTCTGGTGGTGCTGCTATACCAGGCCGCCGTGGTGGACTTGCGGCGGGCGCTGGCCGCGATGGAAAACGACCCGGATAGCCCGCGGCAAATCGAGGCGCGCACCCAGGCCAGCCATCGCGTGCTGGCGATCGTGGGGGAGCTGAAGGGCGCACTGAACTTCGAGCAGGGCGGGGAAGTGGCGCGCAATTTCGACCGCTTCTATCAGCTGGCGGAACGGCTGATTGTGCAGGCCGGCTTCCAAAAAGACCCAGAGCCGGTGCGCGAGCTGCTGCAGCAGTTCTCGGCGATTCTCAACGCCTGGCGCGAGGTGGAGGCGAGGCCGGCGGCGGCGCCGCCGGTGCAAGCGGCATGGAGTGCCTGACCCCCAACCCGAGCGAGATCGCCTGGGCGGACCTCGACCGCGAGTGGTCGCAGTTCTGGGAGGGTCTGCAGGCGCACGCCCATGACCCGGCTGTCTGGTACACGCCCGAGCGCAGCGGCCAGTTGCAGAGCCTGCTGCAGCGCGGCCAGGCGTGGCTGGATGCGCGCCCGCATCCGCATGAGGAGCAGAATCTCTACGCCTGTCATCTGCGGCGGCTGCTTCCCGTGCTGCAGACCGTGCAGCGGGCGCTGGTCGAAACCGCCGAACGGCTGCTGCAGCAGCGCGAACACGTCCGCCTGGCGCGGCAATGGGCGGGCAGCCAGCCGCGGCCGCGCCGCACGGCCGGAGGTCCGGCTCTGCGATGAGTAAAACCGTCCTCATCGTTGACGGTTCCACGGTGATGCGCCGCGTCATCGAGCGGTCGCTGCATCTGGCCGGGCTGGAGTTGCAGCAGGTGGTGGAAGCCTCCAACGGCACCGAGGCGCTGGCGGCGATCGAGCAGCACCATCCCGACATCGTGCTGGCCGAGATCAAGCTGGAGGAGGTGAGCGGGCTGGACCTGCTGCGCCGGCTGCGCGAGGGCGAGGGGACGCGCACCCTGCCCTTCATCTTCATCAGCAGCCAGGCGGGGGAAAGCCAGGTGGCGGAGGCCCTCAGCCTGGGGGCGCAGGGCTTCATCCGCAAGCCCTTCACCGCCGACCAGGTCAAGGACTATATAGCGCCGCTTTTCTAGATCGCGGGCGCCCGGCGCGGCTGCGCCGCGCCGCCCGCTCTCTAAGGCCGCCAGAGACGCCGCGCCGGGGGCCCCGCGGCCCCGGCGCGGCATGTACCGAAGAGGCGGCGGGAGCTTCGTGCCTGGGGCTCGGGTGGCTTGGGAAGTCCGGCTGCGCCGCGCCGCCCGCTCTCCAAGGCCGCCAGGGACGCCGCGCCGGGGGCCCCTCTGCCCCGGCGCGGCATCTACCGAAGAGGCGGCGGGAGCTTCGCGCAGGGAGCGCGGGTGGCTTGGGAAGTCCGGCTGCGCCGCGCCGCCCGCTCTCCAAGGCTGCCAGGGACG
>JBQCEU010000241.1:0-24667 GCA_051959955.1 Terriglobales bacterium | reverse complement strand
GCAGAAGGAAGGCAAGAAGCGGATGAAGCGGCTGGGGAAGGTCGAGATTCCGCAGGAGGCGTTTTTGGCCGTGCTCAAGGTTGAGCAGTAACCCCGGCGGCGGCCGCCTCCAGCAGTTCGGCGCAAGCCTGCCGGGCGGCTTCGGGGGACAAATCCGAGAGGGGGTGGGCCTGCAGCCAGCGGGCGGGGGTTTGCCAGGGGGTCCAGACGGGGATGTCGGTGGTGGAGTAGGCGACGAACACCGGCTTGCCGAGCGCGGCGGCGATGTGGATGGGGCCGCCGTCGTTGCCGGCCACGAAGGCAGCCTCGGCTTCCAGCGCGATCAGCTCCTCCACCGTGGTGCCATCCAGCACGACCGCACCCTTGACCGGCTGCACGGCGCCAGCGCTGGCCTGCACCGCGCGCAGGCCGTGTTCGCGCTGCAGCCAGGCGGCCAGCGCGGCGAAGTGTTCCAGGGGCCAGCGCAGCTCGGGCTCGCGCGCCTCGGTGGAGAGGTAGGCGAAGCGGCCGCGGACGCCCTGCGCCAGAAGGCGCCGGCGAATCAGGGTGCGCACGGATGCGGAGGGAAACAGCCGGAGCGGACCCAGAGATGCCGCGGGCATGCCCAGCCCTTCGAGCAGGCGCGCGTTGCGCGCCACCGTGTGCAGGCCGCGGTCCACCGCAATGGCGCGGTTGTAAGCCCAGCCGTGCCGCAATCCCGCAAAGCTGGCGCGCACCGGCGCGCCGCATCCCCAGGCCAGCCAGGCCGCCGCCGTGCCGCCGTGCAGCCCGAGCACCACCTGCGGCTGCTCCCGCCGCAGCGCGGCCAGCGCCGCCAGACGTCCGGGAGCGTGGCGCGGTACTTCGATCACCTGCGCCAGATCAGGATTGCCGGCCAGCACCGGCGCAAAGCGCGGTTCCACCAAGACCACCAGCCGCAGATCCGGCCGCCATTGGTGGAGCGCGGCCAGCGCCGGCGTGAGCAGCAGGGTATCGCCCAGGCTGCGCAGCCGCAGCAGCGCCACCGCGGCGCCGGGAGGCAGGCTGGGGAGGATTTCAGTCACGCGCGGGTGAGCTGTCGCTGGCTTCTTCGATCAGCATCACCGGAATGTCGTCACGGACGGGGTAGATCCGCCGGCATTGATCGCACTGCAGGCCCGCGCCCTCCTGCACCAGGCGCACCGGGGCGTGGTCGGCGGGGCAGACGAGAATCTTCAGCAGTTCTTCAGCGATGGCCATAGCTGCTCAAGAGTGTACTTCCGCTTGAGCGTCAATGCTGCGCCGAATGGCGGAATTGATGGCCGAGTAGGCCTCGGTGGCATGGTGCTGGAACCACTTCACGACTTGCGTCCCCTGGGGATCATCGCAGCGATGGATGGCATGATCCTCGGGATGAATGGTTGAGTCCACAACCACGAGCACGTCGCCGGCGCGCAAGGCCGGTGCATCCTTGACCACTTGGCGCACCGCCACGTTGAACACAAAGGCTCGCGCGGCGGGGCTGACGCCGATGATGGCGGATTGGCAATAAGGGCAGTTAAAGGTTTCCATGTCGCGCAGGCGGCTGCTGCTGGCTCCATCTTACCGCACGGTAAGACGGGCGCAATGGATTTTGTATTCAAGCGGCGGCGGAGCGGGGCTGACGCATACTGTGGCCATGGCACGGTGGTGGTCGGTGAGTTGGACCGTGGGGCTGTTGCTGTTATCCTCGGCGGCCCAGCAAAAGAAGGCGCCGTTCGTTTTTCGCACCAACACCCGGCTGGTGCAGATCAACGTTGTAGTGGATGGCCGCGACGGTCCGGTCGAAGGGCTGACGGCGGGCGACTTCACCATCAGCGAAAACGGCAAGCCGCGCAAGATTCAGGTTTTTTCGGCCGACAGCGCCACGGTGCGCGCGGCCGCGGCGGCCTCGGATGCGAGCGGCGCAACGGAGGCGGGCGCGACGGCGCCACCGCCGGCGGTCACGAAATTCAGCAATACGCGCGCGCGGACCAACAACATGGTGGTGGTGCTGCTGGACGCCATCAACAGCGCGGATGGCACCCAACGCGCCGTCGGCACAGGCACACCGGCCTGGACCTCGAGCCTGTCGTTTGCCATGGCCAAGCACGGCGCGCTGCAATTTTTGGAGAAGATGCCGCCGGGGTTGACGGTGGCCTTGTATGGTCTGGATGAGCGGCTACGGGTGCTGTCGGACTTCACCACCGACCGGCAACAGTTACTGGCGGCGCTCAAAGCCTACGGCCCCGCGACGCTGCAGGGAACGGACAGCGCCAATCTCACCGCCGACGTGTCCGGCAACTTCAACCGCCTCGTCCTCCAGGAGGAGCGGCAGTACATGAACGTTATGGTCCATGCGCGGCAAATCCAGGGCACGGTGCCGGCGTTGCATTCCATCGCCCAGCATCTGGCGGGGTTGCCGGGGCGCATCAGCCTGGTGTGGATCCTGACGCGCCCGCCGCTGTCGGGCGCGATCGTGGAGGCGGCGCTGGGGCGTGACAACATTGCCGTGTATCCGGTGGATGCGCGTGGACTGATGGCCTGGGACTTGCAGTTTGGGGACAATTATGCGCCTGGTTTTCGCGCCGTTTTGCGGAGCCAGCCGGAAGAGTTGCCGGTGTTCGAGGACATTGCCCGGGAAACCGGGGGCCGCGCCTTCATCAACTCCAACGACATCGCCGGCGCCCTGCACACGGCGGCCACCGACTCGGAAGCCAGCTACACGCTGGGATTTTACGTGGACGCGGCGGCGCTGGACAACCGCTTCCACCAGATCGAGGTCAAGGTACACGGCAAGCACCTGGAGGCGCGCTATCCCCACGGCTACTGGGCGCTCAAGGATGCCCACGGAGATTCGCCGCGCAGCGTGGCGGAACTGGAGGCCGGCCTCGATGCCGCCTTGCGCAGCCCGTTGGAGGCGAGCGCGCTGCCGGTGGAGGGCCATCTGGTGCATACCGGCCAGGGCCTCGAGTTGGACGCCACAGTCGGCATCCAGTCCATGCGCATTGCCCAGGCGAACGGCCAGCGCACCGGCACGCTGGTGATCGAGACCGTGGCCGAGGATGCCGCCGGCAAGCCGCTGCAGTCAGGGCGCATCACCTTGAACCTCGACTTTACCGAGGCGGTGTACCAGCACAATCTGAAGACCGGTCTGCGCTTTCAGCAGATGATTGATCTGGCGCCGGGCTCGGTGTCGCTGCACGTCATCGCCCAGGATGCGGTTTCGGGTGCGCTGGGCAGCGTGATTATTCCGTTAACCCAGTAGCAGCAGCCATGAGGTAAAGGTCGCGGGCGCCGAGCAATAGCCGGGCCGCGGCGGTGGGCGAAGGGCGCCGGCGATAGGCGGCCACGAGGCGTGCCAGGCGCGGCGCCACCGCCGGCGCCGCCAACTGCTGGGCCAGCAGATGCAGATCCCAGCGCAGCGGCCGGCGCTTAGCGGCCGCCGCCGCCCCCTTTTTTCTTCTTGCCGTAGATGGTGACCTGCGATTGCGGCGGGTCGAGCTTGACGTGGACGGCTTCATCGGCGTGCTCCATGATAAATCCCTGGCCCCAGGTCTGGAAGCCGTGGGCAATGACCTGCACCAGCACGATGCCGGGCTCGAAGCCGCTGACCGAGGCCTGGCCATGCTCATTGGTGTGGATCTCGACGTTGAAGGGATCCTTGGGGATGCGGTTGCGGACTCTTTCCTGACGCAGGACCACGCCGGCGTTCTGCACCGGGTTGCCGCCGGGGTCCACGACGGTGACGGTGATGCGGACCGAGCTGACCTGATTCTTCTTGCTTTGGTTCTGTGCCGCCGCCGGGCTGGGCGCTGCCAGAGTGAGCAGGAGGGCGGCGCAGCAAGCTGCCATGAGCACCCGCATAAGGGCATTATAGCCTGCGAGCCGCGGGCGAAGCCGACTGTGGCAGCAGCGCGCGAATGGCGGCGACCACCAGGTCCGGTTCTTCCAGCGGAATCCAGTGGCCGCTGGCCTGGGCGACGCGGTGTTGGCCGCGGGCGGCGGCGGCGGCCAGGCGTTGATGCTCGGCGCGCTGGGCGGCGGGGGTGTCGGCGGCGGAGAGGACGGTGAGCGGGATGTCGCCCAGCGGGGCAGCGGCGGCGATGGCGCGGGCGGCGGCGGGCAGCGACTCCATCTGGCTGGCGAGGGCCTGGTAGAAGCGGGCGCGGCTCCAGAACCAGCGCATGGCGGGTTTGAGTTCGGGGGGAAGTTTGGTGGCCGGGGTGAAGTTGAAGTCTTCGGCGGTGCGCAGCTTGCCGCCGCTGACCAGGGTGGCGCACCGCGCCGCCCACTTCAGCGCCCCGGTGGCCACCAGCCAGGCGGCGAACTGGGCGATCCCACAGCGCGCCGCCCACATGCCGCGGCGCGAGAGCCGGATGCCGCTCATCAGCTTGGCCTGGCTTTCGGCATTGGGATGGCACCACTCCTCCAGCCAGGGCGGGTCCACCAGGATGACGCCGGCGGTCAGCTGGGGGTGAAGAGCGGCAAACTGGCGGACGATCAGCGCGCCGAAGGAGTGGCCCACCAGCAGATAAGGAGGGGCGGCGGCGGTGGCCTCGAGGACCGCCTCCAAATCGGCGATCAGCCGCGGCAGGTCGCGGGGCAGCGGACCGGCGGCGCTGTAGCCCAGGCCGGCGCGATCGTAGCTGAGCAGCGGGACCTCGCCCGCCAGCGCCCGCTGCACATACACCCAGCCCAGCGAGGAACCGCCGAGCGCGGCTTCGAGCACCACGGTGGGGGCGCGGATGCCCGCCGCGGCGGGCTGTAGCTGCACGTGCAGCGGGCGGCCGGCGATGCGGAGCAGGCGGCCGGGGGGTGGGACGGGAGGCATCGCCTCCATTCTCGCAGGCGGCGGCGGACCGCGGGGGCGAATTGCCCCACAATGAGCGTGTGGGACAGATCGAGCTGAGCTTCGGGGCGGGGGGCAGGGAGCGGCGGGTGTGGACGGTGGCGGCGCTGCTGGCCAGCGTGCGCGAGGGCCTGGAGCGGGAGTACTTCGATGTCTGGGTGGAGGGCGAAGTTTCGAACTGCAAGCAGGCTCCCTCGCGGCACATCTACTTCACCCTGAAGGGCGGGCAGGCGCAACTGCGGGCGGTGATGTTCGCGGCGCAGGCGCGGTATGTGAAGTTCAAGCTGCGCGACGGCTTGCAGGTGCGGGTGCGGGGGCGCATCAGCCTGTACGAGGCGCGCGGCGACCTGCAGTGCTACGTCGAGCATGTCGAGCCGCTGGGGCGGGGCGAGCTGCAGCTGGCTTTCGAGCAGCTCAAGCAAAGACTGGAGGCCGAAGGGCTGTTCGCGCCCGGGCGCAAGCGGGCACTGCCGCGCCTGCCGCGGCGCATCGGCCTGGTCACCTCGCCGCGGGGAGCGGCGGTGGCGGACATGATTCGCGTTCTGCGGCGGCGATTTCCGAGCCTGGACATTTTGCTCCATCCGGTGGCGGTGCAGGGGACGGCGGCGGCGGGCGAGATTGCGGCGGCGCTCGATTACCTGGGGGCGCAGGCGGAGGGCGCGGCGCACCGGGTGGACCTGGTGATCGTGGGGCGCGGGGGCGGATCGCTGGAGGATTTGTGGGCGTTCAACGAAGAGGTGGTGGCGCGGGCGCTGGCGCGCTGCCCCATTCCGGTGATCTCCGCCGTGGGCCACGAGACGGACGTCACCATCGCCGATTTCGTGGCCGACGTGCGGGCGCCGACACCCAGCGCGGCCGCCGAGATGGCGGTGCGGCCGCGGGCGGAGTTCGCGCGTGAGCAGGCGGAGTGGAGCCGCCGGCTGACGCAGGGTGTCCGCTACCGGCTGCTGCAGCGGCGGCACCGCTTGCAGGACTTGGCGCGCCACCGGGCGTTCGACGCGCTGCGGCAGGGCCTCCGGCGGCGGGGGCAGCGCACCGATGAGTTGGGGCAGCGGCTGCCGGCGTTGCTGGGACGGCGGCTGGCGCTGCTGCGCCGGCACGCGGACAGTCTGGCCGACCGCGCCCGCCATCGCGACCCGCGCGCGGTGCTGGCGGCGGCCGGGGGGCGTTTGCAGGCGCGGCGGCAGACGCTGGTGGCCGCGTGGCGCGCCCGCCAGGCGGGACGGCGGCGCCGGCTGGAGGAGCTGGCGGCGGTGCTGGGAGAACGCAATCCGCTGCGTATCCTGGCGCGAGGGTATGCGCTGGTCTACGACAGCGCGGGGCGGTTGGCGACCGATCCGGCGGCCATTGCCGAGGGCGAGGCGCTGCGGCTGCGCCTGGCCCAAGGCTGGCTGGAGGCGGAGGCGCGGCGGGGCAAGGCTTAAACCGGCTGGAGATGGGGCTGGCTGCGCCAGCGTTGGCGGCGCTCACGTCCCAGGGCCAGGGCGCGACCGCGCCAGGTGGGGGCAAAGGCTTGCAGGCGGCAGAGGGCGCGGAAGTGGGGTGTCCATTCCGCCTTGTGGGGGTCGTCGCCGCCCAGAAAATCGTACTCGCCCCAGCCGCCGGCATGAGCGGCGCGCAGCACCCAGAGCTGCAAAACCATCCCGGGGGTCCACTTTTTCCAGCTTTCGGCCATGCCGATTTTGAGTCCGGCCAGGCCCCGCGGCGTTACCACGGTGAGATCGAAGGCAACGACTTCATCCACGCATCGCAGCAGAAAAAGACGCAGGCACTGCTGCTCTGCCAATTGCCGCACCAGTTGGCGATAAAAATCCGCCACCGCGGGGCGGGAAAGCATGGCCGTGCCCTGGCGGCCTTTCCAGCCGCTGGCTTCGACGGCAAGGCAACGCTCGAAGGCGGCGGCGACGGCCGCGGGCGCGATAACCGTTTCGAGATGCGCGCCGCGGCGCAGCAAGGCGCGCTCTTCCCGCGGGAGGCGATGACGGAGGGCGGCGGTCCAATCCTGCTCGACCAGCGGCCAGGGGCGATGCAGGGGGAGATAGCGCTGCCGGCCCGAGGCGGTAATGGCCACGCGGCAGCCGTGTTCGGCCAGCGCCCGGCCCCAGCCGTGCGCGGTGGCTTCGGGCATAAGGTTCAGGTCGAGCCAGTCCCAGCCCCCCGCGGCCACCAAATGGGCAGCCAGTTCGGGCCAGGCAGCCGGAGGGCAGGCGAGGTCGCGACGCTGACTGTCGCTGCCCGCACCTTGCAGGCGGCGCAGGCCGCGCCAGGACGACGCCACCAGAGGCAACACCAGGCGCGGCGATCCGGGCAGGGTAAGTGGAACCAGGCGGCGGCGTTGGTCCAGACAGCGCCACCAGAGGTTCGTCCAGGCGAGCGAAGACCAGGGATCACAATCGGGAGCGGCAAGCGAGCCCGGAGTCGCGACCGAGGGAGCGGATATCGCGGTGAGCGTGGCCATGTTGGCGGTGGAAGCGGGAGGCGAATTCAGAGTTGGTCACGCAAGGCGCTCAATCTGCGGAGCGATGCCAAAATGGGATGGGAGCTGCGTGGTAGCATGTGAATGGCCGTTTTGCGGAGATTCGACATGGATCTGATTCCCAACGAGACTGAAGTCCGGATGCTTTTGGAACAGACCGGGGCACTGCGGAAGGGGCATTTCCGCCATGCCAGCGGCACCCATTCCGATCTGTACCTGCAGATTCCGCTGGCCATGCGCTACTACGGTGAATCGAAGATGCTGAGCGTGGCGCTGAGCCGCAAGCTGCGCAAGGATGATGCGGTGCGGCGGGCGGTGCCGAACGTGAGCGTGGTGGTGCCGGCCACGGGGGGATTGCCGGTGGCGTTTGGGGTGGCGGAGGCGCTGCGGGCTTCCCAGACTTATTGGGCCGAAAAAACCGACGGCGGCGCGCTGGAACTGCGGCAGTTTGTGACCATACATCCCGGCGAGAAGGTCATTTTGGTGGACGATATTCTGCGCACCGGACGGAAGCTAACGCAGTTGCGGCAGTTGGTGGAGGCGGCGGGAGCGACGGTGCTGGCGCTGGCGGTACTGGTCCACCAGCCGTTTGAGAATTGCGCCACCTTCGCGGACCTGCCGCTGTTCAAGCTGCTGACGCTGGAGCCGCACTACTGGACGGCGAAGCAGTGTCCGCTGTGTGCGCAAGGCCAGCCGGCGACCGACGTGGCCGACTAGGCGCCGGCCCATGGCGGCGCTGGCTGCATCCCTGTTTGGCTGGCTGGTGCGGGCGCGCGAGCGCGGTTATGCCCGGGGGCGGTTGGGGGTGGCGCGGCTGCCGCGGCCGGTGATCAGCGTCGGCAACCTGCGGGTGGGCGGCAGCGGCAAGACGCCCACGGTAATTGCCCTGGGGCAGGAGCTGGCGCGGCGCGGCGTAGCTTTCGATGTGCTGTCGCGCGGCTACCGGCGGGCGCATCGCGGGCTGGCGGTGGCGACCACCGGGGCCGCGGATGTGGCGCTGGTGGGCGACGAGCCCAAGCTGATGGCGGCCCGCCTGCAGGCGCCGGTGCTGGTGCATCCCGACCGGTTCCGTGCCGGGCTGGAAGGCGAGCGGCGGTTTCGCAGCCAGGTGCATTTGCTGGATGACGGATTCCAGCACCGCCAGCTCCATCGCCAGTTTGATCTGGTGCTGGTGGCGCCCGGCGACCTCGAGGACCGGCTGCTGCCTGCCGGGCGGCTGCGCGAACCGCCGTCGGCGCTGGCCCGCGCCCACGCCGTGCTGTGGACCGGGGATGCGGCAACGCTGGCAGCGGCGCGGGAGCGGCTGCAGCGTTGGACGGCGGCGCCGGTGTTTCTGGGGCGCAAGCGCGCGCTGCCGCTGCCGGCACCCCCGGGGAAGCCATTTGCATTTTGCGGCCTGGCTCGTCCAGAATCGTTCTGGGCGACGCTGACGGAGCTGAACATTGTTCCCGTGGAGCGGCGGGCCTTCGCCGATCACCACGCCTACACCCAGCGCGACCTGGAGCGGCTGCGTGAAGCCGCCCGCAAGGCCGGAGCCACGGGCTTTGTGACCACCGCCAAGGATGCCGCGCATCTGGCCCCCGGTGATTTGACGCCGCTCACCGTGGTGGAAATTGCCATGGAAATACCCGCAATCCGTACGTTGGTGGATTTGGCCTGGGAGCGATGCCAAGGCTGAACGGCGCCATTCTGGCTCCCAACTGGCTGGGCGATGTGGTGATGAGCCTGCCGGCGCTGGCCGCCTTGCGCGCCGCCACCGGGGAACAGAAGTGGACGGTGCTGGCGCGGCCGTCGGTGGCGGGGATCTACAGGATGGCGCCGCTGGGGATGGAGGTCGAGCCGCTGCCGGCGAGGTTTCACCGCCTGCCGCGCCTCAGGGTGCGGGAAGTGATTCTGCTGCCCAACTCGTTCCATGCGGCGTTGTGGGGGTTGCGGCTGGGGGCGCGGCGGCGGGTGGGGTACGCACGCGATGGGCGGGGCTGGCTGCTGCATCCGGCGATTCCGGCGCCCGCGCCCGGCTCGCTGCCGGGACACGAATCGTTCCATTATCTGGAGCTGCTGCGGCGGGCGGGTTACCTGGAGGCCCTGCCGGCGGAACGGCCGGCGCCGGCGCGTGTGCCGCTGACGGCCCCGGCGGGCTTGCAGGCGCAGTGGCGGGAGCGGCTGGCGGCCGGGGGGGCGCCGATCATCGCCCTGCACGCCGGCTCGGCGTTCGGGGCGGCCAAATGCTGGCTGCCCGATCGCTACGCGGCGGTGGCGGGAGCGCTGAGCGCGGAAGGCGCGGTGGTGCTGCTGATCGGCGCGCCCGGCGAGCGGGAGCTGGCGCGGCGGGTGCGCATGCTGGCGCCCCACCCGGAGCAGATCAAGAACCTGGCGGGCGAGACCTCGCTGGAGGACCTGGTGGCCTTGCTGAGCGTGGCCGATCTGCTGATCGCCAACGACAGCGGACCGATGCACGTGGCCGGCGCGGTGGGCACGCCGGTGGTGGCGCTGTTCGGTCCGACCAACGAGAAGGAGACGTTTCCCATGGCGGATGCAGGCAAGCTGCGCATTGTCAAGGCGCCGGGCATCGAGTGCAGCCCGTGCAAGCTGCGCCAGTGCCCGATTGATCACCGCTGCATGGAGAACATTCCGGTGACGACGGTGCTGTCGGCGGCGCGCGCGGCGCTGGAGGCGGCGGCGGGAAGGCAGGCGCGGCGATGAGCGCGGAGCCACGAGCGGGAGTGCCGCTGGCGCGGCATGTGGTGCATGCCGGCTACGCCAGCATCGCGCTGGGGCTTTTCGGCGGGCTGTGGATGGTGGCGGCGCTGAACAGCGAAGGCTGGGTGTGGCTGGTGGCCTGCGTGCTCGTGCCGGCTTCGCTGCTGGTGGTGCGCGGCATCGGGTTGGCGCTCACCGGCCAGCCTCTGGCCGCGCGGGAGGAGGCGGCGGCGCCGCGGCGGCTGCGGTGGATCTTTCTGCTGGAAGTGGGGGCGTTCGCCCTGGCGGCCAATCTGTTGGCGGCTTCCGGCGGCAACCGGTGGCTGGTGGCGGTGATTGCCTTTCTCACCGCGTTGTTTCTGGTTCCGGTGGCGCGGGCGCTGGAAGACCGGCTCTATCTGCTCACCGCCGGCGCGCAGCTGGTTTTATGCGCGGCGGTGAGCGTGATCATGCGCGGGCGGATCGAGCTGGCGGACCCCATCTTTGGGCTGGTGATGGGGCTGTCGCTGTGGCTGACCGCGGTGGCCTTGCTGCTGCGCGGGCACCGCATCGCCAGCCTGCTTAAAGCGCCAGCCGCGTCCAATTGACCGGGGCGGCCGCGGCGGTGACCACGGCGGCGGCGTAGCCGGGTTCGACCGCGGCCTCCTCGGTGAACCAGGGACGGCCGAGGGCGGTGAGCTGGGGGCGGGTGGAGGTGAAGCGAACCTCCGGTTCGTGCAGGCCGGCGAGGCCGCGGCCGTCGGCTTTCATCCAGGCTTCCTTGATGGTCCACAGGCGGCAGAAGTGGTGCGCGTACGTTTCCGGATCTTGCTCGCCCAGCCAGGAGCACTCGGCCGGGGTGAAACAGCGTTGCGCCAACCCGGACCAGTTGCGCGGGCGGAGCTGGTACTCGATGTCCACGCCGACCTCGGCGGAGGGGTGAAGGCCGAGCAGGCCCATTTGGTGCGAGTGCGAAAGGTTGAAAGACACACCGCCCTCGGCGAGCCGGGGTTTGCCGTTGGGGGCGCGGGCGAAAGCGACGGCGGCGGGAGCGCAGCCGAGGCGCTGGGCCAAAATCCAGCGGAGATGGGCGTGAGCGGCGACGTAGCGGGCGCCGTGGACGGGGTCAAGAAAGCGGCCGGCGCGGCGCAGTTCCTCGGAGGAAAGCCAGGAGCGCCATTCGGCGCAGCGCCCGGCGGAAGCCTCCAGCGGGAACCAGTAGACATCGAGTGCTTCGCCTCCGGAGCGCGGCGCGGCCATGCTTCAATCTACACTGAAGCTGGTGAGCCCCTCGCGGCGACAATTTCTGTGGCGCGCGGCCGCCGCCTGCGGGGCGCTGTGGGCGGCGCGGCGCCCGCCGGCGCAGGCGCCGCGGGCCGCGGCCACGCTCGACCCCGCCAAGCTGCGGCGCTGGGTGGCGGAGTTGCCGCGGCCGCCGCGGGCGCGAGCGGGGAAGGGCGGGCTCGATATCACCCTGGCGGCGGCCCTGTGGCGTTTGCATCCCGATCTGCCGCCTACACGGCTGTGGACTTACAACGGCAGTTTTCCGGGGCCGACGATCGAGGCGCGCGCGGGCGAGCGGTTGAGCATCCGCTGGCACAACCGCCTTCCCGCGGAACATTTTCTGCCGGTGGACCACTCGCTGCCGGGGGCGGCGCTCTCGTTGCCGCCGGTGCGGGCGGTGGCGCATGTGCATGGAGCGCGGGTTCCGGCCGCCAGCGACGGCTACCCGGAGCACTGGTCGGTTCCGGGGGAGACGCAGACGTTTCACTACCCCAATCACCAGGCGGCGGCCACCCTCTACTACCACGATCACGCGATGGGGCTGGGGCGGCTCAACATCTATGCCGGATTGAGCGGGATGTTTCTGATCCGCGACGAAGTGGAAGCCGCCTGGCAACTGCCGGCCGGCGAGGCGGAGATGCCACTGCTGCTGTGCGACCGCTGGCTGGACGAAGAGGGGCAACTTTATTACCCGGTGAGCGGCATGGCCGGGCATCCATGGGTGCCGGAGGTGGAAGGCAACTGCATGCTGGTGAACGGAGCCTTGTGGCCGCGGTGGCCCGTGCAAGCGCGGGCCTACCGGCTGCGGCTGTGCAATGGCGCCAACACGCGCGTAATGCGGTTGGGGATGGACGGTGGGCTGAGCTGGCAGGTAATTGGCACCGACCAGGGTTTTCTCAACCAGCCGGTGCCGATTGCCGAGCTGACGCTGGCGCCGGGAGAGCGGGCCGATGTGGTCGTGGACTTCCGGCCCGCGGCAGGCGGGAGCGTGTACCTGAGGGATGGAGGCCGGGCGATGCTGCGGGTGGATGTGGCGGCGGCTGCCTCGCCTGCCGGCGGTTGGCGGCCGCCCGCTGCCCCGGCCCCGATGGCGGCTCTGCCGGCGCCGGTGCGTGAATTTCGCAGCCTTCCGTGCCGACCGGGCCCACAGTGCCAACGGCGCGGCCCCCGCGTGCGGCGGCTGACGCTCAACGAATACGGCGATGCCCACGGCGCCATGGCCATGATGCTGCTCGACGGCAAGCGCTGGGAGGCGCCGGTGAGCGAGAATCCGGCGCTCGGCGACAGCGAGGTTTGGGAATTTTTGAACCTGACCGGAGACACGCATCCCATTCATCTGCATGAAGTGCGCTTCCGCATTTTGGGGCGGCAGCCTTTTGATGCCGGCCAGTACCTGCTGGACAAAACCCTGCGCTTTACCGGAGCCGCGCAGCCGCCCGCTCCGGATGAGGATGGCTGGAAAGATACAGTGCGTTGTTATGCCGGCGAACTGACCCGAATTGGGATTCACTTTGAAGGCTATGCCGGCCGCTACGTCTGGCACTGCCATTTGCTGGAACATGCGGACAACGCCATGATGCGGCCTTACGAAATCCGTCCGCGCGGGGCATAATGGCGGCATGCGTCCCGCTCTGGCTTTTCTGGCACTGCTCACCATGGCCGCCGCACAAAAGGCGCCCGCCCCGGTTCCGGCGGGGCCGGCGGGAAGGCTGAAGCATATCGTGGTGATCTTTCAGGAAAACGTTTCCTTCGATCACTACTTTGCCACTTATCCCCACGCGCTCAATCCACCGGGCGAGCCGCGCTTCGTGGCGCTGCCGGGAACGCCGGAGGTGGCGGGCCTGAGCGGCGAGCTGCTGACCCACAACGGCAACTTCACCAATAGCGGGAACGGCGCCAACGCCGCCAATCCGTTCCGGCTGGACCGCTCGCAGGCGGCCACCGCCGACCAGCATCATGAGTACAACGCCGAGCAGTTGGCGTTTGATCACGGGCGCATGGATTTGTTTCCGAAGTACACCGGGCGCAACGGACCGCCTCCGGGAGCAGCGGCGGTGACGGCGGGCGATCCGCCGCTGAACACCCAGGGCCTGGTGATGGGTTATTACGACGGCAACACGGTGACCGCGCTGTGGAACTACGCCCAGCACTATGCCATGTCGGACCACTCCTTCGGGACCACGTTCGGTCCTTCCACGGTGGGGGCGCTCAATTTGGTTTCGGGGCAGACCAACGGCGTGGTCAAGGCGGAAGGCGGGCGCGGGGTGCTGGTGGACGGCGGCGCGGGATCGGTTACCGACATCGCCGACCCCAACCCCATCCACGATGTTTGTTCCAGCAGCAGTGGAGCGCGCATTGGGCTGGGCGGGCCCACCATCGGCAACCTGCTGACCACGGCGAACGTGACCTGGGGGTGGTTTCAGGGCGGGTTTGACCTGGAGGCGGTGAATCTGGACCGTTCGACCGGCTGTCTGCGGGCGCATTATTCGGAGATCGTGGGCCGCAACGAACGCGACTACGTGCCGCATCATGAGCCGTTTCAGTACTATCTTTCCACCGCCAATCCCGAACATCTGCGCCCGACCGCGGTGGCGACGATCGGGCACAACGGCGACCGCGGGCGCCACCAGTATGACCTGGAGGATTTTTTCGCGGCCGTCGACGCGGGGAATTTTCCGGCGGTGAGTTTTCTGAAGGCCATGGCGTTTCAGAACGGCCATGCCGGCAACTCCGATCCGCTCGATGAGCAGCACTTTCTGGTGCGGGTCATCAACTTTCTCGAGCAGCGGCCGGAGTGGGATTCCACGGCGGTGATCATCGCCTACGACGACTCCGACGGCTGGTACGACCACCTGGCGAGCCCCATCGTGAACGGTTCGCGCAGCAGCGAGGATGGCTATGATGCCCCGGGGGTGTGCGGTGCGGGCGCGCCGCAGTTGCCGGGCATTGACACCGGCAACCTGCACGCCGAGGGGCGCTGCGGGTATGGGCCGCGGCTGCCGCTGCTGGTGATCTCGCCCTGGGCGCGGCCCAACTTCGTGGCCCACAACGTGACCGACCAGACTTCGATCCTGCGCCTGATCGAGGACACCTTCCTGCACGGCCAGCGGCTGGGGCAGGGCTCGTTCGACAGCCTTTCGGGTTCGCTCGATCCTCTGTTTGACTTCAGCGCCGGCACGCCGCGCAACGCCGGGCGCTGGCTCCTGGACCCGCAGAGCGGCGAGATTCGCGAGCCGAAATGAGGCGGCGGGCAGCGGCGGCGGGCCTGGCGCTGGCGCTGGCCGCGCCGCTGTGGGCGGCGCCGCATTGGCTGCGGGTGAGCAGCCCGCACTTCACCGTGCTGAGCGACGGATCGAGCAGCGAGGCGCGGCACGCCGCCGGGCAACTGGAGCGCATGCGGGCGGTGTTCGGGCAGATGTTTCCCGGCCTGCCGCTCGACCCGATTGCGCCGCTCGAGGTGGTGGCGGTGCGCAATACCCGGGAGCTGCGGGCGATCGAGCCGGCGGCCTATCTGGCCAAAGGGGAGATGGATTTGGCCGGCTATTTTCAGGGCGCGCCCGACCGCAACTACATCCTGATGCGGCTGGACGGGCAGGCGAGCGAAGGCGCCTACAGCACCATCTACCACGAATACACCCATCTGCTCACCTCGCGCCTGCCGGAGGCGCTGCCGGTGTGGCTGAGCGAGGGGCTGGCGGAGTTCTATGAGACCACCGACATCAGCGGGCACGAGGCCGACCTTGGCAAGCCGTCACCGGAGCTGATCCACTTGCTGCGGCAGCGTCAACTGATGCCGCTGGCGCAGATGTTCGCGGTGGACGACAACTCTCCCTACTACCACGAGCAGGACAAGGCCTCCATCTTCTACGCCGAGGCGTGGGCGCTGACCCACATGATCATGGTCGGCGACGAGCAACACCACACCCGGAGGTTGCCCGACTACCTCGACCGGCTGCGCGGCGGCATGAGCGCGGTGGCGGCCGCGGCCGCGGCCTTCGGGCCGCTGCCCGCCTTGCAGCAGCAGCTATCGGAGTACATCCGCCACTGGTCGTTCACCTATTTTGAGTTGAAGCTGCACACAGCGGCGGACGAAGACAGTTTCACCCTGACACCCTTGACGGAGGCGGCGGCGGAGGGGGTCGAGGCCGACGTGCTGGCGCATGTGGGGCGGTTCCAGGACGCGGCGCGACTGGCGCGCACGGCGCTGGCGGCCGAGCCGGACAATGTGCGCGCGGCGGAGGCGCTGGGCCTGATGGCGCTGCGCCAGGACGATCTGCCGGGAGCGGCGCAGTGGTACGGGAAGGCGGTGGGCACCGACGCGCAGGACTTTGTGGCGCAGTTCTCGTTCGGGGAGATCACCTATCAACTGCATCAGAACGATCTGGATGCCGCCACGGCGACCGCGGCGGCGCGCAGTCTGCAACAGGCGCTTGCCTTGCGGCCGGATTTCGCCCCCGCCTACGACCGGCTGGCGGTGGTCTACGCCACCCGGCATGAAAACCTGCCCGAGGCCGAGTCGCTGGAACGCAGCGCGGTGCGCCTGGAGCCGCGCCAACTGGTGTATCGCTTCAACCTCGCCTGGGTGCTGATCACCAATTACAAGCCCGCCGCGGCGGTGACGGTGCTGCAGGCGGCGCGGGCTTTGGCGGCCACCGACGCGGAGGTGCGCGAATGTGAAGACCGGCTGGCCAGCGCCCAACGACTGACCGAGCAGAAGGCCGAGGCCGATCAGGCGCTGAGGGAGCAGCAGACCCCGGGCGCGGCCGCGGCGGATGCCGGCGGGGGCGGAGAGGAGGTCACGCCCACCCACGCCACCACCGCGGCCTCATCCCCGGCTCCGCCGCCGAGCGGGCCGAAGCAGGTGTTCGACGGGGTGATCCAGTCCGTTTCCTGCGGCACGGATTCTGCCTCGCCCTTCGGGATTGAGCTGGAACTAACGACGAGCACGGCGGAGGTGCATCTGCACGCGCCCGACTACCTGAAGATTGCCTTCCTGGCCGCCAACTTCACTCCCAGCGGGGTCATGAATCCCTGCCACGACCTCACTGGCCTGCATGCCACCATCCACGCCGTCGGCGGTCAGGTGGTGGATATGCTGCTGCGGAAGTAGCCCCCCGGACCAGGGCGGAATCCCGCCCCGGCCGGCTCCGCTACACTTAGAGGATGCTGGATCGCGGGTTGGTGCGCGAACATTTGGGCGAGGTGGAGGCCATGCTGGGGCGCCGGCATATGGCGGTGGACCTCAGCCGGCTGCGGGAGCTGGAACAGCGGCGGCGGGAGGCGGTGCGGCAGGCCGACCTGCTCAAGCAGGAACGCAATCAGGCCAGCGAAAAAGTGGCGCAGCTCAAGCGCGGGCCGGAGCGCGACAGCCCGGCGGTGCAGGAACTGGTGACGGCGGCGCGAGGGCTGGGCGAGCGCATCGCCGCGCTGGACGGCGAGATCAAGGAGTTGGAGGCGGCCACCGAGCCGATTCTGCTCAGCCTGCCCAACATGCCGTCAGCGGCGACGCCGGTGGGAGCCGGGTCAGAAGACAACGTCGAGGTGCGGCGTTGGGGACAGCCGCGGACGTTCGATTTCGAGCCCAAGCCGCACTGGGAACTGGGCGCCGAGCTGGCGATCCTCGATCTGGAGGCGGCGGCGCGGATCTCCGGGGCGCGGTTCGCCGTGTACCGCGGCGCGGGGGCGCGGCTGGAGCGGGCGCTGGCCAATTTCATGCTGGATCGGCACACCGAACGGCATGGCTACACCGAGGTGCTGCCGCCGTCGCTGGTCAACAGCCAAAGCCTGCGCGGCACCGGGCAGTTGCCCAAGTTCGCCGCCGACCTGTTCCAGTGCGAGGGCACCGACTTGTGGCTCATCCCCACCGCCGAGGTGCCGCTGACCAACATCTTTGGCGGGCAGACGCTGGAGGCGTCGGCGCTGCCGATCAGCGTGTGCGGCTATACGCCGTGTTTCCGCAGCGAGGCGGGTTCGTACGGCAAGGACGTGCGCGGCATCATCCGCCAGCACCAGTTTCAGAAAGTCGAGCTGGTCAAGATCGCCCATCCGGAACAGTCGGCGGCGGATCATGAAAAGCTCACGCGCGATGCCGAGGCGATTCTCCAGGAGCTGGAACTGCCGTACCGGGTGATGAACCTGTGCACCGGCGACTTGGGCTTCAGCGCGGCGCAGACCTACGATCTCGAAGTCTGGCTGCCGAGCCAGCAGGCGTACCGCGAGATCAGCTCCTGCTCGAACTTTGGCGATTTCCAGGCGCGCCGGGCCGAGATCCGCTTTCGCAACGGCAAGAAGACGGCGCTGGCGCATACCATCAACGGCAGCGGCCTGGCCATCGGGCGGACCTGGATCGCGGTGCTGGAGAACTACCAGCAGGCCGACGGGACGGTGGCCGTTCCCAAGGCGCTGGCGCCTTACATGGGCGGGATCGAGACGATCCTTAAGGCCTAAGCCGCTTTGTCGCGGCTGGGGATGCGGGTCTTGGCTTCGTCCAGCTTCTCCTCGACCTTGAGCTTTTCGCGTTTCACTTCCTCAGCGACGCGCTCCACGCCCTCGCGCATGCGCTTACGGATGTCCACTTCGTCGGTGACCACCGGGGTCTTCTCGACCGTGACCCGGTCCTCGCTCAGCGGAACGCGAATCTCCTGATCATCCCCGCCCACGGGGCCGGAGGCGGGGGTGCCAGGCGCGGCGGGATGCTGCTCGACCACCAGGTGTTCGCTGGTAACCGGCACTTCCACGGTTTGCGGTTCGGTGACCGTCTCCTTGTAGATACGGGCCTCGCCACGCTGCACCCGGTCCTTGTGGACGCGCAACAGCTCGCCCCGCAGTTGAATGCGCCTGCCTTCACCCATGGGGGCGGCGGCGGGCATAGGCCGCGGCGTGGGAGTGGCGCCCGCGGGGGTGGCTTCCGGCGCCGGGCCGAGGTCGCCGCCGGCGGCTTCGAGCACGCGCCGGGCCTCGGTCCAGCGGTTGGCGGGCGTCTGCACGCTCACCAAGACGCCGTTGTCCTCAGCCATGCATTGTTCGAAGTGGGCGGCCTGGGCATCGTCGAAGCCGGCGGTGGTCAGAGTGGCGTGCAGGTCGCCGGAGTCGCTGTAGTCGCTCTCGCCCATGGACTCGCGCAACTGCGGACCGGCGTCGGGGCTGACCGCCACGCCCTCGCGTACCTGTTCGTGTTCGGCAATTTTGCGCTCGCGTTTTTCATCGCGGGAGGCCACGCCGATCTGGGCGAATCCGCCCTGACGCAGGGCTTCGATCGCCTTTTTCGCATCGCCGTTGTCGGGGAAGAATGCCGCCGCAAGCCTTGCTTGGTTCATCATGGAATGTCTCCTTGGGTCACCTTCGTCGTGGGTCCCAAGGCCATAAGATGCCGATTGCCGCTACTCGCAACATCGATGAACACGGTGGCGTAAAATTACAGCATGCGAGCCGCGTCGCCGTTGCCGGTCATCCTCTATCCTGGCGAAGACGGCTTCGTGGTGGCGGAGTGCCCCCTCATTCCCGGCTGCACCACTCAGAAGGGTGGACGCTGCCCGCAGGCTATGAAATCTGCGAAATCGCGGTAACGCGCTAGTGCCGCCGCTGCCGGTGCTGTCGGGAGCGGAATTGATTGCCGTCCTCGCCAAGGCAGGTTACAAGCCCGTGCGCCAGCGCGGAAGTATGTGAGGCTTCATGCGCCGGGGCGAGCGCCGATCACGGTCCCCATGCACTCCAGTCTGGACCGTGGGACGCTGCGCGCCATTCTGCGGGCGGCAGAGCTGAGCGTGGCCGAGTTTCTGAAACTTCTGGACTGAGGGCGGCGGGGCAGCGTAGGCTAGCGGCATGAGTGGGCCGCCAGCCACGCCGCAACCGATCGTCTTCAAACACGCCAAGGTTTTCGACGGCGAGAACGAAGTGCTGCGCGCGGGGATGATGGTGCGGGTGGTGGGCGAGACCATCGAGCAGGTGGGCGCGCATGTGCCGGTGGCGGACGCCGAGGTGTTCGACTGCGGCGGGCGGGTGCTCATGCCGGGGCTGATTGACGCCCATGTGCACCTGTTCGCGGCCAGCCTGCAGGTGGGGCGGCTGGCCCGGACACCGCTCTCCTACCTGGCGCTGTTCGCCGCGCACGCCATGCGCGGCAGCCTGGAGCGGGGCTTCACCACGCTGCGCGACGCGGGCGGGGCGGAGGTGGGGCTGGCGGCGGCGGCGCGCGAGGGTCTGCTGGGGCTGACGCCGCGGCTGTTCTACGGCGGCCGGGTGATCAGCCAGACGGGCGGGCATGGGGATTTCCGGCCCGGCGACCACGACCTGCGCGACGCCATACCGTGCGGCTGCGCCGCCCACGCCGATGCCATGGCGGTGATCGCCGACGGCGCCGATGCGGTGCGGCGGGCGGTGCGCGAGGAACTGCGGCGCGGGGCCCAGCACATCAAGGTGATGGCCTCGGGCGGGGTGGTGTCGCCCACCGATCCGCTGGAGCGGTGCCAATACTCGGACGAGGAGATACGGGCGGCGGTGGAAGAAGCCGAGCGGGCGGGCGCTTATGTCGCCACCCATTGCCATCCGGCGGAGGCGATCCGGCGCAGCGCGGCGCTGGGGGTGCGCTCGATCGAGCACGGCACGCTGGTGGACAAGCCCACGGCGGAGTTTGTGGCCGAGCGGGGCAGCTTCGTTGTGCCCACGCTGGCGACGGTGGCGGCGCTGCGCGACGACGGAGCGGCGCTGGGGCTGCCGGCGGCGAGCTGCGAGAAGCTGCAGCGCATCGGCGACCGGGCGCTGGGAGCGCTGCCGATTCTGAAAGCCGCGGGGGTGCGGGTGGGCTTCGGGACGGATTTGCTGGGGCGGCAGCAGGAGCGGCAGAGCAGCGAGTTCGCGCTGCGCGCCGCAGCGCTGCCGGCGCTCGACATCCTGCGGTCCGCCACCAGCGTGAACGCCGAGCTGCTGGGGCAGGCGGGACGGCTGGGCTGCATCCGGCCGGGGGCGCTGGCGGACATCATCGTGGTCAACGGCAACCCCATGGAAGATGTGCGCCTGCTGGCGCAGGGCGGCGCGGCCATGGCCGCCATCATGGTGGGGGGCAGATTTCACAAGCGGGGTTCGTAGGCGATGCGACGCGTCCTGACGGCATTGGCACTGCTCTGCCTGGCGGCAACGGCCCAGGTGCCGGCGGCGGCGCAACGCTACATCGCCGCCCACCGCGCACAACTGATTCGCCAGTTCTCGGACCTGCTGGCCATTCCCAATCAGGCGAGCGATCGCGCCAACATCGAGCGCAATGCGGCGGCGATTGCCAAGTTGTATGAGGCCCAGGGAGTTCAGACCGAGCTGCTGCGCATCTCCGGCGCGCCGCCGGTGGTGTTCGGCCGGCTGGATCGGCCGGGCGCCACGCGGACGGTAACCTTCTATGCGCATTACGATGGGCAGCCGGTGCATCCGGCGGAGTGGACGCAGCCGCCGTACCAGCCCGTGGTGCGCGACGGCCGCATCTGGGCAAGGTCGGCGGGCGATGACAAGGCGGCGGTGTTCGGTTTTACCGCGGCGCTGGGGGCATTGCGGGCGGCGGGCTTGGCGCCGGCGGTGAACCTGCATTTCTTTCTCGAAGGTGAGGAGGAGGCCGGATCGCCGCATCTGGCGCAGTTCCTTTCCACCTACGCCGACAAAGTCCGCACCGATGCCTGGATCATCTGCGACGGACCGGTGCACCAGAGCGGACGGATGCAGGTGTTCTTCGGCGCGCGTGGCGTGGCCGAAGTGGAGATGACCGTCTATGGCCCCGGCCATGGGCTGCACGACGGGCATTACGGCAACTGGGCGCCGAATCCGATCACCATGCTGGTGCATCTGCTGGCCGGCATGCGCGACGACAACGCGCACATCCTCATCCCCGGCTTCTACGACGACGTGCGGCCCCTCAACGCCGCCGAACGAAGGGCGATTGCCGGGATGCCGCCCTATGATCGCACGCTGGCGCACGATCTGGAGCTGGGACACATCGAGGGCGCGCCGGCCACGCTGGCCGAGCAGATCGCCAAGCCGGCGCTGAACATCCGCGGCATCCAGGGCGGGTTCGTGGGCAAAGGCGCGGCCAACGTCATCTCGACCGAGGCCACGGCGTCACTTGATTTTCGGCTGGTGCCGAATGAGACGCCGGCGAAAGTCAGGGAGCTGGTTGAGCGGTACATTCGCGAGCAGGGCTACACCATTTTGGATCATGCGCCTTCGGCTGACGAGCGGCGGGCGCACGCGAAGGTGATTCGCCTGCAGTGGGGTTCGGGCTATCCGGCGGCGCAGGTTCCGCTGGATGCGCGGCTCAGCCGGCAGGTGGTGCGGCTGGTGCAGGCGGCCTCGCCCCAGCCGATCGTGCAACTGCCGATCATGGGCGGCAGCGTGCCGATGTATTTGTTCCAGGGGCCGGGGCACATTCCCGCCATCGGCGTGCCCATCGCCAACTACGACGACAACCAGCACTCAGCCAACGAGAACCTGCGCCTTGACTACCTCTGGCAGGGGATCGCGGTTTACGCGAGTTTGTTCGCCGGCTTGCGCTAGGACTGGAAGGGGGCCTTCGTCGCCACCACCATCCAGGGCTGGCCGAACTTGTCGGTGAGCATGCCGAAGGCGTGGGCGAAGAAGGTTTCGGCGAGCGGCATGGTGATCTGACCGCCGGCGGCGAGGCCGTCAAAGAGCTTTTTGGCGGCGGCGTCCTCAACCCCAAGCGCCAAGGCGAAACCCTGGGGCTTGAAGTATTGGCCGGGAGGGCAGTCGGAGGCCATCAACTCGTGGCCGCCCATGCGGAAGCTGGCGTTGATGATCTTCTTGCCGAGTTCGGGCGGGCAGGAGCCCGGGCCGGCGGGGGCGCTCTCGTAGCGGTCGAGGCGGCCGATCCTGGCGCCGGCTACCTGCTCGTAAAAATGCAGGGCTTCCTCACAGTTGTCCTTGAAGAAGAGATAGGGTGTGACGGTCATGGGGCACCTCAAATATATACTAGTGCATGACACTTACGGCATCCGCTCCCCGCATCCACCCCTTTCTCTGGTTCGACGGCAACGCTGAAGCGGCGGTGGATTTTTACTGTGGTGTGTTTCCAAACTCGCGCCGGGGCCACGAGCTGAGGAGCGAAGGTGTCGGGCCCATTCCCAAGGGCGAGATCATCACGCTGGGCTTTGAGCTCAACGGCCTGCCCTTCACCGCGCTCAACGGCGGACCGCAGCATAAGTTCACTCCGGCGGTTTCATTCGTGGTCACCTGCCAGAATCAGGCTGAGATTGACCACTACTGGTCGCGGTTGACCGCCGGCGGCGGCAAGGAGATCGCCTGCGGCTGGCTGGAGGATAAGTTTGGGCTGTCGTGGCAGGTGATTCCAGAACAGATCTTCGATCTGCTGCGCCATCCGGCGGCGATGGAGGCCATGATGGGGATGACGAAACTGGATCTGGCGGCGCTGCAAGCCGCCGCGCGCGGATGAGCCCCACACCGTAAACTGGAAGACGTGGGAGCAGCGCGACAGTTTGACGTGGTGGTGGTGGGCGGCGGGCACGCCGGGGCGGAAGCGGCGCGGGCAGCGGCGCGGCTGGGATGCCGCACGGCACTGTTTACCCTCAAGCGCGAACTGATCGCCCAGATGTCGTGCAACCCGGCGATCGGCGGCATCGCCAAGGGCCACCTGGTGCGCGAGGTGGATGCGCTGGGCGGGCTGATGGGTGAGGCGATTGACGCGGTCGGAATCCAGTTCCGGCTGCTGAACACCAGCCGCGGGCCGGCGGTGTGGTCGCCGCGGGCGCAGGCCGACAAGAAGCTGTACCGGCGGCAGGTGCAGGCCATGCTGACTGCCGAGGCCAATCTGGAGATCGTCGAGGGCGAAGTTGCAGGGCTGGTCTTGGAGGGCGCGGCGGTGCGCGGCATCCGGCTGCGCGACGGCAGCGAAGCGCAAGCGGCGGCGGTGGTGATCACCAGCGGAACCTTTCTCAACGGGCTGATCCATGTGGGCGACACCACTTACCCGGCGGGGCGGAGCGGGGAGCCGGCGGCGCAACTGCTGGGCGAGTCGCTGAAGCTGCTGGGGCTGGAATGCGGACGGCTGAAGACCGGCACGCCGCCGCGGCTCGACGGGCGGACGATTGACTGGACGCAATTCGAGCCGCAGCCGGGGGATGCCGAGCCCACCCCGTTTTCGTTTCTGACGCGGCGCATCGAGCGCGAGCAGGTGCTGTGTTACTCGACCTTCACCAACGAACGGACGCATCAGGCGATCCGCGCCAACCTGCACCGCAGCCCGCTCTACTCCGGCCAGATCGCCGGCGTGGGGCCGCGCTACTGCCCCAGCGTGGAAGACAAGGTGGTGAAGTTTCCGGCCAAGGACCGCCATCAGATCTTCCTCGAGCCGGAAGGCCTGGACACGGACGAGACCTACGTCAACGGCCTTTCGACCTCGATGCCGGCGGATGTGCAGGAGGCGATGATCGCCAGCATCCCGGGGCTGGAGAAGGCGGTGATGCTGCGGCCCGGTTACGCCATCGAGTACGACTTCGTGCAGCCCACCGAACTGCGGCCCACGCTGGAGACGAAAAAGATCGCCGGGCTGTTCCTGGGCGGACAGATCAACGGGACCTCGGGATACGAGGAAGCCGCCTGCCAAGGACTGATGGCGGGCATCAACGCGGCGCTGCGGGTGGGTGGGCGCGAAGGATTCGTGCTCAGCCGCACCGAGGCCTACATCGGGACATTGGTAGACGACCTGATCGCGCGCGGCGCGGATGAACCGTACCGCATGTTCACTTCGCGGGCCGAGTTCCGTCTGCATCTGCGGATTGACAACGCCGACCGGCGGCTGACGCCGCTGGGACGCAAGCTGGGCCTGGTGACCGACGAGCGTTGGCGCTTGTGGGAAGCCAAGCAGCGGCGCATGGAGGCGCTGGAGAAGCTGCTGACCACCGCGACGCGGCCCGGCGACGCCGCGCCCGCGGCGCAGATGCTGAAGCGCCCGGAGGTGACGCTGATGGATTTCGCGCCCTGGATCGCCGACCGCCTGCCTGAGCTGGCCGCCGAGCAGCGGGAAGCCGATCCGGCGGGCTGGGAACGCCGGACGGTGGAGACGGCCATCAAGTTCGAGGGCTACCTGGCGCAGCAGCGGCGGCACATGGAGCAGTTGCGGGCGGCCGAGGGCAAGTCCATTCCCGAGGGGTTCGACTTTGTCCTGCCGGGCCTGTCACGGGAGATCCAGGAAAAGCTGGGCCGCATCCGGCCCGCCACCCTGGGCCAGGCGGCGCGCATTCCGGGCGTGACGCCAGCGGCGGTGTCGCTGCTGCTGGTGCATCTGGAGCTGCGAAAAAGACAGGGGTTAGGGGTGAGGGGTTAGGGGTTAGCGAAGGCTCGGGTGGGGAGGCGGCGGGAGAGGGCGGCCGTTAGGCGGCCAAGTCCGC
>JBQCEU010000240.1:0-7210 GCA_051959955.1 Terriglobales bacterium | reverse complement strand
CAAGGAAGTGCGCGGCCGGGGCATGATGGCGGGCATCGAGCTGTTCCAGCCGGCGGCGCCGGTGTTCAACAAAATGCTGGAGCTGGGCGTGCTGGCCAACGTCACCCACGAATACACCATCCGCCTGCTGCCGCCCTACATTCTTGAAGCCAAGCACGTGGACCAGATCGTGCGCGTGCTGGGCAAGGCGCTGCGGTCTAGCTCTTAGCTGTTAGCTGTCAGGAAAAGCTCGCGGCCGCGATGCACCGGCTACGCCTCATGGCTGGAGCCTTCCCTAAGAGCTAACAGCCAAGAGCCAAGAGCTAATCCACGTAGCGGCGTTCGACGCGGGCGGAGATGCCGCACAGCACCTCATAGGGAATGGTGCGGGCGCGGGCGGCGAGCGTGGCGGCGGTTTCGGGCGCGCCCGGCCCCATGAGTATAACTTCGCTGCCCAGGGGGGCGTCAGCGGCGGGCGAGGCATCCACCGTGGTCAAATCCATGCTGATGGCGCCGATCACCGGGCCGCTGACGCCATCCAGCCGCACCTGGGCACCGGGGGAGAAGTCGCGGCGATAGCCATCGGCGTAGCCCACCGCCAATGTGGCCACGCGCATCGGGCGCGGGGTGATGAAAGCCGGGCCGTAGCCCACGCCGTGGCCGGCGGGAAGCTGCTTCACCCCCACCACATGGGCCTTCCAGGTCAGCGCCGGGCGCAGATGCGCGGCATGCTGCGGTTGGGCGCTGTAACCGTAAAGCGCCAGGCCGATGCGCGCCAGCATGCCTCCCCAATCGGCCCGGGAAGCGAAGCGCAGCGCGGCCTCGCTGTTGAGCAGGTGCCAGCGCCGGCCGGCGGCGAGCGCCAGCAGGCGGTCGCGCTGGCGTTCGCAGGGGGCGGCATCGGCGGCCTCGGAGGCCGCCAGGTGCGAGAACACGGCTTCCACCCGCAACTGCGGCGCGGCGCGCAGCGCGGCTTCGAGCGCCGGAAGCTGCTCGGCGGTGGCGCCCAGGCGGCCCATGCCGGTCTCCAGCTTCAGATGGATGGGCAGCGCTTCCCCGCCCCCTGCCGCCACCGCCGCCGCCAGCCACCGCACCTGGGCGACGTCCCACACCGCCGGCGTGAGCCGATACGCCACCAGGGCCGCCGCTTCGGCTTCGGTAAAGCCCGCCAGCACCAGGATCCGGGCCTGGATCCCCGCCGCCCGCAGCCGTGCGCCCTCCTCCGTCGAGGTCACCGCCAGCCACTCCGCCCCCGCGGCGCAAAACACCGCCGCGCAGGCGGCTGCCCCGTGGCCGTAGGCATCCGCCTTGACGATGGCGCACAGGGCCGTCGCCGGGGGCAGAATTTGGCGGACATAGGCGAGGTTGTGGCGCAGGGCCGAACGCGAGATTTCCACCCAATTCCGGGAGCCGTGGGCGTGGTATGGTGGTGGGGCAGCCATGTACGAGGATTTTACCGTCACCGACCCGCTTACCCGGCAATCCTTCCACTGCGAGTTCCAGTGTCTGATGGTGGGCGTGGCCACCCGCCACTCCGACACGGTGGACATCAAGTATCTGGTCAACGGCGAAGGCGTATGGCTGGGCCTGCCCCATCCCGCCTGGGTCGAGTTCCAGCGGCGCAGCGGCGTGGCGCTGAGCGACCGCATGGCGGTGGATTTGGCCGGCGCCTATCTGAAAAAAGCCATCGAGAGCGGTGTGGGGGCCGAGCGCAGCCACTGGAACGACATCACCGTGGACGAGGTCATGGAGCTGGCCGCCAGCCTCCAATGGATTCCGCCGGCCCGGGCCACGGCCTAGATGTTCGGCAAGGTCCTGATCGCCAACCGGGGCGAGATCGCGGTGCGCCTCATCCGCGCCTGCCGCGACCTGGGGATCACCAGCGTGGCCGTCTACTCCGACGTGGACCGCTGCGCGCTGCACGTCCTGGAAGCCGATGAGGCCTACCGGCTGGGCCCGGCGCCGGCGGCGGAGAGTTACCTGAACATCGGCCGGGTGCTGGACACGGCGCGGCGCTGCGGCGCCAAGGCGATTCATCCCGGCTACGGCTTCCTCTCCGAGAACGCCGAGTTCGCCGCCGCCTGCCGCGACGCCGGGCTGACCTTCATCGGCCCCACGCCCGAGAGCATGGCCGCGCTGGGCAGCAAGACCGCGGCGCGGCGGCTGGCCAGGGACAATCAAATCCCCATCCTCGAAGGCACGGTGGATGCCGTCACCAGCCTTGAAGAGGCCCAACGGGTCGCGGCCCAAATCGGCTTTCCGGTGATGCTCAAGGCCGCGGCCGGCGGCGGCGGCAAGGGCATGCGCCTGGTGGCGCGGGCCGAAGACCTGGCCTCGGCCTACGCGCTGGCGGGGGCGGAGGCGGGCGCCGCCTTCGGCGACACGGCGGTGTTTCTGGAGCGCGCGGTGCTGGCGCCGCGCCACGTCGAAATTCAGATTCTGGGCGACCATCACGGCAGCCTGGTGTGGCTGGGCGAGCGCGAGTGCAGCGTGCAGCGGCGCCACCAGAAAGTGATCGAGGAGAGCCCGGCCACGCGGCTCAGCCAGAAAACGCGCGCCGCCATGGGCCAGGCCGCGGTGGCGGCGGCCCGTGCCGCCGGCTACACCAACGCCGGCACGGTCGAGTTTCTGGTGGACGAGCAGGAGAATTTCTACTTCCTCGAGGTCAACACCCGCTTGCAGGTCGAGCATCCGGTCACCGAACTGGTGACCGGGCTCGATCTGCCGGTTCTGCAGATGCGCATCGCCGCCGGCGAGCCGCTGCCCTTCCAGCAGGCGGACATCGCTCCCCGCGGGCACGCCATCGAATGCCGCGTCTACGCCGAGGACCCGGAGCAGAACTTCATGCCCAGCCCGGGGACCATCCTGCGCCTGCGGCCGCCCGCCGGGCCCGGGGTGCGCGAGGACAGCGGCGTGTACGAGGGCTGGACCGTGCCGCTGGAATACGACCCCCTGCTGTCGAAGCTGATCGTCTGGGGCGCAGACCGTCCGCAGGCAGTGGCCCGCATGCGGCGCGCGCTGGCAGAGTACCAGTTGGCCGGCTTGCGCCACAATTTGGGCTTCTTCCGCCGCGTGTTGACCGACCCCGACTTTCTTGCCGGACGCACCGACACCGGCTACGTGGCGCGGCTGCTGGCCCGGCCCGCGCCCGCCGGCCGCCAGGACGCGGAGTGGGATCAGGCCGCCGCGGCCGCCGCCGCGGTGGCCGCCCAGACCTCGCTGCCCCCGGCCGCGCCGGCGGCGGCCGAATCCGCTTCCCACTGGCAGCGGGCGGCGCGTTGGGCGGCGCTGCAAGGCGGAGAGTCCGGCCGATGATCTACGACATCCAGATCGGCGAACGCACCGCCAAACTGAGCCTCGAACGCGGCGAAGGCGGCGGCTGGACCATTCGGCTCGATGGCGAGCCGCTCGCCGCCGACATTGCCTTCCCCAACCGCGATACCCTGTCGTTGTTGATCGCCGGACGCAGCTACTGCTTCGCCTGGGCGCGGGGCGGGGAGCATGGCCGCGGCGCGATCTGGCTGGCGGGCGGCGGGCGCAGCGCCGAGATTGGCGTGCGCGATCCCCGCCAGGCGCAGGCGCGGCACAAGGTGCAGCTTGCCGGAAGGGCGCGGCTCAACGCCCCCATGGCGGGCAAGGTGGTGAAACTGCTGGCCGCCCCGGGCGCGGTGCTCGAAGCCGGTCAGGGCGTGGTGGTGCTGGAAGCCATGAAGATGCAGAACGAAGTGCGCAGCCCCAAGGCGGGGACCCTGCTGTCGCTGGCCGTGGCCGCCGGCGACACCGTGGCCACCGGCGCGCTGCTGGCCGAGGTGGACTGATCCCATGCGCGTGGCTCTGCCGGCTCTCCGCCCCAATGGACACGCCGCTGTCGCCGGCCCGGTGTTCGCCATCACCGGCCTCTGCCAGCGGCCCAGCTTCCGCCTGCCGTGCGGCGGCGGCCGCGAGCAGGACTTCTGCCGGGTCTTCCTGGGCGCGGCGGCGTTCGGCGCCGGCGCGGCGGCGGAGGCCGAGGGCGACGCCGCGGGCGATCCCTACCTGCTGCTCCGCCGGAGCTTCGACCACGGCGCGGCGGTGGTCGCGGTGCGCATCGAATGGGAGGGCGTGTTCACGCTGCTGGCCAACGACGACAGCGCCGCCCAGGCGGTGTTCGATGAGTTGCTCGCTCCCGCCGAGCCGGAGGAAGTGCAGCGGGAGTGGCGCGAGGACCCGGCCACGCGCGAGCAATTCCACCTGTGGCTGCTGGCGGAGTGAACGACGGAAGAGCGCGCGATGCCTGACTGCTTCATTGAGTTCCGGCACGTATCCAAAAGCTTCGGCGCGCTGGACGTGCTGCGCGACGTCAGCTTCGAGGTGGGCCGCGGCGAGACGGTGTGCATTCTCGGGCGCAGCGGCGTGGGCAAGTCGGTCACCCTCAACCTGATCATGGGCTTCCTCCAGCCCGACAGCGGACAGATTCTGGTGGATGGCGACGACGTGACCGCGATGCGCGAGCGCGATCTCACCGCCATGCACAAGAAGATCACCCTGGTCTTTCAGTCCGGGGCGCTGTTCGATTCCCTCACCGTGGGCGAGAACATTGCCTTCCCGCTGCGCGAGCGCGGCGAGGAGACCGACGCCGAGATCGAACTCGTGGTGGACGGCCTGCTCGACATGCTCGATCTGCGCGGCGAGCGCGACGCCTACCCGGCCTCCCTCTCCACCGGCACCAAGCGCGCCGTGGCCATTGCCCGCGCCCTGGCGGCCAAGCCCAAGGCCATCCTCTACGACGAGCCCACCACCATGGTGGACCCCATCATGGTCAACAGCATCGCCGCCCTGATCGAGCGCGTGAAGCTGCAGGTCAAACTGACCAGCGTCATCGTCACCCACGACACCCGCCTCGCCCGCCGCCTCGCCGACCGCCTGGTGCTGCTGCACGAGGGCCGCGTCCAGTTCTTCGGCACCGTGGCCGAAATGGAAGCCTCCGCCGATCCCATCCTCCAGGATTTCCTCCGCCAGGACGCCATGATCACGCCCTAGGCGTGCGCGGCTCTCGCTTATCCCACTCCTGGAACCTGGGTCGAGAGTGCCCGCCTGTACGGGCGGAATGGCGTAACCTTACAAATGAGGACATCCGCGTGGGGCCTATACATTCCTTTGCCTGGCACAATGGCGCGCTGGCGCCGGTGGATTCACTGACCATATCGCCGCTGCAGACCGGTTTGCTCACCGGCTGGGGGCTGTTCAGCACCCTGCGTATCTATCAGGGCATGCCGTTTGCCTTCGAGGATCACTGGCAGCGGCTGGCCACCGACGGGCGGAAGTTGCTGGTGGACCTGTCCGGCCTGGAGGACGAGGTGCGCCGCGGGTTGGCGGCCGTAATCGAGAAAAACCAGGCGCGGGAGGCGGTGGCGCGGGTGTACCTGATCCGCAACCGTGGCGGGCTGCTGGACAGCCCGCAGGCGCGGGCGACCGACGTGCTGATCTTCACCCGCACCCTGCGCGACTGGGGCGCGACGGCGCGCCTGCTTGTGCAGCCCCATGGCCGCCACGCCCAGGCGCCGCTGGCGGGCACCAAGACGCTCACCTGGTCGCACAACCTGGTGCTGGTGGAAGAGGCGCACGCCCAGGGCTTCGACGACGTGCTGCTGCTCAACGAGCGCGGCGAGGTGGCCGAGTGCACCTCCGCCAACATCTTCGTGGCGCGCGGCGGGGTGTTGCGCACGCCGCCGCTCGACTCCGGGGCGCTGCCGGGCGTGAGCCGCAAGCTGCTGCTGGCCGCCGCCCCCGAGCACGGCCTGCGCATCGAAGAAGCCGTGCTGCGCGAACCCGACCTCGAGCAGGCGGAGGAGATCTTCATCACCTCCACCACGCGCCAGGTGCAGGCGGTGGAGCGCATCGGCACGCGCGCGGTGCCGCTGGGCCCGCTCACCCGCCGCGCCGCCGGCGTGTTCACCGCCCTGGTGGCGGACTACCTCGGCTCCCGGCGCCAGGAGACGCATGCCTGAGGGCCGGCCCATCCTCATCGTCGAGGACGAGGACCTCATCCGCGACACCTACGCCCGCCGCCTCGAACACGAGGGCTACCGCGTCAGCCAGGCGGCGAGCGGGCGCGAGGCGCTGCAGCAGGCGCGGCAGTCGCCGCCGCAGCTCATCCTGCTGGATGTCATGCTGCCCGACCTGAGCGGTCTTGAGGTGCTGAAGTCGCTGCGCTCCGACCGCCGGTTCCTGACCACGCCGGTGGTCCTGTTTACCAACCTCAGCCAGCACATGGACAAGCATCAGGCGGCGCGGCTCGGAGCCACCGACTACCTGGTGAAGTCGGAGGTGGCGCCCGCCGATGTGGTGGCGCGGGTAAGGCAACTGCTGGAGGCGGCGCCCGGGCGGCGGCCGATCGCCAGCTTCCGGCTGAGCGTGGACCCGGCGCAGGGGGATGCGGCGGCGCTCGCCTCGCTGCTGGGTTACCAGCGCGATTATCGCTGCCGGCGCTGCGGCGAACGGCTGTGGCTGCAGCTCGACGGGGATTTTTCCGATCCCTGGTCGCGCAGCTTCCGGGTGCGGCTGCGCTGCCCGGCCTGCCGCGAGGGCAAGTCCGGACCTGTCTGATGTGGACGGCGCTGCGCAACGCGGTCTCTCGCCAACTGGAGGCGCTGCTGCGCTGGCTGACGGCCTCGGTCATCCGCTCCACCGCCATCTTCGTCATCCTGACCTTCGTCCCCATCCTGCTGCTGACTTACTACATCGTGGCCACCAGCATCCGCGGGTCCAAGGCCGCGGCGGCAGCGGCTGACCAACAGGTGGAGGACTTTGCCTCCTCGCTGCTCAAGGCCAATTTTCGCAGCGAGCGCGAGGCGCTGACCGGCGCCGCCGACGAGAGCGCCCTCGACGACGCGCTCAGCGCCGGCCTGGCGAAACCCTCCCCGGCCGCCCTGCGGCGGCAGGCCGCCGCCGCCGCCCGCGCCGCCGCCAGCCTGAGCCGCCTGCACAACCGCCGCCAGGAGATGCTGGCCATCGGCCTCTATCGCGCCGACGGCGGGCGTGTGGCGCTGGCGCCGGCCGAGGCCCCGCTGCCGGCCACCTTCGCCGAGCCGCAACTTCCCGCCTGGTTTGCGCGCGCGCTCGCCGGCCAGGCGAGCACCTCGCCGGTGCTTCCGGCCACCGACCGGCTGCCGCGGCGGCTGGCCTTCGCCGTGCCGGTGAACTTCACCCCGCCGCGCGCGGCGCCGCCGGGCGCCGCCTCCACCGGCGTGCT
>JBQCEU010000239.1:0-2559 GCA_051959955.1 Terriglobales bacterium | reverse complement strand
ACGGCCGCAGGGGCGCGCAGCGGCGCGCTGCAGGTGAGCGACGACGGGCCGTTTTCGCCGCAGTCGGTGGCCCTCAGCGGCACGGGTCAGACCACACCCGCGCCGGCGGCCACGCTGGCGCCGGCGCAGCTTGACTTCGGCCAGCAGGCGGTGGGGGCATCGGGCAGCGCGCAGACCATCACCCTGACCAACTCGGGCAACGCCGACATGACGTTCCAGAAGGTCGAGGCGACGGGGGATTTCAGCGCCACCAGCAACTGCCCGGGCACGCTCACGGCGGGCGCGAACTGCGCGATCAGCGTAGTCTTTACGCCCAGCGCGGCGGGGACGCGCAGTGGCGCGCTCCAAGTTTTTGACGATGCTTCCGGCAGCCCGCAGACGGCGGCGCTGGCGGGCAGCGGGGTGACGGGCGCGGCGCCCGGCGCGGTGCTGGCGCCCGGCAGCCTGGGCTTCCCCGACCAGGTGGTGAATACCACCAGCGCCGCGCAGACGGTGACGCTGACCAACGGCGGCAGCGCGGTGCTGGTGATCGCCAACATCGCCACCGCGGGCGACTTCGCCCAGACCAACAACTGTGGCCAGAGCGTGGCGGCGGGCGGCAGTTGCGTCATCAGCGTGACCTTTACTCCCACGGCCACCGGCGTGCGCAGCGGACAACTCACGGTGAGCGACAACGCCGGGGGCAGTCCCCAAACCGTGGGGCTGAGCGGCAACGGCACCGCCGCCGCCGGGCCCACCAGCGGGGCGGTGACGCTGGCGCCGGCCGCCGGAGGAAGCACCACGGCGACGATAGAGCCGGGCGACACGGCGGTTTACAACCTGACGGTGCAGTCCACGACCGGATTCAACGGCAACGTCAACCTTACCTGCAGCGGCGCACCCGCGGGGGCGGCCTGCACGGTGACGCCAGCCGCGGTGACGCTGGGAGCGGCGCTGACACCGTTCACGGTCAAGGTCACCACCACGGCGCCGGCGGGCAGTGGCCGGCTGCCCGCGGCTCCCGGCGGCAGCGGCTGGCCGTGGCTGCCATTTGCCGCTGCCGGGCTCGTACTGGCGGCGATGCCGCGCCGACGCCGGGTGCTGGTTCCGGTGGCGATGGCCTGCTTCCTCGCCGCCTGCGGCGGCGGCGCCTCGAACGAAACCCATACCAACCCGGTTACCCCAACGCCGGCGGGCAGCTACCAGCTCACGGTCACCGCCACCCCGACCGCGACCAACTCGCCGGCCGCCAGCGAGCAACTTACTCTCGTTGTCCAGTAACGTTTTTCAGTACACGACTTCGGCATGCGGAAGCTGACTGGGAGTGGCCTGGGGTGGGGATCCTGTGTGTCTCGTTTGCCGCCGGATGCGGCGGCGGCGGCGGGGGCACGAACACGACCCCGGGCATTGTGCCGCCGGTGGTGACGATCACGCCCAGCGCCACGCAGGCGAGGGATCAGGGGCAGAGCAACGGCAACACAGCCACATGGATGACAAACTATCAACCTTAGGAGCAGCAGCTATGAAGAAGCCATCCCGCAAGCCCGCCGCCAAGAATCGCACCACGGGGTTCATGCGCGCCTTGCAGAAAGAACTTGAATTGATTTGTCCGGCCTTCAATTGGCGAGGCCCGTGCAGGCCGGAGGAGATCAAGGGTGATGCGCGTTGTGTGGACCTTATCGGCAGGCCGCGGGAAAGCGGTAGCTTGCCGATGATTCTTATCGAGGTGGAGCTTCGCCGCCGCTCCACAGTCAAGAACGTGGTGAAAGTGTGGCAATGGGCTGACCACGGCTTCCGGCCGGGCCGCTTCATTTTGGTTCAGGCCTTTTCGGCGTTTTACGCGACGAAGGCCGGCAGGGGCGACCGTGCGGATGCAGTATTTGTCGGCAAGGCAATGGCCACCGCGCTCGGCGACAGGTGCTGCTACGAGTGCGAGTTCAAGTTTCCGTACCGGCCGAAGGAGCACAGCAAGAAGGGCGGGGGCGCCAGAGATAAGCAGGCGGTAAAATTCGCCGCCGAGGTGCAGGGAGTTCTGGACAGGGAGCGGGCGACAGCAGCCGCAGCCGGGGCTTAATTTGCCTTGGCGACAGGCAGCGCGCCACCCTGGCAAACCGAGAGGAGGATTTGCGGCGCTGCAGGCCGTATCTTGCATCGCGCGAACCACCGGCACCGCGTTCATTCCGGGCCCCCGTCGCCTGCTATACTCCCCGGCATGAGGCGACCGGGCGGGGTGGTAGCGGTGGCGGTGGTGGACTTCGCCGGCTCGGGGCTGCTGGTGTTGTTCACCGGGCTGATGGCGCTGGCGGCGCTGGGGCAGTTCGCGGCGGGCGGACAGGCGGGCGCGCCGGCGGCGGCGTATCGCGCCGGACAGATGGTGGGGCTGTCGCTGGTTTATCTGCTGCCCGCGGGGTGGGGCATTCTCACCGCCATCGCGTTGCTGCGCATGCGGTTGTGGGCGGTGGCCTCGACCCTGGTGTTTGCCTATCTGCTGGTGTGTGCCGGCGCAGGCATCGCGATTGCCGCCGCCTGGACGCCGATGGCCGCGTCCAATGCGGCGGTCGCGACGCTCATGCGTCTGTT
>JBQCEU010000238.1:0-12972 GCA_051959955.1 Terriglobales bacterium | reverse complement strand
TCACCTTCCGGACGCGGGCCAGGAAAAGGTACCTGGTACTTGTTGGTCTCGGGCTCTCACTGTGTTGCGTTCAGCTGGTGAGGGCGACACTTGGTGCGAGAGGTGCCGGGGCGCGGGTGGTGGGGGTTGGGGGGGGCCGATCCTGCGGGGGGGGGGGGGGAGCGGCCCCGGGGGGGGGGGGGGGGCCGACGCCCCCGGCCAAAACAGGCTATGCCTGGCGGAGGCGGGCATGAGCCGGTTTCTGGCGGTGTGGGTGCCGGAGCTGGCCTGGCAGGCATTGCGCACGCCGGCGGAGGCGGGGCGGACGCAGGTGGTGGTGGAGAAGAGCGGGCCGGCGCCGGTGGTGGTGGCGGGGAATGAACAGGCGCGGCGGCGGGGCATCACCTGCGGCCTGAGCCGGGCGCAGGCGCGGCTGCGCGATCCTCAATGTCTGGCGCTCGAGCGCGCGCCCGCCGCCGAGCAGCAGTTGCGGGAGGAGATGCTGGCCCTGCTCGATCATTTTTCCGACCGCTGCCAGGCGCTGCCGCCCGAGCGCTGGCTGCTGGATCTGGCGGGCCTGGAGCGGCTGCTCGGCCCGGCGGCGGAGATCGCGGCCGGGGTGCGGGCGGCGGCGCGGGAGCGCGGCCTCGCCGTCCGCTGCGGCCTGGCGCCCACGCGGGCGGCGGCGCTGCTGGCGGTGCAGGCCGGGCTGCCGCCGATCATGGCCGCCGACCCCGCCGCGGCGCTGGCGCCGCTGCCGGTGGAAACCCTCGCCGCCCTGCAGGATTGCGGAGGGGAGGCGGCGGCGCTGTGGGATCTGTTTTCGCGCTGGGGATTGCGCACGCTGGGCGCGGTGGCGGGGCTGCCGCGGCGGGCGCTGGCCGAGCGGCTGGGGCGCGGCGGACTGCACTGCCAGCGCTGGGCGCGGGGCGAGGACCGCGGGCTGCTGCTGCCCGCGGCGGCGGCGGCGCCGCCGCAGGCCCTGGAAGAGAGTTTCGAACCGGCGCTCGAAGGCTATCTGCCGCTGCTGCCCTGGCTGGAACAACAGTTGCGGCAGCAGGCGGCGGAGTGGGAACGCGGCGACCGCGTCTGCGCGACCTGCCTGCTGGAGCTGCAACTGGACGGCCACGGCGGCTGGCAGCACCGGTATGCGCCGCCGCTGGCGCACCGCGATCCGCGGCGGCTGCTGCGGCAGTTGGAGACCGCGCTGGCACTGCAGCCGCCGGCGGCGCCCATCACCGCCGCCGCGCTCCAGGTGCACACCCTGCCGCCGCGGCGGAGGCAGGGCGGATTGTTCGGCGATGCCGCGCTCGAAGAGGAGAGCCGCGAGCGCCTGCTGACCCGCTTGCGGGTGCTGCTGCTCGACGCCGAAGGCCGGCGTTGCGGCTCGCCCCGTCTGCGCGATCTGCACCGCCCCGATGCGTTCGTGATGATTCCCTGGCAGCCGGCGGTCGCGCCGGATGACGCCACCACCCCGGCCATGGTCCGGCCGGCGTTGCGCGCCTGCCGCCCGCCCCCGGCCCTGACCCTGGACTTCCCTGCCCTGCCGGCGGCGGCGGAAGCCGCCAGCCCGGCGGGGGCGCTGTGTCATCTGCCGCGGCAGCGTCCGGAGCGCGTGCAGCGCGCCTGGGGACCGTGGCGCAACTCGGGGCAGTGGTGGACCGAGGGCGCCTGGAGCCGCGACGAATGGGACGTGGAGTTCGCCAACGGCCAGCGCCGCCGCCTGCTGTACGACCGCCGCGCGCGCCGCTGGTTTCTGCTCGGCACCTACGACTGACCCTGACCCCTCACCCCTCACCCCTATGTTTATTGAGGTCCATGCCGCCAGCGCCTTCAGCTTCCTGCAGGCGGCGTCGCTGCCGGAGGAGTTGGCCGAGCGCGCCGCCACGCTGGAGATGCCGGCGCTGGGGCTGCTCGACGCCGACGGCGTCTACGGAGCGCCGCGCTTCCACCTCGCCTGCCGGCGGGTGGGGGTGCGACCGCTGCTGGGCGCCGAGGCGACTCTCGAGGACGGCGTGCGGCTGCCGCTGCTGGCCGCCAGCCGCGCCGGCTACCAGAACCTTTGCCGGCTGCTGAGCCGCATGCATCTGCGGGCGCCGGCCGCGGGGGCGGGCAAGCTGTTCTACAACGAGCTGGCGGAGCTGCGCGACTGCCTGGCGCTCTCGGGCGACGAGCAGGGGCCGCTGGCGGCGGCGCTGACCGCGGGCGGCATGGCGGCCGGGCGGCAGCGGCTGGAGCAGTTGGCGGCTCTGTTTCCGGGGCGCTTCTACGTCGAGCTGCAGCGACATTTTTTGCGCGAGCAGGCCGAGCGCAACCACGCCGCGGTGGGGCTGGCGCGCACGCTGCACCTGCCGCTGGTGGCCGCCAACGGGGTGCGCTACGCCACCCCGGCGCAGCGCACCGTGCTCGACGTCTTCACCTGCCTGCGCCATCACACCACGCTCGACGCCGCCGGACGGCGGCTGACGCCCAACGCCCAGCGCTTTCTCACCGCGGCGCCGGTGATGGCGCGGCGCTTTCACGATCTGCCCGAGGCGCTGGCGGCCGGCGGCGAGATCGCCGCCCGCTGCGCCTTCTCGCTCGACGACCTCGGCTACCAGTTTCCGCAGCCGCCGGTGCCGGCCGGGCACACCGCCAACTCCTGGCTGCGGCAGCTCACGTACGAAGGCGCGCGGCGGCGTTACCGCCCGCTCGGCGAGCGGGCGCGGCGGCAGCTCGAGCACGAGCTGACGGTGATCGCCAAGCTCGATTTGGCCGGCTACTTCCTGGTGCTGGACGACATCATGGACTACTGCCGCCGCCACCGCATCCTGGCGCAGGGGCGCGGCTCGGCGGCCAACAGTGCGGTGTGCTACAGCCTGGGCATCACCGCCGTGGACCCGATCGGCATGGAACTGCTGTTCGAGCGTTTTTTGTCGGAGGAGCGGGGCGAGTGGCCCGACATTGATCTGGATCTGCCCTCGGGCGAGTTGCGCGAGCAGGTGATCCAGCATGTGTATGCGCGCTACGGCGGGCAGGCGCCGGCGGAGAGCGCGCCCGCCAGCGCCCCCGGCACCGCCGCCGCCATGACCGCCAACGTCATCACCTACCGGCCGCGCTCGGCGGCGCGCGAGGTGGCCAAGGTGCTGGATTTTCCGCCGGCGCTGGGGGCGCGGCTGGCGCGCGTGCTGAGCGCCGCCGGGCCGCCGCTGGGCGCGCTGCGCCCGCCGAGCTGGCAGGAGACGCTGCGCCAGCGCGAGCGCCTGCCCCGCTTCCCGCCCGCGCCCGAGGACATCGCCCCGCCGGTGGCCGAGGGGCTGGCGCAGGCGGGCGTGGATGCGGCGCATCCCCAGATCCGGCGCTGCCTGTATCTCTGCCAGGCGCTGCAGGATCTGCCGCGTCATTTGGGGCAGCACTCGGGCGGCATGGTGCTCAGCCGCGGGCCGCTGGCCGAGATCGTGCCGCTGCAGCCGGCCGCCATGCCCCACCGGGTGGTGATTCAGTGGGACAAGGAAGACTGCGCCGCGCTGGGGCTGATCAAGGTGGATCTGCTGGGCCTGGGGATGATGGCGGTGCTGCAGGACACGCTGGCCAACGTGCGCGATCGGCTGCCGCGCGCCGCCGGAAGCCCGGCGGCCGCCGATCTCGACTGGCTGCCGCCGGAAGATGCGGGCGTGTACCGCAGGCTCTGCGCCGCCGACACGGTGGGGGTGTTCCAGGTGGAGTCGCGGGCGCAGATGGCGACGCTGCCGCGCATGCGGCCGCGCTCCTTCTACGACCTGGTGATCGAGGTGGCGATCATCCGGCCGGGGCCGATCACCGGCAACCTGGTCAATCCGTATCTGCGGCGGCGGGCGGGCGAGGAGCCGGTGCGGGTGCCGCATCCGCTGCTGGAGCCGATCCTGCGCCGCACCCTGGGGGTGCCGCTGTTTCAGGAGCAGTTGCTGAAGATGGCGATGACGGTGGCCGGCTTCACCGGCGGGCAGGCGGAGGAGCTGCGGCGGGCGATGGGGTTCAAGCGCAGCCAGCAGCGCATGGCCGAGATCGAGCGCCAGTTGCGGGCGGGCATGGCCGAGCGCGGCGTCGGCGGCGCGGCGGCGGATGAGATCATCCGCTCCATCACCTCCTTCGCGCTCTACGGCTTTCCCGAATCGCACGCCGCCAGCTTCGCGCTGCTGGTCTACGCCAGCGCCTGGCTGAAGCTGCACTTCCCGGAGGAGTTTCTGGCGGCGCTGCTCAACCACCAGCCCATGGGCTTCTATCATCCCGCCACGCTGGTGCGTGATGCACAGCGGCACGGGGTGCGGGTGCTGCCGGTATCGGTGGCTGCCTCCGACTGGGACTGCACCACGGGTGCGCATCCGAAGGGCCGCGACGGACGGGCGGTGCGGCTGGGGCTGCGCTACGTCAGCGGGCTGCGCGAGAATGTGGGCCGGCTGCTGGCGCGGGAGCGGGCGGGGCAGCCGTTCGCCCATTTCGAGGACCTGTGCCGGCGGGTGCCGCTCAACCCGCTGGAGGCGCGCACGCTGGCCGAACTGGGCGCCTGCGCCGCGCTGGGGGCCACGCGGCGCGAGGCGCTGTGGCAGATCGAAGCGGCGCAGCGCGCGCCGGGAACGCTCTATGAAGAGCTGGCCGAGCCGCGGCTCGATCCCGATGCGCCCAGCCCGCTGCCGGAGATGGACGCGCGGGAGCGCATGCAGGCCGACTTCGCCGCCGCCGGATTGACGCTGGGGCCGCATCCGCTGGCCTTCGAGCGCGAACGGTTGCAGGCCGAAGGCTGCCTGGCGGCCGTCGAGCTGCGCCGGCGCCGGCATGGCGAGCGGGTGGAGGTGGCCGGGGCGGTGATCGCGCGGCAGCGGCCGGAGAACGCCGGCGGGGTGCTGTTCCTGAGCCTGGAGGACGAGACCGGCATCGCCAACGTCATCGTCTGGCCGGCGGTGCTCGACCGCTTCCGCCTCGACTGCCTCTCGGCGCCGCATCTGCGCATCCGCGGCAAGCTGCAGCGCCAGCGCGGGGTGACCAACGTGCTGGCGGAATCCATCGCCGCGCTGCGGCCCGCCGCCGAGGCGCTGCCGGCGGTGCCGGCGCGGGATTTTCGCTAATGACTTTGCCGCAGCATCCGCCGCGCGCTCTCCCAGAACAGCCAGTGCGGGTTCAGCGGCGCGGCGCCGTGATGCGCGTAGAAGGCATGCGCCACGGTGTTTTCAGGATCGCAATCCACGCAGATGCGGCCGCAGTTCTGCGCTGCAAACCAGTGCGCGGCCAGACGCAGCAACGCCGATCCCACGCCCTGGCGGCGACACGGCGCCGCCACATTGAGCCATTGCAGTTCGCCGCCGCAGTCGAAGCGACGGGTCAGGTGCCCAGCGGCGAACCCCACCACCTGTTCGCCCGCCTCGGCCACGAAGGCTGCGCGCGCCCACAGCGCCTGGGCGGGGTTGTGCTCATGGCGCAGATAGGCGCCGATGCGCTCCAACCAGTAAGCCTCGGTGCCCCACTCGGCGGCGCGCAAGACGGCCATGGCGGCCACATCGAGGTGATCCGCCTGCCGGTAGCGGTAATGCACGGGCGCCGGGCCGGCCACGGCTGTAGTCTAGTGCAATCCGCCAATACCCGCAGGCAGTTGAGCCCGATACACTGGGGACGCATGACAGGCGTGAACCCGAAACCGGTGGCGTTCGATGGGCTCAAGGGAAGCTTCGGCGCCATTCTTGTGGATCCGCCATGGCGATTCCAGAACCGCACCGGCAAGATGGCCCCGGAGCACAAACGGCTCAACCGGTACTCCACCATGTCGTTCGCCGAGATCGCGGCGCTGCCCGTGGCCGAAATCGCCGCCCCCGCCAGCCATCTTTACCTATGGACGCCCAATGCCCTCCTCGCCGAGGCGCGGGTGATCATGAAAGCCTGGGGCTTCAACTACAAAACCAATCTGGTCTGGTACAAGGCGCGCAAAGACGGCGGCCCGGATGGGCGCGGGGTAGGCTTCTACTTCCGCAACGTCACCGAATTGTTGCTGTTCGGCATTCGCGGACGTATCCGGACGCTGGCGCCCGGACGCAGCCAGGTGAACATCCTAGTCAGCCGCAAGGAAGAGCACTCCAAGAAGCCCGATGCCGTTTATCGCCTGATCGAGCAGTGCAGCCCCGGGCCTTATTGCGAACTCTTCAGCCGCCAGCGCGTCCCCGGCTGGGCGCACTGGGGCAATCAGGTGGACAGCTACCAGGCTCCCCGCCGCACGGCATAATAGCGGCATGTGCGGACGGTTTACGCTGCGCTCGGACGCCAACGCACTGGCGCAGCACTTCGGGCTGGACGAAAGCGCGCTGGCGGCGGGGTTTCCGCCGCCGCGGTACAACATCGCCCCGACGCAGGCGATTCCGGTGGTGCGGCTGGATGCGGCCAGCGGGCGGCGGGAACTCGTTGTCCAGCGTTGGGGACTGGTTCCGCACTGGGCGAAAGACAAGAAGCCGTTGCCGGCGCTGTTCAACGCGCGCGCCGAGACGCTCGGGGCCAAGCCCGCCTTCCGCGAAGCCTTCCGCGCGCGGCGGTGTTTGATTCCCGCCGACGGTTTTTACGAATGGAAGGCGGTGGGCAAGAGCAAGCAGCCCTGGTACATCCACATGCCCGACGGCGGATTGTTTGCGTTTGCGGGATTGTGGGAAGGCGACACCTGCACCATCATCACGCGCGCGCCCGCGCCGGCGCTGGCTCCGCTGCACGACCGCATGCCGGCCATTCCCGCGCCCGCGGCCTACGCCGCCTGGCTCGACCCGGCGCGCACGCGGCCGGAAGAGCTGCTGCCGCTGCTGGAGTCAGCGCCGGAGTTGGCGATGTATCCGGTCAGCCCGCTGGTCAACCGCGCTGCGGCCGATTCGCCCGCGTGCGTCGAACGCCTCACGCAATAATTGGCGTCAGTGGCCGCCGCCCGCCAGCGCCTTCTGCAGCGCGTCTTCGGCGGCTTGCAGCTCGGCGCCCGCCTGCGCGAACTGGCCGGCGGCGGTGAGCTGGCGGTAGCGGCTGAGGTGCTGCTCGATCTGCTCCAGCACCGCGCGCGGCACCCTGGCCAGCGCCTGGGTGGCCTGCGCTTCGGCGCCGGTGGGCGGCGCGGCGCCCGGGGCGGCATTTCTTCCCGAACCCGCCACGGCGATGCTGGCGCCGGCTTCCGGGCCGGGCGGCTGGGCGAGGGTGGCGATAGCCGAAGGCAGGTCGTCGGCGTAGACCAGGCGATTGCCCACCGCCAGCACCACCTTCTTCAACTCCGGCAGGCGCGCCTGGGGCGCTTGAATGTAGATGGGCTCGACGTAGACAAAGGTTCCGCCCACCGGCAGCACCAGCGTGGTGGCGCGGATGACGCGGCTGCCCTGCTGGTTCCACAGGCTCAGATCCTTGCTGATGTTGCGGTCCTGGTCCACGCGGCTCTGGATCTGCAGCGGACCGTAGATCAACTGCTCCTTGGGCAGACGATAGAAGATCAATTCGCCGTAATGACCCGGATCGCAGCGCGCCGCCACCCAGGCGATGAGGTTGTCGCGGCTGTGGCTGGTGAAGGGCACCAGCAGCACGAACTCCGCCTGTGTGTCGCCGGGCAGGCGCAACATGACGTAGTAGGGCTTGGTGGGCTGGCTGTCTTCCTGGGTCACCACCTGCCGGGCGATGTCCCACTGGTCTTCCTTGTTGTAGAAAACCTGCGGGTCCTGCATGTGGTACAGGCGGTAGGTCTCGGCCTGGGCCTCGAACAGCGCCTGGGGATAGCGGATGTGGGCCAGCAGATCCCTGGGCATGGCCGTGCGCGGCAGGAACAGGTGCGGGAAGACGCGGCGGTAGGCGGCGAGGATGGGATCCTTTTCGTCGAAGACGTACATCCGCACGCTGCCGTTGTATGCATCCACGGTGATCTTGACGCTGTTGCGGATGTAGTTGACCTCCTGGTCGCCGATCATCAGCGGCTGGGCGTAGGGATGGAGGTCGGAGCTGGTGTAGGCGTCGAGCATCCAGAAGGGATGCCCATGGCTGTCAATCACCAGGTAGGGATCGGAGTCGAGCGACAGAAACGGGGCCAGCGTCGAGACGCGGTCGGTGATTTCGCGGTGCAGCAGCAGGCGGGTTCGCGGGGTGAAGTAGCGGGTGAGGATGACGTTGGCGTCGTTCTGCTGAATGGCGGCGGCGAGGCGCAGCAGCGGGTTGGCGAGCACGATGCCCGCCGTGCCGGCGTAGCTGGTGTAGCTGTTGTCGTCGCCCTTGGGATAGTCGAACTCGTCCTGCTTGGTATCCACGTAGACGGGGCGGGTGGTGTCCTGGGCGAAGTAGAGGCCGGGGCGGGTGATCTGGAAATCCTTGAGCGGGCCCACCGGCGGGGCGTCCTTGAGGATCATCTCCGGCTGGCCCTCGGGGGTGGCGGTGTTCACCATGGCGGCGACGGCGCCGTAGCCGTGGGTGTACTGCAGGCTCAAATTGACCCAGGATTGCGCGGTTTGCGGCAGCAGGCTGGTGTCGAGGGCACGGGCGGCGATCATCACCTGGCGCATCTGGCCGTTGATGGGGTAGCGGTCCACGTCCACATGGGGAAAGGCGTAGTAGGGGCGCAGGGCCTGCAACTGGGTGGCGTCGTCCTGGAAGGGGCCCTGATCCCAGAGGCGGAGGTTGCCGGTGGTGTCGGGATACTGGGTGAGGTCGAGGGTGTCGGTCTGGCGCGGGTTGAAGGCCTCTTCGTGCGAGGTCTGCTCGAGGTTGAAGGCCATGCGCGTGGCCTGGATGTGATCGGTGATGTAGGGGCGTTCGAGGGTCAGCTCATTGGGCTGCACGTAGGCGCTGCGCACCGCCGCCTGCACCAGCGAGGGGGCGATGGCCAGCACCAGGAACCCGATCACCACCGCCGGTGGCAGCCACAGCGGAGAGTTGGTCGGCACCCAGGGGGCGAGCGCCTCTTCCCAGGCGTGGGCGTGCGCATCGCCCCAGTGGCGGTCCACGGCGGGCCGGGGGCGGCGGCGGGCGACGGCGATGAGCACCGCCAGGCCCAGGGCGCCAACAATTTGCACCCAGAGCAGCGGAATGCCGAGCCGCACGTCCACGTAGTCGGCGCCGGTGAGGAAGCGGTGGGAGGAATAGAGCAGGGCGTAGCGGGCGAAAAACTGCGCCACCGCGAAGATGACCAGCAGCAGGACGGCGGCGGCGCGCACCAGCCCGGCGATGGAGGCCGGAGGCGCGGGGCGGCGGACTTCGCTGGAACTGCCCGCCCAGCCGCGGCCCTCCATCTGCGCGCGAACGCGGGCGCGCAGTTCGGCCATGCGCTCGGCCGAGGAGCCGGCGACGATGGCGATGGCGGCGACCACCAGACCGGCGATGGCCAGCGCCGCCAGCCACTCGAAAGCCATCTCATAAAAGGGGAGGCGGAAGAGGTAGAAGGCCAGGTCTTTTTGGAAGATGGGGTCGGTGTAGGCGCCGGTGGGTTGGGCGCCGAGGAACAGCGCGATGGTCCAGGGGTCAATGAGGTTGACGGAGACGAAAACGCCCGCCAGGCCGCTCACGGTGTAGCCGACGAAGCCGAACAAACGGGTGCGGGCGGCGGCCGCGGCGGCATGGTGGATGATGTGGCGGCGGGCAAGGGCAAAGGCCGTCATCAAAACCGCGGCCGCCACCACGGCCAGCACCGTCTGCGGCAGCCAGCGGATGCGCAGGTATTGCCAGAAGGTGGGCAGTTGACCCAGGCTGCGCAACCACGACCAGTCAATCCAGAAGCTGGATCCCTCGGTGACCAGGAACAGGAGCGCGGCGGCGAGGCCGATGTCGCGCACCAGTTTGCCGGCCTGGATCACACCGTGATGTCTGCGCGTGCGCCACTGGGTGGCGCCGGCCACCGCGACCAGCGCGAGGAAGAATAAGGCTGCGATCATCTAGTCAGCGGGCCGGGGCGCCGCGGGGGTCAGCGCGCGCAGGACCTCCGCGCGCATATCGGCCACCGGCGCCGGCTTGCCCGTCCACAACTCGAACTGCCGCGCTCCCTGGGTGACCAGCATCTCGAGGCCGGGAATCACCTGGGCGCCCGCCGCCCGCGCCCGCCGCGCCAGTTCCGTCTCCAGCGGGTTGTACACCAGGTCGTAAACCAGCGGGGCGTGAATTTCGTCAGGCTCGAGCAGCGACTCTCCTATTTTAGGATATTGTCCGACCGGCGTGGCATGGACGATGGCCGCGAAGCTGAGCTTTTTGAGTTCCGATTTCGCCACTACCTTCGCCTTCGCCGCCGTGGCCAGCGCCTGCGCCTTGGTACGGGTGCGGTTATATATGAACACCTGCGCGCCCTCGGCCCGCAGACCGAATACCGCCGCGCGCGCCGCCCCGCCCGCGCCCAGCACCAGAATCCTGGCGCCGCGCAGCGTCATCGCGTGGCTCAGCGGCTCGACCACGCCGGCCACGTCGGTGTTGTAGCCAAACAGCTTGCCCTGTACGCGCACCACGGTGTTGACCGCTCCCACCGCCGCCCCCAGCGGGTCCACGCGCTCCATGTACTCCAGCACCGCCTGCTTAAAAGGATGCGTGACGCTGATGCCGCTGAGCGGCACCGCATCGGCCAGCTCCAGCACCTCACCCGGCTTGCGGCTGAGCAGCGGCAGATAGATGGCGTTCATGCCCAAGCGGCGGTAGGCGGCGTTGTGCATGCGGGGCGAGAGCGAATGTTCCAGCGGATAGCCCAGCACGCCGTAGATGCGGGTGGCGCGGCTGATGGACTCGGCGCGGTACTCCTCCCGCAACTGTTCCAGCGCGGGCTGTCCGGGGGCGGTCGCCGCCCTGGCGTTCAGCGCCGCGAAGGTAAACACCCCGCCGCCCCGCAGGCTGAGGATGCGGCTGAGCAGTCCGGCTTCGCCCATGGCAAAACCCACCAGCGGATGCTCGCCGCTGTGGGCTTCGACGAAGCGCAGCGTTTCGATGTTCTGCCGCCAGGTGTTGGCGGTGGGGATGATCTTATAGATGTCGGCCTCGATCGCCTGCATCCGCTCCCAGATGCCGCCCAGCGGCGGCGTGGTCTTGAAGTCGTGGTAGGAGAGGATCAAGCCGGCCTTCTGCCGCAACTCGTCGAGGGCGGCGGCGGAGAGGCGCTCGGCGCTCTGCAGTTCCAAATCCACCACGGCACAGCCGCTGACGATGGCATGGCGCAGCACCCCCAGCTCGGCGTCCACCGACCCCTTGAACGCGCCCCCGTAAGCGGCCTTGCGGCAGGTGGCGATGGCCAGCAGACGCGGCATCGAGCGCAAAAACTCGCGCAACGGACCGGGAGCGGTCGAGGCTTGCTTGAGAGCATCGAGGCGAAACTCGATCAAGTCGGTGTCACGCGCGGCGCGCTCGGCCAGGCTGAGCATCTCGCCGATGGTCTCGGCGGCCACCGCGACGCACAGCCGCGGCATCCGGCCGGGCGAAATCCGGTTGGTGTACACCCCGCGGGCACTGGAAGCTGCCGTAACCATGCGCGGGGCGATAGTAACCAGACTCCGCGCGGCTTGCAAGAGCTATTTTAATTGCTAGTGGCTCTAAGATAGTCCTTGATCGGCGCGGGCGGCGGCCCGGAGGGCGCGGTAGAGGCGGCGGAGTTCGGGGGTGGGCAGCCAGCGCTGATGGCGGGCGATGGTCTGGCGGTCGCCGCGCGCCCAGGGGCCGGTCCAGGCGGCGGCCACGCCTTGATCCAGATTCTTGGCGGTGGCCGCCAGCAGTTGCCGCAGGCCCTGGCGGGCGCGGTCGAGTTGTGCGCCGCCTAGCCCGGCGGCGCGCAACACCGCCTCCGCGGCAGCCATTTCCACTACAGCGCCCGGGCCGACCAGCGTAGCGGCCAGATGATAGGCGGTCTTTACCCCGGGGGGGAGCGGCAGCGGGCGTCCCCGCCAGAGGCGGATGAGCGCGGCTGCCGCACGGCGCGCCGCCGGGTCGCCTTCAAAGCTGAAAACGATCCCGGCCGAAGCCGGCGCGGGGCGGCCGGGGCGGGGGAAAGTCATCATGGGGTGCAGCGATCCGGTTGCGGCGCCGCGGCATCGCAGCGGCTCGAGCACCGAGCTGTCAAGCCCGCCGCTGGTGTGGAGGATGCGCCAACCGGACCATTCTTCGCGCGGAGCGGCGAGTTGGCGGGCGAGCGGCGCCAAGGCGTCATCGGGCACTGCCAACAGGATGCCGCCGGGCGCCTGGCGCGCCAGTTGGCGTTGCCAGTCCGCCAGGCCGGCGCGGGTGACCACGCGCGCCGGCGCGCCGCTCGCCGCAAACCACTGCCGCAGCGCCCCGCCCAGCCTGCCGGTGCCGACAATGGTCCAGCGTATGGCCATCAATGCGCCAAGGTCGCCGTGCGGGTATCGGTGTCGAAGTGATCGCCGGTGTGCAGGTAGTAGTAGCCTTTGCCGCCGTGATCCTTGCCGTCCCAGACGGCCACGCGGCCGGGACCGTTGACCACGAAGCCGTCGCCGTGCACGGTGATCGAGGTGCCTTGATCGAGGCCGAGTCCAAGCAGCTCGGGGTGGGCCTGCATCACCACCGCCAGGTCGTTCTCGCGGTGGCGCACATCCACATGCTGGTCAATGGCCACATCGGTGAACAGCCCGAAGCCGGTCTCGTGGCCGGGCGCCATCATGATTCGGTTATTGTCGGGATGCTCCGATCCGCGCACCATGAACGAGGCCTGAATGCTGGCGCCGGCCGAGCCGCCGCCGACCACGCCGCCGCGGTGGAGCAGGGCGACAATTTCGCGCAGGGTGCGGGTGCCGTTGTAGGCGTCGGCCAGCCGCCACTGCCGCCCGCCCACCAGCCAGACGCCGGTGGCCGATTCCAGCGGCTTGACGAACGCCTCGCTGTCGGCCACCGCCCGGTCGGTGGTGTGGAGCACGGTGCAGTGCGTGCCGCCGAAGGTTTTGGGGTCGGTGCAGGAGCTGGCCAACTGCGCGGCCGTCTCCGGCCGGGTGACGGAAGCGGTGGGGATCACCACGATGCGGGCCTTCGCGCGTCCGCCGGCCATGGCGATCAGCCGCGGGATGTCGAGGTGGT
>JBQCEU010000237.1:0-15930 GCA_051959955.1 Terriglobales bacterium | reverse complement strand
TTGGTGCCCACCAGGGTGGAGATGTTCACCGAGGTGGGGAACTGCACATTGAGGCTCAGCACGCCGCCGCTGGCAGTGAAAATGTTCGCCAGCAGTCCACCCGTCAGGTCGAGGTTGGCGGCAAGATTGGAGTTGAACGAGCCCTGGCTCGAACCCGAGGCTTGCGTAAAGTTCAGCAGGTTCAGCGTGCCCGAGAGCAAGGTGCCGGTTTGGCCGCTGGCTGTGCCTTCCAAATTGAATTGAATGGGCGCGGAAGCGGTTGCCGTATAGCCGCCGTTGCCGTTGGAATTGAGCAGAATGGAATCGGCACTGGATTTGAGCGTGAAGTCGCCGGACGATTGCAGGGCTCCGCTGCCGCTGCCGGTGCCCGACAAGGTGCAGTGGCCCATGATGTTGCAGGAACCGAGCGAAACCCCAATCGCCTGGCTGCCGGAACCCTGGCCGCTGAAAGTGACGGTCTGGCCGGCGCCGCCGTTCAACTGGATCGAGCTTTGCGCCGTGCAGGCCACGCCCAGCGCGAGCGCCAGGGCGAGGCCGGTTGCGAACCCAACTGGAATGCGACGTTTCATAATCAGCATTTGACTCCTTGACAAATTCGGCCGATAGATTTGCAAGCAGACCCATCGTCCGTGCCCTGAATAGAGCACGTCCGTGACCATAGGCGGAGGCGAGGGCGCAAGTGGCGCGCTGTCAACAACCACGCCCGACGATGCCCTCGCGCTGCGCTCCGGGATGTGGGGGGAATGTGAACTTGGTTGCGGTATATGAACAGTGGGGCTTCACCGCGCTTGACGGACGCGGGGCCGCATCCCTTCGCGCCTGCTTTGCCCACCACGCATCAGGCACGATTCCGCGAGCCGTCGCGGGGGACGCTGACCACGCACGTCCTTCGTCAGGCAATCTGGCAATGCAATTGCTCGCAAGTTGTCAGAGGTCCCATGCCAACCCTGTCGTCCTCGCAACGGTTTTGGAACCGCAAAGCTAAGGAGAATCCGTACTGGTACGTGTCAACCTTTGGCGACTACGACCGACCGGACCTTCCATCGTTTTGGGCATCGGGGGTTAGCATTTGGGAGGAGATCAAGGCGCACACGGGATATGAACCCGGCAGGAGCGATACCATCGTGGAAATCGGCTGCGGGATTGGCCGACTCACCCGGGCCATGGCCCGCGAGGTTGGTACGGTGCACGCATTCGACATTTCCAAAGAAATGCTCGCCAAGGCGTCAGACGGCGCGCCGGGCAACGCATCGTTTCATCTTACCGACGGGAACCGTCTTGATCCGGCCAGTACCGATTCCGCCGACCTTGTGCTGGCATACCTGGTCTTTCAACACCTTCCCAGCGAGCGGGTTTACGCGCAGTACCTGAAGGAAATGGAGCGGGTCGCCAAGCCGGGCGGCAGAATAGCGTTTACCACCTCCCCAAGGGATTGGAGGGTGTTCCTCCTCCCCCTCTTGCGGGCTAAAGCTTACCTTGCCAGGGCCTTACCAACTCGGGGCCCGTCGGAACTTTATAGGCGCGAATGGACCGGTATCCGGCCCTCCAAAAGAAGGACACGGGGGTTATGCCCTATCCCAGTGGCGATCAGCGTACTTCCGAACAACCGGTGGCTGTATTGGGGAACCAAAGAAGTAATAAAAGGAATTGGCGGAAAAGCGGCGGCGGGCTGACTCGGACTTTGGGAACAGCGCGCCGCGCTCGTAGCAGTCGCAACCGGGCAGACCCCCTCCGTTGAGCGCCCGCCGTAGCTGCGCGGGCGCACCTCGGGCTCCAGCGCAGCGGATCCCACCCTAGTTGACGGGCGAACGCCCCGGCGGGGCGGTAGGAAATAGCTGGTACAGACGCAACTTGTTCAACAAGGCGCGGTAGCTGATATTCAAGGCGCGCGCCGCCAGGGTGCGATTCCAATGGCTGTCTTCCAGCACACGCGCGATGGTTTCGCGTTCGACTTCACTGGTGACGCGATGTACCATGTCTTTCAAGCCTTCGCCCGGCTGGGTGGCCGCGCGGGCGGGCTGGGGCACAGGAGCCGCGCCGGCGCCATCCAACCACGCCTGCTCGCCAAACACCAGGTAGCGTTTGATGAAGTTCTCGAGCTCACGCACGTTGCCGGGCCATGGGTGGCGCCGGCAGCGATCGCGCAGAGCCGGCGACAGGGGCGACGCCACGCACCCCAACTCCTCCGCGTGCCGCTCCAGGAAGTAGTCGAGCAGCGCTGGAATGTCATCCGGACGCTCCCGCAGCGGCGGCAGATGCAGCGAGAAGACGTTGAGGCGGAAGAATAGATCCTCACGGAAACGCCGCTCCGCCATGGCGAGCGGCAGATTGACGTTGGTGGCCGCCAGGATGCGCACGTCGGCGAAGATCTCCTGGCGGCCGCCGAGGCGGTTGAAGCGATGATCTTGCAGCACATGCAGGAGCTTGGCTTGCACGGTGATCGGCAGTTCGCCGATTTCGTCGAGAAAAAGCGTGCCCTTGTCGCAGATTTCAAAATGGCCGGGTTTGGCGCGAGAGGCGCCGGTGAAGGCGCCGGCTTCGTAGCCGAACAACTCGCTCTCCAGCAGCTCCTCAGGCAGCGCGGCACAGTTGAGTTTTTGAAAACGGTAGTCGCGGCGGGGTGAGCAATCGTGGATCATCCGCGCCATGACCTCCTTCCCCACGCCGCTTTCCCCCAACAGCAACACCGGGAGATTGTAGCTGGCCAGTTGTTGGGCGCGCGCGGCGATAGCCAGCATGGCGGAGCTTTCGGCCACCATCCAGCGCCTCAGCCCAAGGCGATGATTCAAGCTGGTAACCGGTGCAGGGAGCCCGCGATCGGACGCAGACGAAAGTGGGAAGCGGGATGGAACGGTTTGCGGCATCGGTATTGGCACGTGAGGCCTCCTGAAAGCGAGGTGGCGCAGGCAACTGCTATCGAACGATCTTTAGCCTAGCAAGAGGGGTTGGACCGGGGTAATACGGGGAACCCTGCATTCCCCGGCGGGAGAAACAGGAGTGCGAGCGGGTGGAAAGCCGCTGGAGGGCAGGTGAGTGGGGTCACGCCGCCGCCCGGGGTGGAACGGCCACACGCGGCTCGGTTGTTGCTGCGGGGCTGCCTCCGCCCTAGGGCTGGATCACGCCACGCCGGATGGCGTAGCGCACCAAACCGGCGGTATTGTGGATCTCCAGCTTCTGCATGATATGGCTGCGGTGGGACTCGGCGGTTTTGGCGCTGATACCGAGCACGTCCGCGATGTCCTTGGTGGTTTTCCCTTCGGCCACCAGTTGCAGCACCTGCCGTTCGCGGCTGCCCAGGACCTCGGTCGCGGGTTCGGATCGATTGACATAGGCGCGGACCACGGTGGCGGAAATATCGGGGCTGAGGAACACGGCGCCGCTTAGCGCCTCATGGATGGCTTGTACCAACTCGCGGCTGCTCTTGCTTTTGAGTACATAGCCGGAGATGCCGGCCTGCATGGCCTCGAGCACAAAGCGCTCATCGGTGTGCATGGTGAGCAGCACGCAGCGGATGGTGGGCGAGTCGTGTTGAATTTCCCGCGCGGCCTCCAAGCCGTTGAGCAAGGGCATGTTCAGGTCGAGGATTGCGACCTGGGGACGGCAGGCCCGGGCCTGCCGGACAGCTTCATGCCCATTGGCGGCCTCAGCCAGGATCTCGAAGCCCTCGTGCTCCAGCAGCACGCGCAGGCTTTGGCGCACAATTTCGTGATCATCGGCCAGCAGCAATCGCACCGGCATCACAGCCCTCCTGGAAGATGTTGGGAATCAGCAAACGCACCTCCGTGCCGGCGCCGGGGCGGCTGCGGAGATCCAACTCGCCGCCTATGCCGCGCAGCCGTTCGCGCATCCCGGTCAGCCCCATGCCGCCGGCTGGGGCGCCGGCGGCATGGGGATCGAAACCGCGACCGTCGTCGCGCACGCAGACTTCGAGCGCGTCGCCCCGGCTCCGTAGTTGAACCCGCACATGGCTGGCCTGGGCGTGGCGGACCACGTTGTTGAGGCACTCCTGAACGCAGCGGTAAAGGCACAGCTCGACCGCGCGGGAGAGGCGCCGCGGCAGCGCGCCTTCAATGCCGACGACCAGTCCCGCGCGGGCGCCGACGCCATCCGCCAGGAACTCCAGCGCCGGACGCAGGCCGAGATCGGTGAGCAGCGCGGGGTGCAGTTCGTGAGCCAGGCGGCGGAGCTGGAACTCGACCTGATCGAGCAACTGGCGCACGGCGCCGACCTCGTCACGATGCTGGGGCGGCAGAGCGGCAGCGGCCTGATCAAGGCGGATGATGACGGCGGCCAGCAGTTGTCCGGATTCGTCGTGCAGAGCGCGCGCGATCTGCTCGACCTGATCCTCGAGACGTTCATTCATACTGCGCAGGGCATGGTTGGCGTCGTTATAACCGCGCAGCAGCATTTCGTAGCCCGCCAGGACCTCGTTGAACAGCCGCCCGGCGGTTTGCACCCGGCCGAGACTGAGGCCAGGGCCTGCCGCCACCCACTCGGACAGAACGCGGTGGTGCAGATCGGAGAGTTCGAGCAAGGTCACGCCGGCAGACAATAGATCGCGCCCCATCTCGTAGGCCTGGGTCAAGGCTTCCTCGTCGTCCACCAGCCATTGCCGCTCGAGCAGGCGTGGGTAGGCGCCCAAGGCGTGCTCCAAGCGACGGGTGCGGGCGGCGGCGTTCATAGCTCGGGTCCGGGCTCCACGCGTGCCACCAAGACCAGCGCGTCATCGGTGCCGCGCGCGCCGGTGCGCAGCAAGGCGGCGGCAGCCCGGTCGGGCGGGGAGAGGACGTCATTGAACTCCATGGCCCGGTCCTGTTGGACGCCGTCGGTGCAGAACAGCAGGGTGTCGCCGGGGGCGATGGAAGTGAGGGCAGCATAGGGGGGCGGCAGTTGCGCCCCCAGCAAGCCCCCGCGGCAGAGCAGATGCTCGCGCGCGCCCTCGCCCTGGCCGCCGGCGCGCAGCAGCATGCCCGAAACGTTGCCCACCCCCGCCCAAGTCATGACCGCGGACTCAAAATTCAGCCAGGCCAGGCTCATCACCACGCCGCGGGTCTGGCGCAGTCCTTCGTGGCAGGCGCGCAGGACATGCAGAATGTCGCCGGAAGCCTGGTCGCGCAGGATCTGCATGGCCAGCCCGGCGGCTTCGGCGGCCGCGACACCATGGCCCAGGCCATCGGCCACGGCCAGCAACCGGCCCTGCGGCAGTTCCAGCACCAGTGCGGCATCGCCGTTCACACTTTCTCCGGGCATGGCCTGCTGGGCCAGGCCCCAGGCGAGGCGGGGCAGCGGACGCGGGATGCGTGATATCAGACTCGTATCCATTTTGCGATCTGCACCGTGGTGCCGCGACCGGTGCGGCTTTGAATCTCGAATCCATCCATGAGGCGCTTGACGCCAGGCAAGCCCAGCCCCAGGCCTCCGGAAGTGGAGTAGCCGTCCTGCATGGCACGGTTGATGTCGGCGATGCCGGGGCCATGATCGCGCGCGACGATCACCAGCCCGCGATGGGAGTCCTCGGTCACCAGACGCAGCTCCACGACGCCTTCGCGGGCGTAGAGCACGATGTTGCGCGCCAACTCGGAGATGGCGGTGGCGATGAGGGTCAGATCGGTCGCGGTGAAACCGGCCGACCGCCCCAGATCGCGGCCACGCTGGCGAGCCAGCAGGATATCGCGATCGGAGCGGATGGCGATGCGTTCAGCGCCGGCCACGGGAATGGGTGCCGGAGCGCGACGGCCCCGTGCTGGTCCGGGGGGAGTTGCTGCGAACGGCAGTGGGTCGGGTGCGCGCATTCAAATAGGCCAGTCCCTCCTCCAAATCCAGTGCCGTCGCCACGCCCTCCAGCGATAGGCCCAACTGCACCATGGTAAACGCCAACTCGGGATGAATGCCAACGATCACCGTGGAGGCGCCGCGCAGCCCCGCCATGTGGGAGATATCGCGCAAGGTGCGGCAGGCGTAGGAGTCCATGACATCCACCGCGGTCACGTCGACGATCACGCCGCGCGAGCGGAACTTGCCCACCTGCTCGATCAGCAGGCGCCGCATGCCCGCCAGATCGGCATCGGTCAGCGCCGACTGCACCGTGGCGATCAGGAAGGGGCCTTGTTTGAGTACAGGAACATCCACGGCCACATCCTCCGGCTCAGGCCTCGGTCTGATTTTCCACCAGGGCCAGCACCTTGTAGCCGAGCAACCGTTCGGCTTCCTCGATGCCGCCTTGCAGATCTCCGACCGTGGTCATCTTCCCCAGATCCACGCCGATGGTGACCAGGGTCTGGGCGATCTCGGGTGACAAGCCGGTGACGATGACGGTGGCGCCCAGCAGGCGCGAGGCTTCCACCGTCTGCACCAGGTGGTTGGCCACGGTGGCGTCCATGGCGGCCACACCCGTAATATCAATCACCACCACCTTGGCGCGGTTGGTGCGGATGCCGCGCAACAGCTGTTCGGTGAGCTGGCGTGCCCGCTGCGGGTCAATGACGCCGATGATGGGCAGAATCAGCAGCCGCTCGCGCACCTGCAACACCGGGGTCGACAACTCGCGGATGGCTTCCTGCTGTTCGCGGATGATGCGTTCGCGTTCCTGCACGAAGCCGACGGCGACGGTATTGGCAATGCGGTTGGCGGCGGGCTCGTAGGCGTCGAGAATGCGGTTGAGCTTGGTGAAGTCGCCCTGATATTTGGCGAACAGGGAGCGCGCCAGCACGTCGCGCAGCAGCAGCACGATGCCCACCACCTCATGGGTTTCCACACCGCGGGGGATGATGCGCTCCGAAAGGTTGCGGGAATAGGACTGCAGCGCCTCGAAGGTACCGGTTTCCAGCGCTTCGACGTAGTTGTCGTACACCGAGGTGGCCTCGACGAAGATCTCTTCCTTGGTCATCGCCGTCAACAACTCGGCCTCGGTGATGCGGCGCGCCCACTCCTCGCGGAGTTGGGTGCGATTTTGCCGCAGGTGGGCCACCAGCTCCCGCAGGAGCGCGATGGCGGATTCGGTGCTGGTTGCCCCAACTGCCGGTGGTTTCAGTGTGCCGCGAGTACCCATGGTTCACCTCCCCGCCCGAGCGTTCGGAGCGGGCAAGCAAGGATAGCGCAGTGGCCGTACCGCAAGTCAACTCTGCCGGCTAGTGGTTTTCCTGTAATCACGGCGGGGAAATACACCGATGTCGATCGGACGTACGGCGTCATGCACGCGGCTGCACAACCGGTCCGCGGCGGCGGCGGAAAAGGCGACGCGGCCCGGACCCAATGCGGCGGGAGCGCCGACAACGGCGGAGAATTCCGATTGGCACGGGGCGTGCAGGACAGCGGTCAATGGCGATGACTCCCACCATGGCGATGGCTCCCACCGCTGCCGGCCTTCTACCCGCCGACGCCGACTCTATCCCCACCCCGGACCCGGAGGTGTTCTTCGGCCGCTCGGCGGCGATGCAGCGCATGCGGGTCACGCTCGAACGCCTGGGCGCGGCGCCGATTCCAGTGCTGATCACCGGCGAGAGCGGCACCGGCAAGGAACTGGTGGCGCGCCTGCTGCACCGGCAGTCGCACGTGGCCGCGGGCCCGTTCGTCAAGCTCAACTGCCCGGCGATACCGGCCACGCTGCTGGAGAGCGAGTTGTTCGGCCACGAGAAAGGCGCCTTCACCGGCGCCCACGCCTGCAAGCCCGGACGGGTCGAGCAGGCAACCGGCGGCACGCTGTTTCTGGACGAGATCGGTGAGCTGGAGTTGGGACTGCAAGGCAAGCTGCTGCAGCTTCTGCAGGACCGGCGATTCATGCGGCTGGGCGGAAGGGAGGAACTGCGCGCCGATGCCCGCATGCTGTTCGCCACCAATCGCAACCTGGAATCGGAAATGGCCGCCGGACGGCTGCGCCAGGACTTGTATTACCGCATCAACGTGGTGAACCTCGAGCTGCCGGCGCTACGGCAGCGCCGCGAGGACATTCCACGGCTGGCGCGGTACTTCGTCCGCCTGTATAGCCGCCACTACGGGCGTTCGGTGGCGCCGCTGCCGGCGGAGTTCGTAGCCGCGCTGCAGCGCTACGCCTGGCCGGGCAACGTGCGCGAGTTGGAGAACATGATGAAGCGCTACGTGGTGCTGGGCAACGCAGCCGAGCTGCTGCCCTTGTTGCTGGCTCGATCCGCGCTGGAGCTGGAGCCGGACGGCGAGGGTTCGGTTTCGCTCAAGGCGCTCACCCGCCGGGCGGTGCACGAGTTGGAGCGCGGCATCATCCTGCAGGCGCTGGCCACCCACCACTGGCACCGCAAGCGGGCGGCCCAGGCGCTGCACATCAGCTACCGCGCGTTGCTCTACAAACTCAAGCAGGCCGGCTTGCAGTCGGCTCCGGGCGCGCACGCGCCGGCAGCGGGCGCCCGGGCCGGCGCCGAAAACGACAACCCCGCCGCCGGCGCGGCGAATCCCGAATGGGCAGAGGAGAAGGAGGGTACACAGTGATGCGGCAGATCCACGGTGCAAGGCAATGGGGCTGGGGCCTCATCTGCGTGCTGGCTCTGGGCGCGGCAGCTTCCGCCCAAAACCCATGGCAATGGCTGAAGGTGAAGGCAGGCGGGGCGCACGACGATCCCCCGGCCGCGGCGCCGGCCCGCCCGGCTGCTGCGCCGCCCACCACCGCCGCTGTGCCGGGGGCGGATTACGTCATCGGGCCAGGCGACGTGCTGGCCATTGATGTCTGGAAAGAACCCGAAATCTCGCAAACCGAGCCTGTGCGTCCGGACGGCGCCATCGCCCTGCCGCTGGCGGGCACGCTGCGGGCCGGCGGATCCACCCCCTCCGAACTGGCCGCGCAGATCAAGTCCAGGCTGGCGGCGTATATTTCGGATCCCGTCGTGACGGTCATGGTCACCAAGGTCGTCAGCCACAGCTTCCAGGTGCTGGGAGAGGTGCTGCGGCCGGGCAGTTATCCCCTGGTGGGCCCCACCACCGTGCTGCAAGCGCTGGCCCAGGCGGGTGGCTTTACCCCCTTCGCCGATCCCGGACACGTGGCCATTCTGCACCGGACGCCCGACGGCAAGCAGGTGCGCTACCGCTTCGATTACTCCGCCGTGATCCACGGCAACGATCTGGAGCAGGACCGTCTGCTGCAGCCGGGAGATAGCCTCATTGTCCCCTAACCCGCATCTCTCGTTGCGGCACGCCGGGCCAGTTTCGCTGCTGGCGTTGCTGCTGGCCGTCTTCGGCTCCGCCCCTGTGACGGGGCAGGCGCAGGGCGCGGCGACAGCGCCGGCCACGGCACCGGGCGGATTTCAGGCTTCCGTCAGCGCGCGGTCGGGCTACGTCAGCGATCTGCGCCAAAGCAATCAGCAGCAGGCGGGCAGCTCGGAGGAAGACTTAATGGGGTCGCTGCAATGGCAGCGGCTGGGCCCCACCGGCGGCGTGCAGTTGCGCTACCAGCCCCGGCTGCAGCTTTTCTCCTCCGTACCGCAACTCAACAGCCTGAACCAGATGGCCTCACTGGAGGGGGCCTGGCAGCCGGCGCCGCGCTGGAGCTTGGGCGCCCATCTCAACGGCGGGTATCTGCGGCAACTGCCGGAAGCGGCCATCAGCGGGCTGCAGCCGGAGTTGGGGCTGCAGCCGCAGCCGGTGTTGCCACGCACCCGTGAGGCCACCGGCGCTGGCCAGCTCAGGCTGAGCTACGCGCTCAGCTCTCGCTCCAGCCTCGCGGCCTACGGAGGCTATTCCGAGACGCGCTTCCCGAACGCCAGCCAGGCCCCCGACTCGCTGAACGGCGTGCGCGGCGACCAAAGCGGCTTGGCCTATACCTTCACCGCCACGCCCCGTACGCAGTGGGGCCTGCGGTTGGATCAGCAGAACGACAGCATCGGCCATTCCTCGCATCTGGCAGCCGAGAGCCTGACGGCATCCTACAGCCGCGCCCTGACGCCGCTGCTGCGCCTCGACATTGCGGCGGGACCGGAGTATAGCCAGGTGCGCGGCACCTATGTGCTCAATCTGGGCAGCTCCGGCCTGCCGGTGGTTCTCACCGACCGCTTTTACCGCGTGCGCACTTATCCGCGGCTGAGCGGCAGCCTGTCGCGGCAGGACCGGAATTGGCCCTGGAGCGTTTCGGTCGCAAGCCAGGTCAGCAGCGCCGACGGGCTGCCTTTTCCCGCCGCACTGCTGGACGGCGGGGCCTCGCTGCAACCCCGCATCAACCCTGACTGGCGGTTGCGCCTGGGTGTGCATGCCTCCCAGTTCCGCGCCCTGACCACCGGGGGCGTGACCGGGCAGTTGCGCATGGGCGCAGTCACCGTCGAACTGGAGCGGCGGCTGAGCAACCAACTGAGCGTGGGAGTGGATTTCAGTTATTTAGCGCAGCGCAGCCAGGGTTCGCTCCCCATGCCGCCCGCCGTCAACCGCGGCGTGGGCGGGGTACGGCTCAACTGGACCTGGCCGCCGCTTGCAGAAGCAGGTCAATGATATGCCTCTATCGGATAAATTCACGAGTCGCGACGGCTGGCCGGCGGTTCGCGCGCTGCTGGTCCGCCGCCGCTGGTGGCTGCTGCTGCCGCTGCTGGCGGGCTGGCTGGGCGTGGTTTCGCTGCACTGGCTGCTGCCATCCAACTATGAATCGCAGGCCTTGCTGCTGGTGGAGCAGCAATCGGTTCCGCAAAGCTATGTGCAGTCCAATGTCACGTTCAACGCTGCGCAACTGCTGCAGAGCATGGGACTGCAAGTGTTGAGCCGCGACCGCCTGGCGCAGGTGGTGCGGCAATACCACCTCTACCCCGCCGTGCAGCAGGAAAAGGGCATGGATGCCGCCATCCAGAAACTGCAAAAGCAAATCACCATCGAACCCGTAAGTTTGACCAGCCTGCCGAACCCTCCGCCGGGCGATTGGAGCGCCATCCGGATCGCCTTCGACGCACCCACGCCCGAGTTGGCGCAGGCGGTGGACAACGATTTGACCACCAGTTTCATTCAAGAAAACTTGCGGGCGACGCAACAGGCCTCGGCACAGACCACCACGTTTTTGCAACAGCAATTGCAACAGGCGGCCGCGCAGCTGCAACAGGCTCAGGCGCAGGTGCAGAGCTATGAGCGCGGCCACATGGGCACGCTGCCGGGCCAGGAACAGGCCAACTTGGCGTTGCTGATGAACCAGCAAAGCGCCCTGGCGGCGAGCCTGGCCACACGCGACCGGATGAAACTGGAAATCGCCGCCGACCAGGCCTTGCTGGCGCACGCGCCCACCCCGGAGCAAGCGCAGATGCAGCAGGATTTGGCCTCGCTGCAATCGCAACTGCAGGCGATGCGCAGCCATTACACCGATCGCTATCCGGGAGTGGCGACGCTCCAGCAGCATATCGCCGCTCTGCAGAGCCAATTGCAGGCCGGCTCTGCACCCCACACCACGGAAGCGGCGGACGGCGCCAGTGGCACGCTGGAGCTGAGCCAGGTCCGCAGCCGGATGGAGGCCGATCAGGCGCTCCTGCCGCAGCTCCAGCAGCAGGTCACGGGGTTGCAAAAGCAGGTGCAGCGCTACCAGCAACGATTGGCGCTGGCGCCGCTGCCGGCGGCGCAATTGGCGGGCTTGCAGGCGCAGGAACAGCAGGCGGAGACCAGTTATCAGGCGCTGCTCACCAAGCTCAACGATTCACAAATGGCGAGCCAACTGGAGGCGCAGCAAGGCGGGGCGCAGTTCTCGCTGGTGAATGCGCCCGAACTGCCGCGCATGCCCATGGGTCCCGATCCGGCGGTGTTGGGCCTGCTCGGGCTGGGGTTGGGCCTGGTGCTGGGGTTGGCCGCCAGCGCGGCAGCGGAACTCATGCAGGACCGCATTGGCGGCGAGGCGGACGTGATGACCCTGGGCCTGACGCCGGTATTGGCCCGCATCCCGGCGCTGCGCAGCACCGCGGAGTGGGCGCGGCAACGGCGGCGCGCGGGTTGGGAATGGGCGGCGGCGGTGGCGCTGGTGATGGCGCTGATCGCCGGCAATCTCTGGCTGCTGCGGCTGGCGGGCTGAGAGGAAGACGGACGAGACCATGACCAGCACTGACCATCTGATTTCGTTGACGCCGGCGCCACTGGAAGAGCTGGAGCTGGAGCATGCACCGCGGTTGTCGCCGACGTTGCCACCCGCCACCTTCGCGGCCTGCTCCGCGCCCCAGAGTGTGGGCGCGGAGCAGTTCCGGCGCTTGGCGGTGGAGTTGCTGCACACCCGCGCGCGGCGCCCGCTGGCCAAGGTGCTGGTGACCAGCGCGGCGCCGGGCGAGGGCAAGAGCGTCAGCGCCGCCAATCTGGCCTTCACGCTGGCGCGGCCGGGCCGGGAACGGGTGCTGCTGCTGGAAGGCGATCTGCACCGCCCGACTCTGCTCGCCCGCATGGGCGTGCGCCACGAGGGCGGGCTGGCGGACTGGCTGGAGCAACGGCGCGCGCTGCCTGAGTGCCTGGCGCGTTGGAGCGGCCTGCCGTTGTGGGTGCTGCCGGCCGGGCGCAGCGCCGGCTTGCCGCTGGAGCTGCTGCAGGCGTGCTCGCCGGCCAGCATTCTGCGGCTGCTGGAGCCGCACTTTGAATGGATCGTGATCGACTCGCCGCCGCTGCTCCCCATGGCCGATGCCGCCCATTGGGCCCGCGCCGCCGACGGCGTGCTGCTGGTGGCGCGCGCCAACCACAGCCGCCAGAGCGACCTGCGGCGGGGGGTGCGGCAATTGGAACGGGAAAAATGGCTGGGCGTGATCCTGAACGACTGCCCGGCGCGCGAGCACCGCTATTACGACCAATACTATCCCGGCCAGGGACCGGGCAATAAGTGATCCACAGGACACCGGGATGGCTGCGCACATAATTCCGCCCTACCTCCCCCGCCGCCGCGGCTGGCAGATGGCACTGGGTGAAGCCGGGGTGATGATGCTGACGCTGAGTGCAGCGCTGCTCTACCGCTTCGGCCATGACGCTCCGCTGGTGCTGCGGGACGACGCCGGCTGGCGCATCGGGTTGGTCTGCGCTCTGTGTCTGCTCTGCCTCTACGGTTTCGACCTCTACGAATGTCCGGTGCTGGGGGATTGGCGGGAATTGTGGCTGCGGCTGCCCTTGGCGTTGGGCGTGCTGGCGCTGTGGATGGCGGGCCTGCTGTGGATGTTTCCCGCCCTCGATGGCAACTCGCGCTGGGCGGTGCCGGTATTGGCCGCGGTCGCGTTCACCGTGATTGGGGTCCGCAGTGGGTGGTGGTTTGGAGTGCGCCGCCTGCGGCGGCGGGAACCGGCGCTGGTCTTGGGGGCCGGCGAACTGGCGGATGTTCTGTACGGCGAGCTGTGCCGGCACGGCGAACTGGGTTGGCCGCTGGCAGGGCGGTTGAGCACGCCACGGCGCGAGGACCTGCTGGCGCTGGTGCGGGACGCCGAGCGACCCTGGGCGCGGTGGCTGCTGGCGGCCTTTCCAGGCGGCTGGGAGGGGGTGACGGCGACGGTACGGCAGCAACTGGAAGCTGCCGGTTGCCGGCTGGAAGACGGCGCTGAGTGGTATGAGCGGCTCAGCGGCAAGGTGGCAATCCCCGCCAGGGCTTTCGTTTGCGCCCCGGCCCCGGCGGCCCGCGCCGTCCTGGCGCACAAGCGCCTGCTGGACGCCGTGGTGGCGGCCGCCGCCTTGGTGGTGGCCGTGCCCCTGCTGCTGCTGGTGGCGGCGCTGGTGCGCATGGACTCGCCCGGGCCGGTGATCTTCCGTCAGCGCCGCGTGGGCCGCGGTGGGCAGGAGTTCACCCTCTACAAGTTCCGCACCATGTTCGTGAACTCCGGAAACGCGGCCCTGCCCGCCGGCCTCCACGACCCGCGCTGCACCCGCGTCGGGCGTTGGTTGCGCCGCCTGCGGCTGGACGAGTTGCCGCAGTTGATCAATATCTTGCGGGGGGAGATGAGCTTGGTCGGTCCGCGCCCCTTCATTCCCGAGCAGGAGGCCGAGTGCTGCGGAGCCTTACCCGGGTACGAGCAGCGGTGGAGCGTGTTGCCCGGAGTGACCGGGTGGGCGCAGGTAAACCGCGGCTACTGCGCCACTCTGGACGATAACCGGGAAAAGCTGGCCTACGACCTCTTCTATATCAAGCATCTGTCGCTGGGGTTGGACGTGATCATTCTCCTGCAAACACTGAAGGTGGTGTGTCTGGGACGAGGTGGACGATGAATACTTGGCTGAGTCTGGCGCTGCAGATCGTGTTCTGGACCTCCTTGGCATTGGTGGTCTATACCTACGCCGGCTATCCCCTGCTGCTGTTCGTGGCGTCATCGGCGGCGGAGTTGGGCGGCGCTTGGCGGCGCCTGCTCAGCAATGCCCCTGCGGACTGCACCAGCGCCGAGCCGGCGTTGCCAGCGGTCAGCATCATCGTGGCGGCCCACAATGAAGAGGGCGAGATCCCGGGCTTGATTGAGAGCCTGCGCCGGCTGGACTACCCGCGCGAACGCCTCGAAGTGGTCATCGTTTCCGACGGCTCCAGCGATGGCACCGACGCCTGCCTGGCGTGCCTTAACGAGCCTTGGATACAAGTGCATCGCCTCCCCTCCCAACAGGGCAAGGCCAGTGCACTCAATGCCGGCGTGGCCTTGGCCCGATTTCCCGTGCTCCTGCTGCTGGACGCCAGCACGCGCCCGCAGCCGGAAACGGCGCGCATGCTGCTCCGCCATTTCGCCGACCCGCGCGTGGGCGTCGTCTGCGGCGCGCTGCGGTTTACCCACCACGGCGAATCCCAACCCACCGAGGGCGCTTACTGGGCTTATGAGTGTTTGCTGCGTCTCATGGAGGGGCGGCTGCGGGCTACGCTGACCGCCAGCGGGGCGCTCTACGCAGTGCGCCGGGAGTGCTTCCCCCGTCTGAGCCCCACCACCTGGATCGAGGATTTTCTGGTGCCCATGCATGCGCGCCGCGTCGGCTTCGGGGTGGTCTACGATCCCGAAGCCTGGGCGTGGGAGGTGCCGGCGCCCTCGCTGCGCGGCGAGTTCCAGCGGCGGGTGCGCCTGGCGGTGGGGAGTTTCCGCGCCCTGGGCGCGCTGCTGGGGACCCGGCTCGATGGTTGCACGCGCTGGGCCTTTGTGTCGCACAAGCTGCTGCGCTGGTGCGTGCCGTTTTTCCTGGTACTGGGGCTGATGGCCAACCTGGCGCTGTGGCCGGTCCCGTTCTATCGCGGCGTGCTGGTGGCGCAAGTGGCCACATATGGGCTGGCCTGGTTGGGCGGCAGCGGACTGCCGCTGGCGCACCGTTTCCGCCTGGCACAGGGGTTGTACTTTTTTCTGGCCATGAATGCCGCATTTCTGTGGGGATTCGTCGTGTTTCTTCGTGACCGGGGGCAAACAGCATGGCAGCAAGTGCGCTAGAACAGGTTCCAGCATCGGCGCGGCCCGGGGCGGCGCCAGCCCGCGCTGTCCTGCTGCTGCTGCACGGCTTGGTCGAGGAAGGCGGCCACCGGACAGGCCGGTTCCACTGGAGTCGCGGCAGATTTCTCGAGCACTTGCGGGTCCTGCAGGACGCGCAGGCAGCGGGCGACATCACCGTCATGGATTTGAACGCCTGGTGGCGTGGCCGCCCCTGCCGCGGGCGCCCGGTGATTTTGTGTTTCGATGATGGCGGGCGCAGCGATGTGGAGACGGTGCTGCCGCTGCTTCAGGCCAGCGGCCTGCGGGCCAGCTTCTTCATCCATAGCGCATCCGTAGGACGGGTGGGATACCTGGACTGGAACGGAATTCGCGCCCTGCAGCACGCGGGCATGGGCATCGAGTCCCAAGGCCACGAGCACTGCCCGCTGCCGCTGCTGTCACAGCCCGAGCTGGAGACGCAACTGCGCAGGTCGCGTCACATGCTGCAGGACGGTGCCGGCACGCGGGTGCAGTATGTGGCTGCCCCCTATGGGCTGTGGAATCGAAGAGTGCTGGAAACGGCGCTCACTATCGGTTACGCAGCCATATGCACTTCACAGCCGGGGTTGGC
>JBQCEU010000236.1:0-2335 GCA_051959955.1 Terriglobales bacterium | reverse complement strand
GACCGGGTCGGGGGCGGCGGTGGTGGAGCAGCAGCAGACGGTGCCGGTGACCATTCTGGGTCAGGTGACGCAGTGGGACAGCACCACGACCGTGACCTTCGGCGCTGGCTTCCTGGTAAGCACGCCGGTGTCGGGCAACCTGAACTGCACCGGCTCGCTGAACCCCGGGCAGGTGGGGGTGCCGCTGGTGACGGGACCGACGGCGATGACGGTGTGCGTGACGGCGCTGCCGCTGACCTATCCCGGCAGCTATGACCTGACGGTCGCCACCGGCGGTCAGGTGCTGAGCCTGCCCCGCAGCCTCTATGTGCAGCGCGGACCGGCGGCGATCACCGCCGTGTCGCCGGCGAGCGGCAAGCAGGGTGAGACGCTGGATGTGGCGATCACGGGCACCAACACCAACTTCAGCCTCACGCCCGGCGCCACCACGGCGGCATTTGGTTCCGGCATCAGCGTGAACAGCCTGACGGTAACCAGCCTTACCACGGCGACAGCGAACATCACGATCGCGGCCAACGCCGACACGGTGAGCCTGCGCGCGGTGACGGTGACCACGGCGGGCGAGCAGGCGACCGGCAGCGGCATCTTCCAGGTGGTGGCGGCGACGCCGGTGGTGACCTTTGTGTCGCCGGCGAGCGTGGCCCAGGGGGTGACCACCACGGTCAACGTGAGCGGTTTGTTCACGCACTTCACCAACGCCACCGTCTTCAGCTTCGGGGCGGGGGTGCAGGTGAACGCGGTCAACGCCTCCAGCGCCACGGCGGCGGCGGTCAACGTGACGGTGCTGCCGACGGCGCCGGCCGGGGCGCGGACGGTGACGGCCACCAGCGGCACGGAAACGGCGCAGGGGACGGGTTTGTTTGCGATCACCGCCGGGCCGGCGGCGATCGCCGGGGTAACGCCGGCCAGCGGCCGCCAGAACCAGAGCGGCGAGCCGGTGGTGATCACCGGCGCGGCTACGCACTTCACCGCCGCCACGCCCAGCGTGAGCCTCGGGAGCGGCATCACCGTGACCCAGGTGACGGTGACGGACGACACCCACCTGACGGCGACGCTGAATATTGACGTCAACGCCGGCCTGGGGCCGCGCAACGTGACCGTCGCCACGGGCGGCGAGATCGCCACGCTGGCGGGGGGCTTCAACGTCACCGCCGGGCTGCCGGTGCTGACCGCGGCCACGCCGGCGATCGTGCATCAGAATGACAGCGTGGATGTGGCGGTGACCGGCCTGTTCACGCACTTTGCGCAGGGCACCACCAGCGCCAGCTTCAGCAGCGGCGACCTCACGGCCACGTCGGTGACGGTGAGCGATGCCACCCACGCGGTGGTGCACGTGCAGGTTTCGCCGACGGCGGCGCTGGGCAATGTCAGCGTGACGCTGACCACGGGCACGGAGGCGGCGACGGGCACCGGCCTGCTCACGGTGCAGGCGGGGCTGCCGCAGGTGCAGTGCGTGGCGCCGGCGGCCGGCGACCAGGCGGCGACGGTGACGGTCACGGTGACCGGCCTGTATACGCACTTCCAGCAGGGAGTGTCGCAGGTGTCGCTGGGCGGCGGCGGGCTGACGGTGGGGGCGGTGACGGTCAATGGGCCGACGCAGTTGCAGGTGCCGGTGACTATCGCCAACGGCGCGGCGGCGGGGGCGCGCAGCCTCACGGTGACGACGGGCACGGAAAGCGAAACCCTGGCGAACGCCTTCACGGTGCAGCCGGGGGCGCCGGCGATCAGCAGTCTCAAGCCCACCGGCGGGGTGGCGAATTCGACGGCGACGGTGCAGATCACCGGCCAGTTCACCCATTTCGCGCAGGGGACGACGGTGGCCAGCTTCGGGGCGGGCATTGCGGTGGGCGGCGGCTCGCCGGGCGGGTTCGGGCCGGTGACGGTCAATTCGGCAACCAGCGCCACGGCCAGCCTGACGATTGATGCGGCGGCGGTGACCGGTCCGCGGGATGTCAACGTGCAGACGGGGGCGGAGCTGCTGGTGGTGTCGAACGGCTTCACGGTGCAAACCACCTCGCCGACGGCACCGGTACTGAGCTCGACCAGCCCGGTGCAGAACGCCGGCAGCGTGCCGACGAACCCGGTGATCACGATGGCCTTCAGCGCGCCGCTCGACCGGACCACGGTGGGCACGGACGATGTGCTGCTGGAGGATTCGACCGCGGGCCGCGGCTGCAATGATGAGACGCTGGCAGTGCCCGCCAGCGTGACGGTGGACGCCTCCGGGCGCATCATCACGCTGACGCCGGCGGCGGTGCTGGCGGTGGGCCATCAGTACACGGTGTGCCTGAACTATCCCAACAACCCCGGCAAGCGCATCGCCGATCCCAACGGC
>JBQCEU010000235.1:0-2164 GCA_051959955.1 Terriglobales bacterium | reverse complement strand
CACCCGCCCCTCAGCCACGCCGTGGATGTTTCCCTCAGCGGGCAGGTCCTGGGGCGCCAGGTGGAGGCGCAATGTAGCGACGGCTTGCCTCAGGCCTGCGGCAAGGTCCCGCTTTACGTCTGGAACCTGAACCGTGCCCTGGTCTACGGAGCGCAAATTGAGCTGCGATCGGAGCTGACGCCCTGGCCCGAGTCCGCCCCGCCGCTCCAGGCGATGGTGGTGATGGACCGGACCGCGGTGAGCGGGTTCGTCGCCCGCTACGGCGCGGCCTTCGACATGGCGCGGCTGTCGCGCTTCGAGCCGCCGCCGCCGGGCGCGGCGCGCTGGGTGGTGGTGCGCCTCCGGCGGCACTGAACCGCTAGTTGGACAGTGCGGCCGACAGCGGTTTTCTCCAATAATCCTGGGCAAGTTCTTGATTCTGCTGGGGCGGTGGTTGGAGACCACTGTCCAACCCGGCGGCCTGCATCCAACCGGCGTACAGCCAGGCGCCAAACTCGGGGTTTTTGCGCCAGTTGTAAAACGAGGAGCGGGCAACGCGGGCGCCGGCGCAGGTTCGCTGGATGGAATTGATCCCGGGGTGGGCGAGCCGGTAGCGGAGGAAGCGGCGCTGGCGCGGGTTGGGGATAAAGCGGTCCGGCATGGAAGCTCCCAATGGTTGGACGGCACCGCGACGGCCGCCGGCGGTGACAAACATGTGGCAACTTTGCGGCTCCCGCGCAGCCCTGCCATCTTCGCTTTTTCTTTGTGTTAGCATCGGGCATGGCGCAGGGGTTGCATCCGGCGGTGGAGCGCTGGTTCGCGGATAGGTTCGGCACGGCCAGCGAGCCGCAGGCATTGGGCTGGCCGGTCATCGCCGCCGGCCGCGACACGCTCATCGCCGCCCCCACCGGGTCGGGCAAAACCCTGGCCGCCTTCCTGATCGCCCTCGACGCCCTCTTCCGCCAGGCGGCGGCCGGCGCCCTCGGCGACGAAACCCGGATCGTCTACGTCTCGCCGCTCAAGGCGCTGGCCAACGACGTGCAAAAAAATCTGGAGGCGCCGCTGGCGGAGATCCGCGCGGTGGCGGGCGCCATGGGCCTGCTGGTGCCGGAGATCCGCGTGGCGGTGCGCAGCGGCGACACCCTGGCCAATGCGCGCGGCGCCATGCTGCGCCGTCCGCCGCATATTCTGGTGACCACGCCCGAGTCGCTCTACATCCTGCTCACCTCCGCCGGCGGCCGCAAAATTCTCCAGCCGGCGCGCACCGTCATCGTGGACGAGATCCACGCCGTGGCGGGCAACAAGCGCGGCGCCCACCTCGCGCTCAGCCTCGAGCGGCTCGATGAGCTCTCTGGCCCGCTGCAGCGCATCGGCCTGTCGGCCACCGTGCGGCCGCTGGAGGAGGTGGCGCGCTTTCTGGCGGGGGCGCGGCCCCGCCCGGAGGTGATTGCCGTGCCCGACCGCCGCGTCTGGGATTTGGCGGTGGAGGCCCCGGCCGCGCCCGGCCCCATCGCCACCAACGAGGAATGGGAGGAGCGCTACAACCGCCTCGCCGCGCTCACCGAAGAGCATCGCGCCCTGCTGGTGTTCGTCCCCACCCGCCGCATGGCCGAGCGCGTCGCCCATCGCCTGCGCGAGCGCCTGGGCGAGGACCATGTCGCCGCCCACCACGGCAGCCTCTCCCGCGCCATCCGCCTGCGCGCCGAAGACCGCTTCAAGACGGGCGAGCTGCGCGTGATGGTGGCCACCGCCTCGCTCGAACTCGGCCTCGACATCGGCAACGTGGACCTGGTCTGCCAGTTGGGCGCCACCCGCCAGTTCGCCGCCGCCTGGCAGCGCATTGGCCGCGCCGGTCACTGGAAGGGCGCCATCCCCAAAGGCCGCTTCTTCGCCCTCACCCGCGACGACCTGCTGGAGTGCGCCGCCCTGGTGCGCGGCCTCAAGCGCGGCTCGCTCGACACCCTGCGCGTGCCGGCGTGGCCGCGCGACGTCCTGGCTCAGCAGATCGTGGCGGCGGTGGCTGCCCGGCACGAGGCCGCGGGCTGGGGCGAGGATGAGCTGTTCGCCCTGCTGCGCCGCGCCTGGCCCTACCGCGAGCTGCCGCGCCCCGAGTTCGACGCCATCGTCGAGCTGCTGAGCGAAGGCATCTCCAGCCGCCGCGGCCGGCGCGGCGCTTACCTCCACC
>JBQCEU010000234.1:0-4443 GCA_051959955.1 Terriglobales bacterium | reverse complement strand
AGGAACTGGACGGCCATCTCTTCGGCGGCGGCCAGCGTCGGTTGCGCGCCGGCGGCGGTTTCCGGCAGGCGGTGGCTGAAGCCCACCACGCCGCCGGTATCGGGGCGGATCACGACGTCGAACTCCTCCGCCTGCTCGGGCCGGAAGAAGCGCACCAGCCAGTAGCGGGCGGGGGGAGCGGGGCCGCTGAAGGCGGCCACCAGGGCGCGCCCGCCGCCACGCTGGAAGATCTGCTGCGCGGCCACGGCCGTCTCCAGGCCATGGGCGCCGGCGGTGGCGGTGGTGGCGGCTTCGGCACGGCGGTAGCCGCGCAGGTCGTAGCCCTGCGTGGTGAGGAAGGCGGCGGCGGCCGCGGCCGCCTGCTGCTTGTCGCTGCGCCAGGGAGCGGCGCGGTGGAAGCTGGTCAGGGGCACAGCAAAGGCAGCGAGCAGGGCTCCGGCGATGATGAGGCCGATAGTCCAGTTGGGGCCGGCGATGGGGGTGTACTCCGGCAAGGGCTCGTGGGCGGCGGGCGGGGCGGGGGCCGGCTCCGGCGCTGAGCCTTCCGCCGCATTGGTCAGCTCCTGCTCGGGGGTGAAGCCGTGGCCGAGGCGGTAGGCGACGATGGCCACCAGCAGCGGCGCCACAGCCAGCAGCGCCGTGGTGGCGCCGCTCCAGCGCAGGTAGGCGTCATGGGCGCGCAGCAGCAACAGCGCGGCATAGAGCGCGTCCACGGTGTAATGCCACACCACCGTGGTCAGGATGCCAAAGCGGATCATCACCCAACTGAGCAGGATGCCGCCCAGGCCCACCTCGACGCCGCGTATCCAGAAGGGCTGATTGGGATAGGTGGAGTGGCCGAAGCCCCACAGGAAGGAAGCCGCGATCACCGCCACCCAGAGCCAGCGGAACCACTTTTCGAACAGCGGGATGGCCAACATGCGGAAGCCGAACTCTTCCGAGATGGCGGGGAAGAAGCCGCTGAACAGGACGAAGGCCCAGGGCAGCTTGGTGTTCAGCAGATCGTCGTAAGGGATGTCGGCCGGCGCCCAGGCGCCAAAGTGGTTGGCGATGAGATAGAAGACGGTCTGGTAGGCGAAAAACAGCGCCGCCAGCGACAGTCCCAGCACCATGCTCATCAGGAAGCTCTTGCTGCGCACGCCGCGCCAACTGAGGAACTTGGACACCGACACCTGGCTGCCGAAGCGTTCGCGGTAGAGCGACTCGGCGGCGGCGGTGAGCACCAGCAGCAACAGGCCCACGCCCACCGCCGAGGCCAGGTTGGAGAGCAGCAGGGTGGCCAGGAACGAAGACCACGACTGGGTGGTGTTGTAGGTGAAGCTGGCGTTCGAGAGCTGGTTGAGGCCGGCGAGGAAGTTGAGCACCGCGCCCGCGCCGCCCACCCACAGGGCGGTGCGCCAGCGCACGTCGCCGCGGCGCATGCGGGCCACCAGCACGAAGACCATGCCCACGCCCAGCACCAGCAGCAGCGCCGAGTCCACCGCGCCGGCGGCTTCGTTCTTCGAGCGCAGGGCGGTGTAGTCGCGCTGCCACTGCTCGGGGACTTTCAGGAACTCCGAATAGGCGCCCACCTGGCCGCCCTGCACCCGCACCATGTGCCGGAGCTCGGCCTGGGCCACATACCCGGCCGCCCCGGCCACCAACGGCTGGGTGTCTTTCCAGGTGAAGACATAGTCCACGCGGTGGGGCTTGACCTCGCGGTCGGCGCCCACCGGCGTCCATTGCCGCCAATCGAGATGCATGGCGGAGGCGAGGAAGTTCTGCGCCACCTGCCGCGCCGCCTCGGCACTGAGCGCCGCCCCGGCGGCATTGTCGGCGATGACGTGGTTGAAGCCGACCACCTGGCCGCGGGTGGAGACCGCGACCTGGAACTCTTCCTTGTCCAGCGGCCGGAACCAGCGGTGCTGCCAGCGCCACAGCCGCAGCCGCGCGCCCAGCACCTGCTCGGTGCGCTCCAAGCCCAGCTCGCGCTCCAGGAAGGTCAGCGCCTGGTTGTCAAAGCCGAATTGTTCGGCGTGGCGGTAGCCGGCGGTGGAGAGATGTTGCGACTGCAGGAATTGTTGGGCGAGGGGCTGGGAGCCGGGGCCGGAGACCTGGAAATCAATCGAGGCCTGGGGAAAGGCGCGATGGAAGTAGTTGGCGACGAACCAGAGCGAGAGCGCCGCCACCGCAACCGCGATGGCGATCCAGCGCCAGTCGCTCCGTTCCAGCCGGGTGCCCGCGCCGCCAGACGCCATAGCCTGACATTGTAGGCGAAGCGCGGCGCCGGACCTCGCTCAGGGGAAGTTCACACAAAAAAAGTGTACACTAAACTCGTGAAAAATGTGACCCTCAGCGCTGACGAGCGAGCGATCGATCGGGCGAGGGAACGCGCCCGGGAAGAGAATTCCACTCTCAACGAGCAGTTTCGCAAGTGGCTGGACGATTATGGCGGCCGCAGTCGTTACGCTGACGACTTCGAAGCGCTGATGCGACGACTCAGCTATGTGCGCACCGGGAAACCCAAGTTCACCCGTGACGAGATGAATGAACGGCGATAGATTTTTTCTCGACACCAATATCTTCGTCTACGCCTTGCAGCCGGATGACAGCGCCAAGGCGTCGCGGGCCCGCGAGCTGATTCGGACGGCGGGCAGCAGCAACCGGGGCGCGGTGAGCTACCAGGTGGTACAGGAATTCTTCAATGTTGCGCTGCGCAAGTTCCAGCCTCCGCTGCAGACCGGCGATGCGGCGCAGTTCCTGAGGCGTGTATTCCTGCCTTTGTTGGAAGTGGAACCGACGGAGAGCCTGATGGTCGGTGCTCTGCATGTGCATGACCGGTACCGGCTGTCGTGGTATGACGCACTGATTGTGGCCGCGGCCGGGAAAGCGCGTTGCCGGCTGCTATACAGTGAGGATTTTCAGCACGGCCAGGAGTTTGACGGCGTGCGGGTGGTGGATCCGTTCCGCTAGTCTGGCGCCTTTGCGCGGTATGATGGCGGGCGGGCGACTATGTCCGGGCGCGCACGACGCTCGTTGACTCTCCACCTGACCGTTGGTCGATCGAGCTGAAATCAGTCCGCGGGGGGTCGGATGATCTCGATCACACGGAATGTTCTCGGCCGCTCGCCCCGCAAGCGCAGCGCCACCTCATCGCCGCGAACTGCCCCGAGAAGGCATTGTGCCAGCGGCGCGCCTTGGGCTATCACCCCGGCACACGCGAGCTTCTATTCCGAGGAACCGCCTTCTCAGGGCCGCCTCCCACTGTGCCTTCAGCTCGAACAGCCTCAAAAGCGCCTCGAGATCGTTGAGCCGTTGCCCGTCGTCCGCTTTTGCCTGCCGATTCCGCTGCAGACCCCGGTGCAGGGCCCTTGCGGAGCGATAGTCGCGACGGAAAAACCGGAGCCACCCGGCCGTCCTCCGCAGGCCGCGAATGGCGGCGCGCAGCTCCGACTCGGCCGGGACCTCGTCCATATAGAGGCGAGCACCAAGTCCGGACTCGGCCTCGACCAACTCAGCCTGAATTACGGACAGGTTCTCGAGGGCGGCCGCGGACCCCAGTTCGGTGAGAGCACTCGACTGAAGGTGCAGGAGCGGTTCAGGGCACGTGTCGGCCAGCGCACCCAGCGCCGCCGCCTTTTCGATCCCGGGCCGCTCACCCCCCGAGCACATACCGAAAGCGGCTAGAACGCCCTCCATCCCCAGCCAGGCCGAGGCCAGCCCCTCAGCGCAGCGCTCGACCGCCCCCGCCAGGCCCTCCAACTCGCAGCAGGGCACGTCGCTGGTGCCGGCGGCGCTGAGCAGATCGTCTAGCCTGCGCACGCCTTCTTCGGGCGCTGTCCCATCGGCTACTTCCCCCAACAACGCTCAAAGATAGCACCGTCAGAGGGGCGTGGTGCCAAAACCCCAGCAACTCGCCGGTCGGCGAGCACGCCTGGCCCGCCGCGCCGGGAAGAAACAGACAAGGAGAGCTGTCGAGCGCCGGGCATCGCGACGGCCCTGCTCGTGCGACTTGTGGCGGGGGCCTTCAGCGGGTGTGCACGTGCGCGGCCGCACGGGAAGGGCCGGTCCTCGGCGCCGAGGGCATCGCCTGCGTTACCTCGCATAGAGAGGGCAGCTCGCCGAGAGTGCCCCACCTGAGCCGGCGATCCGCCGGCTGAGGGACCGGCGCGCGCGTCGCCGGCTCGGCTAGTGCTGGTAGTTCCAGCTCATGTCGGCGCCGCGGGGAGCGGTCTTGAGCAGGCGCTGCAGCATTTGCGGCATGTAGAGCTGCTCTTCCGACATCTTGCGGTAGGTGCCGTCGAAGCAGTGGGGCTGCAGGCGGCCGAAGGTGAAGTCGGCGGTGATGGCCGGATCCTTGTGCGCTTCGATCGTCTTCTGCATCTCGTAGACGGCGTCGTTGAGATAGTACGAATCCATGTCGCCGACGTAGACGTGCAGCTTGCCGTTGAGCTTGGGGGCGAG
>JBQCEU010000233.1:0-2625 GCA_051959955.1 Terriglobales bacterium | reverse complement strand
CCCGGTGGGCTGCGGATCAATGACCTCGCTCAGGCGTGCCGCGGGGCAGGCGGCGATGACCGCGGCCGCCTCCTCCACCGTGGCATCCAACCGCGCCCGCGCCTCGGCGCCGCTGCACCGCGGGTCGAGCGCAAACTCCTGCTCGCGCCGCCGCACGTCCGGTTGCCCGCCCACCCCGTGCACCGCCCACTGGCGGATGTTGCCCTCCAGATGCAGCAGCAGGTTGATGACCGAGTTCTCGTGATCCCCGCCGCGGTAGGCCATCTGCGCCTCGCTCAACCGCTCCAGGCAGCGATGGATTTCCTCCTGCGACGCCCGCATCCGCCGCACCGAAAACGCCAGAAAATTCTCCGCGATCCCGTCGCCCATGTCGAGAGTATACCGGTCTCCCATGGCCCCCGCCTGACATACAATCCCTCATGCGCCGTATACTCCTGCTGCTCGCCTGCTCGGCCCTCGCCCTCGCCGCCGCCGCTCAGCAAAGCCCGCTCTTCCCGCACTCCGCCTACGAGCCGCCGGCGGCTGCCGCCGCGGCCTCGCTCACCGCCAGCACCCAGGCCTCGCCGCCCGCGCTGTTGACCACCAGCGAAAAAACCCACTGGCAGCGCGTCGCGCCCTACGCCGAAGCGGTGGCGCTGGCGCACAAGCTGGCGGCGGCCTCGCCCTGGGTGCGCGTGGTGAACTATGGCACCTCGCCGGAGGGCCGCCCCATGCTGGCCATCATCGTCTCCAAGGATGGCGCCTTCACCCCCGCCGCCGCCCACCAGACCAACAAGGTGATCATCTATATCCAAAGCGGCATCCACTCGGGCGAGATTGAGAGCCAGGACACGACGCTGATGCTGGTGCGCGACATCGCCGTCACCAGGCGCTACGCCGGCTGGCTCGACCACGCCATCTTCGTGGCCATCACCAACTTCAACCTCGACGGCCACGAGTACTTCAGCCCCTTCCACCGCGCCGAACAGAACGGCCCGGCGGAAACCGGCCTGCGCCCCACCCCGCGCGGCCTCAACCTGAACCGCGACTATATGAAGGCCGACACGCTCGAGATGCGCGCCTGGCTTAAGCTCTACAACGCCTGGATGCCCGACTTCATGTTCGATAACCACGTCACCGACGGCGCCGACATGCAATACGACGTTACCTGGGACATGGCGCGCAACCAGGACATCGCCGAACCCGCGCGCGACTGGGTGAACCAGACCTTCGTCCCGGAACTGGATCGTCACATGGCGGCCGATGGCCATGGCGTCGCTCCCTATGGCGCGCTAAGAACCGTCAACGGCAAGCGCGAGTTCTTCATGGAGGTGTTCAGCCCGCGCTATTCGCATCTCTATTCGGCGGTGCAAAACCGCCCTTGTCTGCTGGTCGAGACCCACAGCCTCAAGTCCACCCGCACCCGCGCCTGGGCCGACTACGACATCATGAAAGACACCATTGAGACCATCCTCCGGGATCCGCAGGCCCTGCGTCAGGCGGTGCGCGCCGCGGATGCGGCCATGATGGCGCGCGCCGGCGACCGCAACGCGCCCCCGGTCTATCTGGCCGGCGAGGTGGATCCGGCCACCAGCCGCCCCATCGTCTACCGCTCGCTGAAGCGCGGCACGCACGTCAGCCCGATCAGCGGCAACGAGGTGCCGGAGTATCTGCCCGAGCCGGACAACATCGAGACGGTGATTCACGACCACATCAAAACCACCGCCGAGGCGCAGATGCCGCTCGGCTACCTGATCCCGGCCGGCTGGAACCAGATTGCCGACGAGCTGCGCTTCCAGGGCATCGAGATGCACCGCCTCACCGCCCCGGTGACCCAGGAGTTCGAAACCTACCGCTTCTCCAACGTCAAGTTCGCCAACCGCGCCTTCGAGGGCCACGTCATGGTGGACTTCGACGCCAAACTGGTGACCGAGAAGATCACCATCCCCGCCAACTCCTGGTGGGTGCCGATGAAGCAGCGGCGGTCGCGGCTGATCCTGGCGCTGCTCGAGCCCATGGCGCCCGACTCGCTCATCCGCTGGGGCTTCATGGATCCGGTCTTCGACCGCGCCGGCCGCGACATGCCCAACCCCTACCTCTCCGAGCCGCTGGCCCGCCGCGTCGCCGCCGCGCACCCCGAGCTGATGCAGCAGTTCGAGGCCGCCCTCGCCGCCGATCCGGCCTTCGCCCAGGACCCCCAGGCCCGCCTGCGCTGGTGGTACGCCCACTCCCCCTACGAGCCCCCTACCACCGGCCGCTATCCCATCGTCCGCGTCTGGGACACCACCGGAATTCACTGACGGCGCCCGCCAGGGTCGGATGACCGATCCGTCCGCGACCGCTGCTTGCGGCCGCCCGCGGTGGGTCATCGGCTTTAGCGTACCGCTCAAGGACGGCCAGAACTGCAAGCGGCCCGATCCCCAGCTCTACGGCAATTGCATCCGCGCCACGATCCACACCTCGGCGCTGCCCGCGCTCAAGCCGGAGGATCTCATCGCGCCGCACGCCGTCCGCGTGCTGCCCATGCCGGCCGGGCCGCAATTCCGGATGCTGGCGGTGATCTACGCCGACGGCGCCTCGGCCGGCGATGCGGCCATGGTCAGCGAGATGCTCGCCGCCCGCCAGGACATGCTGCACGCTTTGCAG
>JBQCEU010000232.1:0-4529 GCA_051959955.1 Terriglobales bacterium | reverse complement strand
CCCGTGGCCCATGGCGAAGGCAGCTACTTCGCCGCGCCCGAAGTGCTGGATCGGCTGGAGCAGCGGCAGCAGGTGGTGTTCCGCTACGCCGGTGACAACCCGAACGGCTCGTTGCGCGACATCGCCGGGATTTGCAACGAGGGCCGCAACATCGTCGGCCTGATGCCCCACCCCGAGCGCGCCCGCCGCGCCCTGCTCGGCTCCGGCGACGGCGAAAAAATCTTTGCCTCGCTGGCGGCGGTATGCCAGTGAACGCTGCCCAACTGCGGCAGCACGGATTGACCGCGGACGAATACGGCCGCATCCGCGAACTGCTCGGCCGCGAGCCCAACTTCACCGAGCTGGGCGTATTCGGGGTGATGTGGAGCGAGCACTGCTCCTACAAATCCAGTCGCCGCCTGCTCAAGGGCCTGCCCACGCAGGGCCCCGACATCCTCCAGGGCCCGGGCGAGAACGCCGGCGTGGTGCGGGTGGGCGACGGCTGGGCGTGCGTGTTCAAGATCGAGTCCCACAACCACCCCAGCTACATCGAGCCCTTCCAGGGCGCGGCCACCGGCGTGGGCGGCATCCTGCGCGACGTCTTCACCATGGGCGCGCGCCCGGTGGCGATCATGGATTCGCTTCGCTTCGGCCCGCTGTCGAGCCCGCAAAACCGGGCCATCTGCGACGGCGTGGTCTCCGGCATCGCCCACTACGGCAACTGCTTCGGCGTGGCCAACCTCGGCGGCGAGACGGTCTTCGACCCCTGCTACAGCGCCAACCCGCTGGTCAACGCCTTTGCCCTGGGCATCGCCCGCGAGGACGGATTGTTTTTCGGCAAGGCGCGCGGCATCGGCAACCCGGTCATCTACGTCGGCGCCAAGACCGGCCGCGACGGCATCCACGGCGCCACCATGGCCAGCGAGGAGTTCTCGGAAGGCAGCGCCGCCAAGCGCCCCAACGTGCAGGTGGGCGATCCTTTCCTCGAGAAGCTGCTGCTCGAAGCCTGCCTCGAGGCCATGGCCACCGGCGCCATCCTGGGCATCCAGGACATGGGCGCGGCGGGGCTGACCAGCTCCAGTTGCGAGATGGGGGCGCGCGCCGGAACCGGCATCGAGATGGACCTCGACCGCGTGCCGCAGCGCGAAACCGGCATGAACGCCTACGAGATGCTGCTCAGCGAGAGCCAGGAGCGCATGCTGCTGGTCGCCGAGCGCGGCCGCGAGGAAGAAGTCTTTCGCGTCTTCCGCAAATGGGGCCTGGATGCGGTCACCGTGGGCGTGGTCACCGGCGACGGCCATCTGCGGGTGAAGCACAAGAACGAAATCGTCGCCGACATTCCCAATACCGCGCTCACCGACGAAGCTCCGCGCTACCAGCGGCCGATGCAGCCCGCCGTTTCCGGCTACCCTGACGCGCCGCCGGCGGGCTTGCTGGACACGCGCCGCGATTGGAACGAAGACCTGCGCCGCCTGCTCGCCTCCGACAACGTCTGCAGCAAGCGCTGGATCTGGCAGCAGTACGACACCATGGTGCGCACCAACACGCTCGCCGGCCCGGGCGGCGATGCCGGCGTGGTGCGCATGGAGCTGGAAACCGGCGAATCGCGCTTCGCCCTCGCCATGGCGCTCGACGGCAACGGCCGCTGGTGCCGGCTCGACCCGCGCCAGGGCGCCCGCCTGGCGGTGGCCGAAGCCGCACGCAAGGTGGCCGCGACCGGCGCCCAGCCCCTGGCCGCCACCAACTGCCTCAACTTCGGGAACCCGGAAAAGCCCGAGGTCATGTGGCAGCTCGCCGAAGCCATCGCCGGCATCGGCGAGGCCTGCCGCGCTCTCGCCACCCCCATCACCGGCGGCAACGTCAGCCTGTATAACGAAACCCTCGGCCAAGGCATCCACCCCACGCCGGTGATCGGCGTCGTCGGCCGCCTGGAACTCGCGCCCGGCCAGGCGCCCTTGGGCGCGCGCTTGCCCGCCGCCGGCCTCGATATCGTGCTGCTCAGCGCCGCGCCCGCGCAGAACGACGACGAGCGCCGGCGCTGCTTCGGCTCTAGCGAGTACGCCGCCGCCATCCTGGAACAAACCTGGGGCGCGCCCCCCGCGCTCGATCTCGAACGCGAGCAGAAGCTGCACCAACTGCTGCGCCACGCCTTCCAGCAAGGCTGGCTGGCCTCGGCGCATCAAGTTTCGACCGGCGGCCTGGCGGTGGCCGTCGCCGAGTGCTGCCTCAACCAGCGCGCCGAACAAACGCCGCTCGCCGGCGTCGGCGCTGTGGTCGAGCTGCCCGCCGATGACGCCCTGCTGGCGCTGTTCGAGGAATCAGCCGGCCGCGTGCTGGTCTCCTGCGCGCCCGCCCACCGCGCTGCCCTGCAGGCCGCGGCGCAGGCTGCCGGCCTCGCCGCCGTCGCCATCGGCAAGACAATGAACCAGGACTTGCAGATCGCCATCGGCGGAAAAGAGGTCATCCGCCTGAGCGGCTCAGACATGGCCGCCGCCTGGGAGCCGGCCCTGGAGGCCCAACTGGCATGACCAGCCCCTTCGACAAGATTCAGCGCAGCGCCGGCCTGGGGCCGCGGGGACCCCAGGCGGGCGCGAGCAACGCGGGATGGCGGCGTAGCCGCCAGGGGCCCGCGCCAAGGATGACAACGCCCTTCGACAAATTGAAGGAAAAATGCGGCGTCGTCGGCGTCTGGGGACATCCGGAGGCCTCCAACCTCGCCTACCTCGGCCTCTACGCCCTGCAGCATCGCGGCCAGGAGTCGGCCGGCATCGCTTCCAGCGACGCCCAGGGCCCGGGCACCGTCATCCACACCAAGCGCGCCATGGGCCAGGTGGCCGACATCTTCACCCCCAAGGCGCTCCATCGGCTCAAGGGCCGCGCCGCCATCGGCCACACCCGCTACTCCACCTGCGGCGACAGCGGCATCAACAACGCCCAGCCGCTCACGGTGGAGTGCAACAAGGGCCAGTTGGCCATTGCCCACAACGGCAACCTGACGAACGCCGCCCGCATTCACGACCGGCTTGAGGCGCAAGGCTCGATCTTCCAGACCACCAGCGATACCGAAGTCATCCTTCACCTGCTGGCGCAATCCGGCGCGGAGAACTTCGACGAGTCGCTGGAAGCGGCGCTGAATCAAGTCGAGGGCGCCTACTCGCTGACGCTGCTCACCCCCGGCGCGCTCTACGCCATCCGCGATCCCTGGGGCTTCCGCCCCCTGGCCATGGGCCGGCTGCCCGAGGGCGGCGTCTTCTTCGCCAGCGAAACCTGCGCCTTCGACCTCATCGGCGCCAAATATGAGCGCGATGTGGAGCCGGGCGAATGGGTGCGCATCAGCGGCGACTCCCGCACCCCGCGCATCGAGTCCCACCGTTTCGGCCCCCTCCGCCCGCGCCGCCAGTGCATCTTCGAACACGTCTACTTCTCGCGTCCTGACAGCCTGGTCTTCGGCCGCAGCGTGCAGGAGAGCCGCGAGGCCCTGGGCCGCATCCTGGCGCGTGAGGCGCCGGCCGACGCCGATATCGTCGTTCCCGTGCCTGATTCCGGCGTGGCGGCGGCGCTGGGCTACTCCGAAGCCAGCGGCATCCCCTGCCGCTTCGGCCTCATCCGCAGTCACTACGTCGGCCGCACCTTCATCGAACCCTCGCAGCAGATCCGCGACTTCGGGGTGAAGCTCAAGCTCAACCCGGTGCGCCGCCTCCTCGAAGGCAAGCGCGTGGTGCTGGTGGATGACTCCATCGTGCGCGGCACCACCAGCCGCAAGATCGTCCACATGATCCGCGAAGCCGGCGCCACCCAGGTCCACATGCGCGTCTCCTGCCCGCCCACCGTCTCGCCCTGCTACTACGGCGTGGACACCCCTTCCAAGCGGGAACTCATCGCGGCGAACCAGACTTTGGACCAGATCCGCGACTCCATCGGCGCCGACAGCCTCGCCTACCTGTCGCTCGCCGGCCTGGATGAGGCCGTCGGCAATCGCAACGACACATTTTGCAAAGCCTGCTACACCGGCGACTATCCCACCGGCGAAATCACTTAGACTGGAAATAAGCGCGCAGTCCGGCGCTGGTCGGCGCATGCCGCAGGAAGCCGCCACGCTCAATTCATTGCCGGAATACATCCTGGGGCTGGCCCGCCTCGGGAGCCGCGCCGCGCTCATCGAACAGCACCTGTACCGTTCCCTGCGCCTCAGCTACGCCGAGCTGATCGGCAAGGCCTGCGGCATGCAACAGGAACTGGAGCGGCGCGGCGTTCGCGCCGGCGACCGGGTGATGATCTGGGGCGCCTCCGGCGCCGCCTGGGCCATCGCCTTTTATGGCTGTCTGCTGCACGGGGCGGTGGTGGTGCCCCTGGACGCTGCCTTTTCGGCCGAGCTGGCGGGGCGGGTGCGCGGGCAGACCGAAGCCGCGCTGTTATGCACCGACCACGATGGCGCGGCGCGGGGCACGCCGGTGTTGCCATTGGAGGCGATCGTGGCCCTCCCGCCCGCGGCTCCGCCCGCGCACACGCCCACGCCTCCTCCCGAAACGCTGCTCGAGATCGTCTACACC
>JBQCEU010000231.1:0-24272 GCA_051959955.1 Terriglobales bacterium | reverse complement strand
GACCTGCTGCGCCGGCTGCGCGAGGGCGAGGGGACGCGCACCCTGCCCTTCATCTTCATCAGCAGCCAGGCGGGGGAAAGCCAGGTGGCGGAGGCTCTCAGCCTGGGGGCCCAGGGCTTCATCCGCAAGCCCTTCACCGCCGACCAGGTCAAGGACTATATAGCACCGCTTTTCTAGATCGCGGGCGCCCGGCGCGGCTGCGCCGCGCCGCCCGCTCTCTAAGGCCGTCAGGGACGCCGCGCCGGGGGCCACTCTGCCCCGGCGCGGCATCTACCGAAGAAGCGGCGGAGCTTTGCGCGGGGGGCGCGGGTGGTCCGAGAAGTCCGGCTGCGCCGCGCGCCACCTCCCCGATCGGAGCCCGGCTCACCCCTCACCCCTCACCCCTGCTTTGGCCCTCCGCGTGCATATCCAACTGCGGAGGTCCTTGATGGAAAGCGGCATCTATGCGGCGTGTTCGGCGCTGGTGGCCCGCACCCACGAGCTGGATATCCTGGCCAACAACCTGGCCAACGTGGATACCACCGGCTACAAGGGTGAGAGCCAGTTCTACCAGGCGCTGACAGCGGCCAGCGGCAACCAGCCGCTGGGGGCGCTGAACACCGCCGTGAACCGCTTCGGGGTGCTCAGCGGCCAGGCGCTCAATTTGAACGCCGGCGCGCTGCAGAATACCGGCAATCCGCTCGACGTGGCCATTCAGGGGCCGGGCTTTTTGGAAGTGAAAACCCGCGCGGGGCTTGCCTATACGCGTGCCGGCAACCTGCAGGTGGGCGCCAAGGGCGAGCTGCTGAGCGCGCAAGGCGATCCCGTCATGGGCGCTGATGCCAAGGGCAACCCGGTTCCCATTTATGTGCCCAGCGGCAAGGTCTCGATCGCCGCCAACGGCACCATCTCGGTGGATGGAGCGCTGGCCGGCAAGTTGAAGCTGGTGGAGTTCGCTCCCAACGCCACCGTCACGCCTTTGGGGAACGCCTATTTCACCGTGCCGGCCGCCCAGGTACACACCGCCGTCAAGTCCGCGGTGGCGGCGGGTTCGTTGGAAAACTCTAATGTGAACCCCATCCAGGCTGAGACCGACCTTATCTCGCTGCAGCGCCACTTCGATTTTCTCGAAAAGGCGATCCAGATCTTCAACAACGACTTTGATCAGGCGGCGGCCACCGAGCTGCCGCGCATCGGTTCGTAAATTTATTCGGAGGCATCATGTTCCAGGCTTTGCACACCGCCGCCAGTGGGATGTTGGCCCAGCAGATGGGGCTCGACAACATCGCCAATAATCTTGCCAACGCCAGCACCGCCGGGTTCCGCGCCCGCCGCCTGCAGTTCGAGGATCTGCTTTACCAGAACCTGGTGGCCTCGGGCTCGGCCTCGTCGCAGCAGACGACGGTATCGAGCGGTCTGCAGGTGGGCATGGGCACCCGCCCGGCCTCGACCGAAATCGTCTCCACCCAGGGGACCTTCACCACCACCAACAACCCGCTCGATCTGGCGATCGAAGGGGCGGGCTTTTTCCAGATTCAGATGCCCGACGGCACGCTCGCCTATACCCGCGCCGGCAGCTTCCATCCCGATGCCAACGGCACCATGGTGACCGCCGAGGGCTACGCCCTGCAGCCGCCGTTTGCGGTGCCCCTCAATGCCACGGGAGTGAGCATCGGCAAGGACGGCACCGTGACCGCGACCGTGCCCGGCAGCCCCAAGGCGCAGCAGATCGGGGCCATCACCCTGGCCACCTTCGCCAACGTCGGCGGTCTCAACAGCCTGGGCGACAACCTGTTCACCCCCACCACCGCCAGCGGCGACGCCATTGTGGGCACGCCGGGCGGCAGCGAGGGGCTGGGCACGCTGCAGCAGGGCGAGTTGGAGGAGTCGAACGTCAACGTGGTGGATCAGTTCGTGCAGATGATCGAGGCGCAGCGCTCGTACGAGGCCAACTCGCGCGTGGTGCAGGCCGCCGATCAGATGTCGCAGGAGCTCAACGGTTTATCGCGATGAACTGGCTGGTCGCCACCCTCTGGCTGCTGTCGCTGGCGGCGCCGCCGGCGTGGACGGTGCGGGCGCAGAGCACCGTCGCCGCCGCCGTGGTGCGGCTGGGCGATGTGTGCCCGGCCGCCGCGCTGAGCGGCGAGGCAGCGCGGGCGGTGCTGTCGGCCGCGCCCCAGCCCGGCACGCCGCTGGTCTGGACCCGGGAGCAGTTTGCCGCCCGCCTGCGCGCCGCCGGCCTGCCGCCGGCCGAGTTCGCGATCCCGGCCACGGTGGCGGTCGAGCGCCAGGCGCAGCCGGTCCCGGTGGCGGCGGTGCTGGCCGCGCTGCACGGCTTTCTCCATCGTGATTTCCATCCCGACGATCTGCGTTTCACCGCGCCCCTGACCACCGCCTCCGATCCCGAGGTGGAGGTGGTGAGCGCGCATCGCGACGCCGCCCACGGCGACCTGGAAGTGATCTGCCGCGCGCGCCATGACAACCAATTGCTGCCCTTCGCGGTGAGCGTGCCGCTGGCCGCCGGCGACCAGGCCCGGATCGCGCAGGCCAGGCTGCAACGCGCCGTCGCCGCCGCGTCCGCGGAGGCGCCGCCGGCCGCGCGGCCGATCCTGGTGCGTCCTGGTCATCCCGCCACCCTCGCCATCCGCCACCCCGGTTTCGCCATCACCACCACCGTCGAGCCGTTGCAGGCGGGGCGCCAGGGGGACCGCATCCTGGTGCGCAACCCCGGCAACCATGCGCTGCTCCATGTCTGGGTCCACGGCGCCAACCTGGTCACTGACCAGGCGGAGAATCCCGATGCCCATTGATTTCCGCTGCCGCCGCCTGTGGCTGGCCGCCGTCATCCTGGCCGCCGTGGCGCCGCTCGCCGCCCAGAAGAACAAGGCCCGGCCCGGTTCGCCCGCCGAGCAGGCGCTCGAAGCCTATCTGGCCAAGGTGCGGCAGGTGGCCGGCGCCGCCACCCCGACCACCGGCAGTCTGTGGACGCCGCAGGGCCGCTTCACCAACCTGTCGAGCGACTTCAAGGCCCAGAACGTCAACGACCTGATCACCATCCATATCGTCGAGACCACCCAGGCGGCGGGCTCGGGCACGGTGCAGTCCAAGCGCGGCTTCACCGGCAACAGCGGCATCAGCCTGTTCGGGTCCACCTCCAGCCGCCTGGCCACGCTACTGGCGCCCACCTCCAACACCGATCTCGAAGGTCAGGCCTCCACCGCCTCCTCCACCGCGCTCACCACCAGCCTCACCGGCCGCGTGGTGGACCTGCTCCCCAATGGCTTCCTCGTGGTGGAGGCGGTGCGCAGCATCTCCATGAACAACCAGCAGCAGACGGTGATCGTGCACGGCGTGGTTCGCCCCGCCGACATCGCCCCCGACAACTCGGTGCTGTCGACCCAGGTGGGGGAACTGGAGATTGAGCTGCAGGGCAAGGGCGTGATCAGCGACACCACGCGCCCGGTCACCAGCTGGCTGCATTACCTGTTGAAGTTCCTCACTTTTTAACGGCCATGACCCGCACCCGCCTCTTCCGCATCGCCGTACTGCTGGCCGGGCTGGCCCTCGCCGCCCTGGCGGCGCCTCCTTCCAACTCGCTGGAGGTACCCATCAGCGACATCACCACCGTGGCCGGCGTGCGCGACAATCTGCTGGTGGGCTACGGCCTGGTGGTCGGGCTCAACGGCACCGGCGACCGCCGGCAGACGCTGTTCACCACCCAGACGCTGAGCAACATCCTGCAGCGCATGGGGGTGCAGACGGCGCCGCAGCAGATGATGGTGTACAACGTGGCGGCGGTGTTCGTCACCGCCACCCTGCCGCCGTTCGCGCGGCCGGGCATGCGCATTGACATCACCGTGTCGTCCACCGGCGACGCCCGCAGCCTGGCGGGCGGGCTGCTGCTGCTGTGCGCGCAGCACGGGCCCGACGGCGAAGTCTATGCCGAGGCGCAGGGGCCGTTGACCATCGGCGGCTTCAGCGCAGGCAATGCGCAAAGCAAGGTGCAGGTGAACTCCACCAACGTGGGCATCGTGCCCGCCGGCGGCATCGTCGAGCGCGACACCGCGGTGTCGCTGCGCTCGCTCAAACAGCTCACCCTGCTGCTGCGCGAACCCGACTTCGTCACCGCCAACTCCATCGCCGATGCCATCAACCACAGCCTGGGCACGGGCACGCCGGCGCACGCCATTGACAGCCGCCGGGTGGACATCGCCTGGCCGTCCGATCCGGACGCCATTCCCGCGTTCCTGGCCAAAGTGGAATCCCTCAAGGTTCCGGTGGTGCCGCCCGCCCGCGTGGTGGTGGACGAGCGCACGGGCACCATCGTCATCGGCAGCAACGTGCAACTGGCGCCGGTCTCCATCCTGCACGGCAACCTGGCCGTCCAGGTGACCACGACGCTTTCGGTGAGCCAGCCTTCGCCCTTCTCCAGCGGCGGCACCACGCAGGTGGTGCCCAACACCGAGGTGAAGGCCACCGATCAGCCGGCGTCCAAGCTCACCCTGCAGGCCGGAGCGACGGTGCAGGACCTGGTGAATGGCCTGCAATCCATCGGCGCCAATGCGCGCGATATCGTCAGCATCCTGCGCGCCATCAAGGCGGCGGGAGCCCTGCAAGCTCAATTGGAGGTGATCTGATGAGTTCCACCGCGCTCACCACCGGCATCTCGCCCGCCCTGCAGGCGCCGCCCGAACTGGCGGCGCAGCACAAGCTGCATAAGGCGGCGCAAGCCTTCGAAGGTATCTTGATAGATACCCTGTGGAGCGGCTTCGCCGACGATCCCCTGGCCGCCGACCATCCCTCCGATCCCGGCGCCCAAAGCCTGAAAGGCCTAGGGCTGCAAGCAATGTCCAATGCCCTGGCGGCCCGTGGGGGGCTGGGGCTGGGGGCCATGATCGAACGTCAGTTATCCCCCAAAACGGGGGCGGAAAGTGCCGCGACGGCAGTGGAATCCCTAAAGCCGCTGCCCGCGTTTGCCGATAAGCTGGGTGTAGCGAGGCTTCCTGGTCTCGCTGCGACGGAGAACCAACGGTGATGATTCACAATCCCAATCTCGATCCTTCGACGGCGACGCAAGGCTTGTCGGAGAACGCGACCCGGGTACACACCGGCAAGAAATCCGTCGTCCCCACCGGCACCGGCGCTTCTGCCACCAGCAGCGACCAGGCCCGGCTTGGCTCCTCCGCGGTCGGATTGACCGCGCAGGCCATGGCCCAGCCTGAAGTACGCAGCGAGTTGGTGCAGCATTTTCGCGCTCAGATTGCCGCCGGCCAGTACGTGGTTGACGCTTCGCGGGTAGCCGACGCGATGCTCGCCGACCCGCAGGCCGGACTGGGGAACAAGGGACATGGATAATCCGCACTGGGCCGCCACGGCCCCGCCCACTCTTTCCGCCGGAGCCCTGGCGCACGCCGCCTTGTCGCCGCGCGCCCTGCAGGCAGCCACCGGTGAAGCCGTCCCCATGACCGCCTGGCTGGCGCAGCGCCGCCGGCTGGTGGAGGCGCTCACCTATGAACTGCGCGCAGGCTTCCAGGCGGTGGCGGCTTTTCAAGCACTGGAATACCTGGACGCGGTGGAACGGCAGCAGGGACTGGCCCAGCGCATTTTGGCGCACGACCGCGCCATGCCCCTGCCCGACGCCGACGCGGGGGTGATGCGCCAGACGGCGGCCGAGCTGCGGCGCATGAACCGCGAGCTGAAACATCTGAACGATATCCAGGCGGCGCTGATCGAGAACGGCGGCCGCTCGGTGCGCTGCTTCCAGCGGGTGTGGGCCATGGCAGCGCCCGCGGCGGCGGCCTATGCCGATCCCGCGGCCCCGTCCCGGGGGGGGCGTTGATATGGGCCTGTTCGGCATCCTCTCGATCGCGGACCAGTCCATCGCGGCGCAGCAGACGGCGCTCACCGTCACCGCCAACAATATTGCCAACGTCAACACCCCCGGCTACACCCGCCGGGTGGCGCTGCTGGCCGAGCAGGCGCCGTTTTCCACCCAGGCGGGCGGCGGCGGCGGCGTGCAGGTGGCCAATGTGAACGCGGTGCGGGATGCGGTGCTGGAGATCCGGCTGCAGCAGGAGAACCAGACGCAGAGCAAACTGACCTCGTTGCAACAGCAACTGGGGCCGGTCGAGGCCCTGTTCGGTGAGCAGGGCGGCGCCGGGCTGGGCACGGCGATTGACAATTTCTTCAGCGCCCTGCAGCAGCTCTCGACCGACCCCGCCAGCGGCGCCCAGCGCCAGGCGGCGATTACCGCCGCCCAGACCATGGCGCAGACCTTCCAGCAGGTGTCGCGCGGCATCAGCCAGCAGATCTCCGGCGCCGACCAGGAAGTGGTGCAGCAGGTGGGCCAGGTCAATAACCTGACGGCGCAGATTGCCCAGCTCAACGGTCAGATCGCGGACTTGCAGAACGCCCAGCAGGACACCGCCTCGCTGGTGGATCAGCGCACCAACCTGATGGGTCAGTTGGCCGGGCTGATGGACTTCAACGTGTCCAGCGGCAGCAACGGCCAGGTGACGCTGACCACCAGCCAGGGGCAGGCGCTGGTGGTGGGCACCGACGCCCACACGCTCACGCTGGCGCCCAACGGCGCCGGCACCCACGACATCTACGACGATGGCACCGACATCACCTCCGGCATCACCGGCGGTGGCCTGGCGGGCATGATCACCGCCCGCGATCAGAATCTGCCCGGCCTCGCCACCCAGTTGGATCAACTGGCCTCGGCTTTGGCGAACGGCATCAACGCCCAAAACGCCGCCGGCTTCGACGCCCAGGGGAACCCGGGCGGCAATCTGTTCGCGGCTCCCCCCGCCGTCGGGGCGGCCGCCACCCTGAGCCTGGCCACCACCGATCCCAACGCGATCGCGGCCAGCGCCGACGGCACTCCGGGCGACAACGCCAACCTGCTCACCATGCTGGGGCTGCAAAACCAGCCCATCGCCGGCGGGCTCAAACCCGACGACGCCTACGCGGCCATGGTCAGCCGCATCGGCAGCCTGCTGCAGGGCGCCAATACCCAGCAGCAGGCTTCGCAGACCGTGCTCAGTCAGTTGCAGAACCAGCGCGCCTCCTACTCCGGCGTTTCCATGGACGAGGAGAGCGTTAAGCTGACCCAGTTTCAACAGGCCTACCAGGCCGCCGCCCGGGTGGTGAACGTGGTCAACACGCTTACCGACCTGGCCATCAACCTGGGCAAGGACTAGCGCCCTGGGAAGGAGTGAATCGCCATGTACTCCCGCATCACCAGTGAACTGCTGAACCGCAACCTGCTCGACGCCCTCGACCAGACGCAGCAAAGTCAAAGCACGGCGCTGACCCAGGTCGAGACGCAGCGGCGCGTCAACGTGCCCTCCGACGATCCGGTGGCCGCGGCGCTGTCGAGCGGCAACCAGTCGCAGGCGGCGCAGATCACCCAGTTTCTGCAGAACATCAACAGCCTGAACGGCGAGTTGCAGGTGGGCGACTCGGCGCTGTCGTCGGCCACCACGCTGTTGAACCGGGCCTTGACGCTGGGCACCCAGGGCGCCACCGGGACGCTGTCGGCCAGTGACCGCTCCGATCTCGGCCAGGAAGTCAGCCAGGTGATGGACGAGATGGTCAACATCGCCAACACCACCTTCAACGGCGCCTACGTCTTCGCCGGCACCGCCGGCGGTCCCGCCTACACCGCCGACCCCACCCAGCCCGACGGCGTGACCTACAACGGCAACACCGGCGCCAACCAGGTGCAGATCGCTCCCGGCGCCACCGTGACCATCAACCAACCGGGGAGCCAGATCTTCCAGAACGGCAGCGGCAGCATTTTCCAGTCACTCAACGATCTCAAGAATGCGCTCAACAGCAACGATCCGGCCGGCGCGCAGACGGCGGTGACCGAGCTCAGCAGCGCTGTCAAACAATTGGGGCAGCAGCGCGTCTTTTACGGCAGCACGCTCAACCGTTTGAGCAGCACGCAGACCTTCCTCAGCAATGAGCAGCAGAACCTGACGCAGCAGGAGACCACGCTGGTGGGAACCGACCTTGCTTCCGCGCTCACCCAGCTCTCCGCCGCGCAAACCGCCCGCACCGCCATCCTGACCGCCGGCGGTCACCTCAGCCAGCTCAGCCTGCTGAATTATCTTCAATAGATCGCGGGCGCCCGGCGCGGCTGCGCCGCGCCGCCCGCTCTCTAAGGCCGCCAGGGACGCCGCGGCGGGGGCCCCTCTGCCCCGGCGCGGCATCTACCGAAGAAGCGGCGGAGCTTCGCGTAGGGAGCGCGGGTGGCCCGAGAAGTCCGGCTGCGCCGCGCCGCCCGCTCTCTAAGGCCGCCAGCGGCCCGGACCCGCACGGCGCTGGGGGCGGCAGGAGCTTCGCGCGGGGGGCGCAGCGAGCTTCGGGACCGGCGGTCCGCCGCGCCGCCCGCTCTGTTTAAAAAGCAACGCGGCCGCCCGGAGGGCGGCCGCGTTGCGACGAAATGGCTGGGATAGGGATTAGCGGACGCCACCGCCGCCGCGACGACCGCGGGCGGCCGGCCACTTGGCAACCTGATCGGGGGTGCACAGCGCCTGGGCATCCTTGGTGGCCTGCTCGTTGATCGAGCGCACCTTCTCGCGATCGCCACTCTTCATGGCCTCGGCGGAGTCGGTGTAGGCCTTCTCGTAGATGGATTCCATCTTCGTCTTCTGGTCGTCGGTCAAGGGGCCGACGGCCTTGTCAATGCGCGCCACCTGCGCCTTGGCGCGGTCGGCGGGCGACATCATCTGCCCGCGTTGCGGTGCGGCAGTAGCAGAAATGGTTGCGGTTGCGGACGGCGCCGTCGCCACAGGACTGGCGGCCCACGCCATCAGGGAACCCGTCGCCACAAAGGCGGCGGCAATCAACATACGCGAACTCTTCATCTTTCCTCCCAGCCCGGCCAAAACCGGGCCGGGTGCGCTCTCTACTACGAATTACATCATGGGAATGTTACATTTCTTAAACGCCGTCCCGAGGCATTTCTCAATTGCGGGCGTCTGGCGTCGCCGCCCGCTCTCCCTGTTCGCCAGTGACGCGGGGCCGGAGGCCCTGAGCCCCGGCCCCGCCAAGGCGTTGAGGGGGGCGGGAGCTGCGCGCTCGGACCGCCGCGCGCCCGGCCCCTCTGACCGCCGGCGCACAGCGCCACAGGCTTAGAGCCAGGCGAGAGCGACGACGCTCAGCGTGAGGGCAAACTCAGCCACCGTCATCCAGCGGCCGCCGCCCTCGGCCCAGTGCATAAATCCACCAATGCGTTCGCGGAAACCGCTACCCAGCAGAAGATAGAGGCTTACCCAGCCGATGCTCGACAAGAGTGAAATGGCCACAAAGTGCCAGAAAGTGGCACCCTGCATGCCGTAGAGCACGTAGGCGGCGCTGCGCAGCGGCGGCAGGAACTTGGCGCCCAGCACCATCTCCGAGGAGATATGCCAGTGAAGTCCGTGGGTGCCCAACCAGTGCGTCAGCACATCCCGGCCCGCCTGGCTGAGGGTGAACAGTATCAGGTCGTTCAATAACATGCCCACCACACCACCCACGGCGATGCGCAGCAATCCATAAGCCTGGGCCACGGTGGAGGCGGCGACGGCAATCATGGCTTCGCCGGGCAAACCCAGCCAAGCTTCCATGCTGAGGGCGAGTAATAACCCGAGAAGCGGATTTTGACGGATGAAGCGGAGCAACTGCTTACCTCTATCTTACCCGCTTGCATGACCATGGCCATTTGAAAATCCCTGCTGGGCGGCGATCTCGCTTGTGCCCCCACGGAAAAAGTTCCGGTTTGAGGGTGCGGATTTGCGCCCCGAGCAGGGCGGCGGGCAAACTGCTACACTGGTAGCAGCACCGTGCGGCGGTGCCCATCCTCAAGACTCGGGAGGTCCCCCTATGGCTGGTCGTTCCGGACCGACATTTCAAAAGCGGCAAAAGGAAAAAATGCGCCAGGAGCGCCGGCGCGAGAAGGTGGAACGCCGCTCCGTCCGCAAACAGGAGAAGGCCGCGGGCATCCCGAGTGATAACAACGAGATTGACTTCAGCTTCAACCCCTACGAGGGCATGGACGAGCTGAACGAGGAGACGCTCAACAAGACAGTGGAGAACCTGCTTCCCCCCGCCCACGAAGAGGAAGCCAGCGAGTAGACAGGCACAGCCTGTCTTTGCCGGGGGCTGCGCCCCCGACGCCTCCCGATGGTCGGCTCCCCGCGGCCGCGTCAGGATCGGCCGAGTGGCCGGCAGGCAGAAGTCACTCCCCGGCGACGGAATGGCACCTGGAGGGGGCACCCCATTCCTCGGCCTCGATCTTGCCTCCGGTGTGTCAACTCAGCCGTCGCGGCCATTCGCTTAGCGCACTTTTCCGGCTTGGATGGCGGCGATGAGGGCTCGCGCCTGCGGCAGGCTGAAGCCGCACGAGGGATCCTGAACACGGCAGGTGGCGAGTGACCATTCGCAGCCGCAGGTGCAGGCCTGCTGGTTGAGGCGTGCCAGCGCGATTTGGCGCTGGGCCGGAGTGAGTTTCTTCAATTCGGCGGCGATCCCGGGGATGTCAATGGTGCCCACCTTGCCGTTGGGCGAGAGCTGGTCAATGCGCGCCACCTTGACCGTGGTGGGCAGGCCCAGCAGCGTGCGCACCTCGGCGTTGAAGACCTCGTAAGGGTTGGCGCCGTGGTTTTTCTGCTGCACCTGGCCGTTGGCGTCAATCACCCAGGTGACCGGAATCGAAGGCATGCCGCCGAAGCGATCCTGCAGGGCCTCCGACGCCAGAGCCACCGGGTAGTTAATGCCCATCTGCCTGGCCTTGGCAGCCACTGCCGCCGGAGGCAGCTCGTCAATGGACATGCCCACCACTTGCACCCGGCCTTGATATTCCTTTTGGATGCGCTCGAGGGCGGGGATCTCTTCCCGGCACGGTCCGCACCACGTCGCCCAGAAGTTCAGCAGCACCACCTTGCCGCGCAGCGCCGCCAGGCTGAGGCGCTGTCCGTTTAGCGTGGCTACCGACAACGCGGGAGCCGGCTTGGGATTCTTAAACAGGTAGACGGTGGGCTGGGCTTCGGGCTGCTGGGCACCAAGAGCCGCCGAAAACAGGCAGGAGAGCAGAGCCAGGGCGAGCCAGCGGCCGCGAAACGTGCGCATGAGCTTCATTTTACGTGAGATTCGCGAGGGAGCGGCCGGCGGCCTTATTGGGGCCGGGGCACCGCCGCCGATTTCAAAAAATATCGTGCCGGGTGCCAAAAACGGGTCTAGGCTGAGGGTAGGGGGTCGTATGCGCGGTTTGCGTCTGGCCTTGTCCGTGGTTGCCGTCTTGGCGGTGGCTTCGTTGGTGGCGCGTGCCGATTCCAGCGTCCGCATCGTGCGGCTGAGCCTGGTGGTGGGGGCGGTCGAGGTCAACCTGCCGGATGGGCATGGCTGGCGGCCGGCGATGCTCAACCTGCCGCTGGTCGAGGGCGAGCAGGTGCGCACGCTCGACTCCGGCCGGGCCGAGATCCAGTTCGAAGGCGGCTCAACGCTGCGCCTCATCCCTGACTCGACGGTGACGCTGACCCGCCTGCGGAGTGCCGACAACGGCGAGTTCCGCACCACGGCCGCGCTGGCGGCCGGCTCGGCCTTCGTTACCCTGCGCAAATCCGACGCCCGCGACTTCGTTCTGCAACTGCCCGGCGGGCAACTGCTGCGCCCTGACGGCGCGGTGGCTTGGCGGGCTTCCGGCGATGGCGCGGTGCAGGTGTTCGACGGCAAGTTGCGGCAGCAGAGTCCGGGCGGCGGGGAAGAGTCGCTGCGGGCGGCCGACCATCCACCGGCGGCCGATCCCTGGACGCAATGGAGCCAGGATCGCGACCAATTCTATGCCAAGGCGTTTCACGCCGGGGCACAACAGGATGACGCGGTGACGCTGGTGAATTGGTGGTCGCAAATGGACCAGCCCATGCCCCGCTACAGCGGCACCGGTCTCGCCTACACCGGCGAAGCCGCCTGCCCCTGGACGCAGACCAGCGGCGACTACAAGGGCTGGTGTTGGACCCAGTCCGGCGGTTGGTTCCTGCCCGCTGCGCCGCCCGCCGTCAAAGTGGCGGCCGCGCGGTCAGCTTCCGATATCCACCAAACCAACGGCGTGCTGGCTGATTCGCTCCCGCGGGCGAATCCGTTGATGACGCAGGTGGCGTTTTCCTACTGCATGAACGCCGCCTTTACGCAGTACGGATGGAATGTGTGCAATCCCCTGGGGACGATGATTGACCCGGCGTTGCTCAGCTTTAGCCAGTCGCTCAACTATGGCGGCGGCTATGTCCCGCTGGTAACCGCCGATACCCTGACCACCGCCAGGGTGGCGCACCACGGGCCGCATCCTTCGCGCCGCATCGCCGAGGCGCATCGCCTGGGCCCGCCGCCGCCGCCGCGCTTCAGCAGCGCCGCCTACACTCCGGCGTTCCACAGCGCCCATCTGTCCGGCGGAGCCGGTGCCGCCCCGGCGCACTCGCTTGCTGCCCCGGCAGCCCCCGCGGTCGCGGCGAGCCCGGGTGCCGCCGCGCATGCGTCGGTTGCCGCCACGGTCCACGCCACCGCGCCCCGCACCGTTCACTAGAGCGGCCGGCCGCCTGGTCCGCTCAGAAGTGATAGACGAGGGCGATGTCCGGAATCGGCTCGTGATTCCACTTGCCGATATAAATCAGGTTGAAGTCCGGGATGTGGTAAATCAGGCCCCGGTATTCGGTGCGCAGGCTCCAGGTGTCGCTAATCTTCCAATCCAACCCGATTCCGTAATCGTAAGCGGGCCGGATCTGATTGAAGGCCCCAGGGCTGCTCTGCGGCAGAATCGCCACGTAATGGATGATGCTGTAGCCGGCCAGCAGGAAAGGGCGGATCTTGTGGTCGGAGAGAAACGTGTAGGCGTAGTCAATGCTGAAGGTGTTCATCCGGCTCTTGACGAACAGGTTGGTGCCGTAGGTCTGCAAGGGTTGTGCCCAGGAGTAGCGGAACTCGAAGGCGTGGCTGTCGGTGAGGTGATAGCGCAGCCCCGTTTGAAATCCGCCCACGTTGGTGGTGCTGATGGCCTTGCCGTTGGCCGAGGTGGCGCGGGCGAACTGCATCGAGCCGCCGGCGAATAATTCAAACGAACCGCCGAAGACCGAGGGTTGCTTGGCGAACGGCGGCGGGATGTTGCTGGCCACGGGCGGGTTGACTTGCCCTAAAGCAGCGGTGGTCATGGCCAGCGCTGCCGCCAGCCCGATCACCCATTTGTCCAACCTGAACATGCGCATAAGCGGGAACTCTCCAGTTCCTCGATTGTACCGGGAAGAATGGCCAGTGGCCAGTTGGCGGTAAAAGGCGCGGACGGGCAATGGACCTTTATACTTAGGCTTCCACATGCTGCGTATTGCCGCCATCGAGTTCCTGAACGCCGCGCCGTTGATGTGGGGGCTGGAGAGGGATCAGCGGTTTACCCTGGAGCACACCTTGCCCTCGGTCTGCGCCGACCGGCTGCGCGACGGCACGGCGGACCTGGGCGTGATCCCGGCGATTGAGCTGGCGCGGATTCCCGGGTTGGTGGCGCTCGGCGGCATGGGGGTGGCGGCCCAGGATAGCGCCGGGGAGGCGGACGAGGTGCGCAGCATATTGCTCCTCAGCCGCGTGCCGGTGCGTGAGGTGAAGACCGTAGCCCTGGACCGGGCTTCGCGGACTTCGGCGGCGCTGGCGCAAATCCTGCTGCGGCAGAAATTCGGCGCGCGCTGCACCGCGGTGGAGGGTGACCGGCACTGGCGGCAAAGCCTGGAAAGAGCCGAGGCCGCGCTGATCATCGGCGACCCGGCGCTGCGGCTGCGGGTCAGCGGCGAGGCGGTGGCCGCGGGGCTGGAGGCCTACGATCTGGCGCGCGTGTGGCGGGAGTGGACGGGGCTGCCGTTTGTGTTCGCGCTGTGGGGCATCCGCGCGCCTGCCTGGCAGGCGGAAGGCGCGTGGCTGGGGCCGCGGCTGGCCCAGGCGCTGGAGGAAGGCCTGGCGCACGGCGAGAAACTGGTGGCCGCGTGGGCGCCGCGGCTGGGTCTGGAGCCGGAAGAGGTGCGGCGCTACCTTCACCGCAACGTGGCCTACCGCATCACGCCCGCGCACCGGCAGGGCTTGCAGCGCTTCTTCGCGCTGGCGGCGCAGGAAAAATTGATTCCGGCGGCGGAGCTGCCGCCGCTGGTGGAGGCGGCGGGAGCATGATTGCCTATCTCAACGGCGTGGTGCGGGAGCGGCATCCGGCGCGGGTGGTGCTCGACGTGCACGGGGTTGGGTACGAGCTGCAGGTCCCGGCCCGCACCTTCCAGCAGCTTCCCGCTTTGGGCGCCGCTGCCGCGGTCTTCGTGCATACCCATGTCCGCGAGGACGCCATCCAGCTTTTTGGTTTCGCCACCGCCGCCGAGCGTGGGCTCTTTGAGCGCCTGATCGCGGTCAACGGCGTGGGGCCGAAGATGGGTTTGGCCATCCTTTCGGTGCTGTCGCCCGACGAGCTGGCGCGCGCCGTGCAGACCAACGACCTGGCGCGGCTGACGACCATCCCCGGCGTGGGCAAAAAGACCGCGGAACGGTTGGTGATCGAGCTGCGCGACAAACTGCCCGCCGTCGCGCCCGAGGCCGCGGCGGCCGCGGCGCCGGTCACCGGCGCCGGCGAGGACGTGCTCAGCGCCCTGGTCAACCTCGGCTACGCCCAGGCCTCCGCGGCGCAAGCCGTGCAGCGCGCCCTGCAGAAACACCCCGACGCCGGCTTCGACCAGTTGTTCACCGCCTGCATGAAGGCGCTGTAGCGGCCCGGCGCGAACGTCGCCCACGCTCAGGCCAGCGCGATGCGTTCGCGCTGGAAGCGGAGCTGGATGCGGCGGCGCAGTTCGCGGTCCACCGCCCACTGTTCCATGGGGACGGTGCGCTGGCGCAGACGCACGACCACCGAGGTGCCGTTGAGGCTTTGCAGGCCGAGCACTTCCAGCCTGCCCTGCAGGCGGGCCCGGAAGTTGGGGTCGGCGGCGAGCTCGGCGCCGATGCCTTCCAGCACGGTTTGCACCCGCGCCAGGTCCTCCTCGAAGGGAAGCGAGAGGTCGAGCATGGCGCAGGAGTAGTCCTTGGTCAGGTTGGTGTACTCGTTGACCGAGCCGTTGTGGAAGATGTGGACGCTGCCGTCGTCGCCGCGCAGCACGATGATGCGCAGCTTGAGCGCCTCCACCAGGCCGGTCTTGCCGTTGATCGAGACCACATCGCCCACCCGGATCTGGCTCTCCAGAATCAGGAAGATGCCGACGATCATGTCGCGCACCACGGTCTGCCCGGCCAGGCCCACCGAAACGCCGATCACGCCCGCGCCGGTAAGAATGGGCGTGGTGTCCACGTTGACCTCGCGCAGCGCCATCATGCCGGCGATGGCAACGATCACCAGCGAGGCCAGACCCCGCAGCAGGCGCCCGACGGTTTCAATGCGTTTGCGCCGTTCGGCCCAATCCCGGGGTTCGATCTCCGGGGCCGCCAGTACGCGCTGCAAGTGGGCTATGAAGAAGTCGGTGATCCGGGCCAGCACAAAAGCGCCGGTAAAGATCAGCAGAATGTGCAGCCCCGGGCCCGCGGCCCAATCGCTCAGTTCCCGAAAGGTGATGGGCGGGAGGCTGCGCGCCGCTCCCCGCGCCAGGATCAGCGCCGCCACCAGCAAGGCGACGACGGTCAACAGGTTGCGGCCCAGCCGCCCGGACTCCGGCCGCGGACCCCAGCGCCGCAGCCAGCGCTGCAGGATCCAAATGCCTGCCAAAAATGCGGCCACCACCACCGCCGCCAGGACCGCGGCGGGAAGCAGGTGCTGCCAGAGCGGCTCGAACACCAGGGCGGATGTAGTGGGCATCATGAGATCATTAAAAGGCAGGTGGAGAAGGAGCTCAGCATGAGGAATCTTTGCCGCTCGCTGGGGCTAATGGCCGCCATCGTGGTTTGCGGGCTGCTGGCCGCGGCGCAGTCGCCGATCAAGCTGACCGTGGACGCCTCGCAGGCGCCGCTCAAGGTTCTCTACACCCATATGACGCTGCCGGTGAAGCCCGGTCCGCTCACCCTGCTCTACCCGAAGTGGATACCGGGCGAGCATGAGCCCGACGGTCCCATTGGGAACCTCACCGGGCTTAAGTTTACCGCGAACGGCAAAGTCATTCCGTGGACGCGCGACACGCTCGATGTGTTCACCTTCCATCTGGAGATTCCGTCCGGCGTCTCGAGGCTGGAGGTGTCGTTTGATTATCTGGAGACGTCGGCGGGCAACTACACATCCGGCGGCTCGGCGACGGCCAAGCTGGTGGATGTGAACTGGAACCAGAACCTGCTCTATCCCGCCGGCATTCCGGCGGATCAGATCCAGGTGGACGCCAGGCTGCTGCTGCCGCCCGACTGGCAGTACGGCACGGCGCTGCCGGTGGCCTCGGGCAGCGGCAGCGAGGTCGCGTTCAAGCCGGCGCCGCTGGACCTGCTGGTGGATTCGCCGGTGATCGCCGGCCAGTACATGAAGAAGATTGACATCACGCCGCCGGGCGAACCGATTGCTCACGAGTGGGACATCGCCGCCGACAGCCCGGAGGCGCTGGCCGTGCCGGCCGACCTGATCCAGGGAATGAAGAACCTGGTGGCCGAGACCGGCGTCGCCTTCGGGGCGCGCCACTATCGCGATTACCACTTCCTGTTGACGCTGAGCGATCACGTGGCGCACTTTGGCCTCGAGCACCACGAGAGCGACGACAGCCGCTTGCCGGAACGCATCATGCTGCAGCCCAACGGCGGCAACGATGTGGGCTTTCTGCTGTCGCACGAGTTTGTTCACTCCTGGAACGGCAAATTCCGCCGGCCCGCCGATTTGGCTTCGCCGCCGTACCAGGCGCCCATGCAGACCGACCTGCTGTGGGTCTATGAAGGCCTGACCGATTACCTCGGCCATGTCTTTCCCACCCGCGCCGGCATGTGGACGCCGGAGGATTTCCGCGGTTTCATGGCGGGCGTGGCGGCGGAGCTGGGGCCGGGACGACCGGGACGAACCTGGAAGCCGCTGCTCGACACCGCGGTCTCGGTGCCGGGGATGTTTGAAAATGGCGATCCGCACTGGATCAACTGGCGGCGCGACACCGATTACTACGACGAAGGCGACCTGCTGTGGCTCGAGGTGGCGACCATCATCCACGACCAGAGCCACGGCGCCAAATCCATGGAGGATTTTCTCCACCTCTTCTATGGCGGCCCCAACCATGGTCCCGAACTGAAGCCCTACACCTTCGATCAACTGGTGGCCGCGCTCAACCAGGTGCAGCCCTACGACTGGGCGGGCTTCTTCCATGAGCGGCTGAACTCGACCTCGCCGCTGCCGCCCACCGGCGGCCTGGAAGCGGCCGGCTGGCATTATGTGCTCGACGGCGCCGGCGCCCGCGGCGCGGGCGATCTGGAGTATTCCCTCGGGCTGCAGCTCGACGGCCCAGGCAACGTGGTGGACTACATCGTCGGCAGCCCGGCCTACAAGGCGGGCATCGTCAGCGGCATGAAGGTAGTGGGGGTGAACGGGCGCGTCTACACCCGGGCGCTGCTCAACGATGCGGTAGTGAACAGCAAGAATGCCTCCGGGCCGATCCAATTGCTGGTGGTGAATGACGATTATTACAAGACCTGCCTGGTGGACTACCACGGCGGGCCGATGGCGCCGCATCTGGTGCGCAACAACAAGCCGGACTACCTCGACCAGATTCTCCAGCCGCTGGTACATTGAGGGCGAGTGAGCGAGAATCGTAGGGATGCCCGCATCCCCACGCACGCTTTTCGACAAAGTCTGGGAGCGGCACGTGGTGACCGCTCCGCCCGGTCAGCCCGCGCTGCTCTACATTGACCTGCACCTGGTGCACGAGGTCACATCGCCGCAGGCGTTCGAAGGCCTGCGGGCGGCGGGGCGCAAGCTGCGGCGGCCGGACCGGACCCTGGCCACCATGGATCATGACGTGCCCACCGACGAGCGGCCGTTCAAAATCCTGGATGCCGAGGCCGAGGCGCAACTGGCGGCGCTGGCCAAGAACTGCCGCGAGTTCGGCGTGCGGCTGTTTGATCTCGACAGTCCCGAGCAGGGCATTGTGCACGTCATCGCGCCCGAGCTGGGCCTGACGCAGCCGGGCATGACCATTGTCTGCGGCGACAGCCACACCGCGACCCACGGCGCCTTCGGAGCGCTGGCCTTTGGCATCGGCACCAGCGAAGTCGAGCACGTCTTCGCCACCCAGTGCCTGTGGCAGAGCCGTCCGCGCACGCTGCGCATCACGGTCGAGGGTGCGCTGCCGCCGGGGGCGACGGCGAAGGATCTGATCCTGCACGTGATCGGCTCGATCGGCACCGACGGTGCCACCGGGCACGTGATCGAATACGCGGGGGGCGCCATCCGCGGCCTGAGCATGGAGGAGCGGATGACGGTGTGCAACATGTCCATCGAGGCGGGAGCGCGGGCGGGGATGATCGCGCCGGATGCCACCACCATCGCCTATCTGCGCGGGCGGCGCTTCGCGCCCCAGGGCGCGGCCTTCGAAACGGCGGCGCAAGACTGGTTGAGCCTGGCCAGCGATCCGGACGCGGCCTTTGATCGCGAGCTGCACTTCGAGGCGGCGGGGATTGAGCCGCAGGTGACCTGGGGCACCAGCCCGGGGATGGTGGCGCCGGTGAGCGGCGCGGTGCCCGACCCGGCGGCCATGCCCGACGCTTCGCGGCGCCAGGCGGCGGAACAGGCACTGGCCTACATGGACCTGCGCCCGGGGACGGCAATCCGCGACATTGCGGTGCAACGGGTGTTCATCGGCTCCTGCACCAACGCGCGCCTCGAGGACCTGGAGCGGGCCGCGGCCATGGCGCGGGGCAGGCGGGTGGCGGCGGGGGTGCGGGCGATGGTGGTGCCGGGGTCGCAGGCGGTGCGGCGGGCGGCCGAGGAGCGCGGCCTGGATCGCATCTTCCGCGAGGCCGGGTTCGAGTGGCGGCAGCCGGGCTGCAGCATGTGCCTGGGCATGAACCCCGACATCCTGCAGCCGGGCGAGCGCTGCGCCTCGACCAGCAACCGCAACTTCGAGGGCCGCCAGGGCGCCGGCGGCCGCACCCATCTGGTCAGCCCGGAGATGGCGGCCGCCGCCGCCTGCGCCGGCCACTTTGTGGATGTGAGGGAGTGGGCATGAGGCCGTTCACCAAACTTTCCAGCCGCGTGATCCCGCTCGACCGCGCCCATGTGGACACCGACCAGATCATCCCCAAGCAGTTCCTGAAAACGGTGGGGCGCACCGGGCTGGGGCGGGGCCTGTTCTTCAACTGGCGCAGCGATCCGGGGTTCGTGCTGAACCGGCCCGATGTGCAGGGAGCGCAGATCCTGGTGGCGGGCGAGAACTTCGGCTGCGGCAGCTCGCGCGAGCACGCCGCCTGGGCGCTGCTCGACTACGGCATCCGCTCGGTGATCGCGCCTTCGTTCGGCGACATCTTTTACAACAACTGCTGCAAGAACGGCCTGCTGCCGATTCGGCTGCCACAGGAAGCGGTGCGGCGGCTGCTGGATGCCCAGTGGCTGACCGTGGACCTGGCGGAGCAGTCCATTACCGGGGCCGGCGGGGCGATTACCTTCGACATGGACCCCTTTCGCAGGCAGTGCCTGCTGGAGGGTTGGGACGACATCGCGCTGACCCTGCGGCATGAGGCCGCCATCCAGGCGTACGAGGAGAAACGGGCATGAACATGGGATTGCAGGACCGGGTGGCGATCGTGGCCGCCGCCAGCACCGGGCTGGGCAGGGCGGTGGCCGAGGGCCTGGCGGCCGAGGGAACGCATCTGGCGCTGTGCGCGCGCAAGCCGGAACGGCTGGAGGCCACCGCGGAAGCCATCCGCAAGCAGTACGGCGTGCGGGTGATGACCCAGGTGCTCGATGTCACCGGCGCGGCGGAAGTGGCGGCGTTCGTGGCCACGGTGCATAAGGAGTTCCAGCGGCTCGATATCTGCGTCACCAATGCCGGCGGCCCGCCGTCGAAGCCATTCTCCACCACCACGATGGAGGAATGGCGGCAGGCGACGGAACTCAACCTCATCAGCCATGTGAGCTTCGCCAGGGCGGCGCTGCCCATCATGCAGCAGGCGCGGTGGGGAAGGCTGCTGATGATCACCTCGGTGGCGGTGAAGCAGCCGATTGACGGGCTGGTTTTGTCCAACACGGTGCGCGGCGCGGTGCCCGGCCTGGTGCGCACGCTGGCCAACGAGTACGGGCCCAGCAACGTGCTGGTCAACAACCTCTGCCCCGGCTACACCCTCACCGACCGGCTGATCGAATTGGCCAAGGTCAAGGCGCTGGCCCAGGGGGTGACGCCGGAGGCAGCCTACCAGGACTGGGCGCGCAACACCGCGCTGCAGCGGCTGGCCGAGCCGCGCGAGTTCGCCGACGCCGCCGTCTATCTTTGTTCCGAGCGGGCCAGCTATATTACCGGCCAGAGCCTGCTGGTGGACGGAGGGTTCTACAAGGGAGCGCTGTGAAACGCATCTTCTCGCATGGTCTGGTGTGCCTGCTGCTGGTGCTGGCGGCGGCGGCGCAAACGCTGCAGTCGCCTTCGCAATTTCTCGGCCTTCCGGTCGGTGCGGACCGCACCCTGGCCGACTACGGCCAGATCGCCAAGTATTTCCATTACCTGGCGCGGAATTCCCCCCGCATGCAGCTCGAGAATCTCGGCCCCACCACTGACGGCCACGAGTTCCTGCTGGCCGCCTTCTCTTCGCCTGAAAATCTAAAAGCTGCGGCGCACTACCGCGATGTGGCGCGTCAGTTGGCGCACCCGCGCGGGCTGACGGCGGCGCAGATTGACGGGCTGGTGGCGCAGGGCAAGCCCATCGTCCTGATCACCTGCAACATTCACTCCACCGAGATCGCCTCCTCGCAGATGGCGCTGGAGCTGGCCTGGTCGCTGGCTGCGGCCTCCGACGCCGTCACCCAGGCGCGCGAGCGCGACATGATCATCCTGCTGGCGCCCTCGCTCAACCCGGATGGCGAGATGCTGGTGACCGACTGGTACCGCAAGTATTTGGGCACGGCCTACGAGGGCGGCAGCATGCCCTGGATCTACAACCATTACACCGGCCACGACGACAACCGCGACTGGTACATGCTGACGCAGAAGGAAACGCTGGCCATGACGCGCGCGGTGTACGCCGAGTGGTCTCCGCAGGTGTGGCTGGATGAGCACCAGATGGGCTCGACCGGGCCGCGTTTGTTCGTTCCGCCCTACGCCGACCCCATCGCACCCTCGGTGAGCCCGCTGATGTGGCGCGGCATCAATCGCATCGGCGCCAACATGGCCTGGCGGCTGGAGCAGCGCGGCAAGGCGGGCGTGGTGGATCACTACGAGTTCGACGCCTATTATCCCGGCTCGGTGGACAGCAACCCCGAGTTCAAGAACATGTTCGCGCTGATCATCGAGGCCGCCTCGGCGGCCGTCGCCACCCCGCTGCATCTCAACTCCACCGATCTGCGCGGCGGCGGCAAGGGGCTGCCGGATTACACCGTGGCCTCGAACTTCCCCCATCCCTGGCCGGGAGGCCTCTGGCGGCTGCGCGACATCATGGATTACGAGCGCATCGCCACCGACGCCATGCTGGAGACGGTGGACCTGCACCCGAAGGACTTTCTCGGCGGCGTGGCCGCCATGGCCCGGGAGCAGATCGCCGCCGGCGATCCCGCGGTCTACTGGCGCATTCCGCGCCGGCAGCGCGACCCGATGGCGGCGGCACGGCTGGCGCAGGTCATGGCCGACAACGCCGTGCGCGTGCTGGCCACGCCCGGCGAGTACCTCGTCCCCACCGCCCAGGCCTACGGCAAGTACGCCCAGGAATTGTTGGGCATCCAGCACTACCCCGAGGTGCGGGCGGCGGCCGGCGACCCCATCCTGCAGCCCTATGACGTCACCGCCTGGTCGCTGCCGCTGATGATGGGGGTGGATATCGCGAAGGGCGCCGCGCCCGAAGCCGCCGCCGCACATCCGTTTACGGCGGCTGACTATCCCGCCGGCGGACTGGCCGGCGCCGGCGACTTCTATGCCCTGAGCCGCGAGTCCAATGCCGCCTACAAGCTGGTGAACGCGGCGCAGAAGGCAGGCATCGTGGTGAGCACCGCGCCCGACGGCACCCTGTTGCTGCCCGCCGCCCCCTCGCTCGAGGGCTTGGCGCTGGCCGCCCACGTCACCCTCCGCGGCGAAGCGGCGATGCCCGCCGGCGCGGTGCCGCTCGCGCCGGTGCGCGTTGGCCTCTACAAGCCCTGGACGGCGAACATGGACGAGGGCTGGACGCGTTTCGTTCTGGACCAGTACGGCTTCGCACCCAGGAGCCTCGACAACGCCGCCATCCAGGCGGGCAGCCTGCGGGAGCACTACGACGCGATCATTCTTCCCGACATGTCGGCCGGCCAGATCCGCAACGGCCAACCGGCTGCGCAGATGCCCGCGCCTTACGCCGGCGGCATCGGCGCCAAGGGCGAGGCGGTTCTACAGGATTTTGTACGTGCCGGCGGCACACTGATTACGCTCGGCCGCTCGAGCGAGTGGGCGATGGAGAGCTTCCGCCTGCCGGTGACGAACGCCCTGGCGCGGGTGCAGCCCGATCAATTCTCCGCCCCCGGCTCGCTGCTGCGGGTGCATCTCGATACCACCGCGCCGGTGAACTTCGGCATGCCCCGCGAAGCCGCCATCTTCGTGGACGAACCGCTGGCCTTCGCCACCCGCCCCGCGCCGCCCGAGCAGAGAACCACCGTGCTGGCCGAGTACCCCGCGCGTACCGACGAGATCCTGCTCTCGGGCTGGATGCGCGGCGCCGATCTGCTCACCCGCCACGCCGCCGCCGTCAGCCTCAGCCAAGGCGCCGGCCGCATCGTCCTCTTTGGTTTCCGGGTGCAGAACCGGGCTCAGACAGAGGGCACGTTCAAGATGCTGTTCAATGCCATTTTGGCGGCCGGCGCCGCCAAAAAGTGATTAGGTACTAGTGTAGTGCGTCACACGGATTGGCGCTTATCCAGAGACCGTGCGGCGCGCTGCACCTTGGCCAGGATGTCGGTGGCGCGGGCCGTCCATATGAAGGGCTTGGGTGATTGATTATGGCGATCGACATGGTCGTGGATTGCCTCGATCAGGTCGGCCACGTGGGAGAAGGAACTGCGGCGCAGGCGGTTTTGGGTGAGATCACGGAAGAACCGCTCGACCATATTGAGCCATGAGGAGCTGGTGGGGATGAAGTGAATATGGAAGCGGGGATGTCGCTGCAGCCAGCGCCGCACGTTGGGATGTTCGTGGGTGGCGTAGTTGTCGGCAATGAGGTGTAGCTCTTTGTCCGGCGGAGTCGAGAGGTCGATGAAGCGCAGGAACTTGATCCATTCCTGATGGCGGTGAGCCTGCTGGCACAGCCCGATCACGCTGCCGTCCAGCGTGTTCAGGGCAGCGAACAGAGAGGTGGTGCCGTGACGCTTGTAATCGTGAGTCATTGTGCCCGCCCGGCCGGGCTTCATCGGCAGCCCCGGCTGGGTGCGGTCCAGCGCCTGGATCTGGCTCTTTTCGTCGCAACTCAGCACGAGGGCGTGTTCGGGCGGGTCCAGATACAAGCCGACCACGTCTTCCAGCTTCTCGGCGAACTCCGGATCGCGGCTCAGTTTGAAGGTCTGAACGCGGTGCGGCTTCAACCCGTGCGCTGCCCAAATGCGCCGCACGGTGGCGGGGCTCACTCCGGCTGCCGCGGCCATGCTGCGGGTCGACCAGTGGGTGGCATTGGCGGGCGTTTCCCGTATCGTCCGGCGAACGATGCGTGCCCTCTGGGCAGCCGAGATCGCCGGCGTGCGGCCCGGGCGGGGAGCATCCTTCTCCAGCCCTGCGACACCCAGGCTCACGAACCGTTGCCGCCAGCGCGCGGCCTTCGCCCGCGTAACTCCTAGGGCGGCGGCAATCTCCACGTCCTGCTGGCCCGCGGCAGCCAGCAGCACGATTCGGCAGCGCTCCACCAGCCGCGCGGGCAGCGAGCGCGCACGCGCCCGGCTCTGCAGCCATTGACGGTCCGCGGCCATCAGTTCAACTCGGGTAGCAACGCGCATCCAGAAGCCTCCATTGTAGAGACGCTTCCCGTATCTTATGCGTTACTATTTCTGACGCACTACATTAGCTGTTGGGGCGGGTGGTGACGCAGGCTTCGCGGAGGCGGCCAGCGGCGTATTTATGGAGCAGGCTGGCGATCAGCGTCTGGTAGGGAAGACCTTCGTCATGGGCGCGCTTCTGGATGGCACGGAGATCGGCGGTGGA
>JBQCEU010000230.1:0-3096 GCA_051959955.1 Terriglobales bacterium | reverse complement strand
CAACGGCAAGCCGATTCGCTTCCGGGTGACGATTGACGGAACCCCGCCCGGCCCCGACCACGGCGCCGACTGCGACGCCCAAGGCAACGGCGTGGTGACCTTCCACCGCCTCTATCAACTGGTGCGGCAAAAGGGCGCGGTTGAAGACCGTACCTTCACCATCGAGTTCCTCGATCCCGGCGTGCAGGCGTTTTCGTTCACGTTTGGCTAAGGGGCGGGGCAGGCTAGAATCGGGTTAGCGTGCCCGATGCCAGCCAACCCGCTCAAGTTCTTTCGGTGCACCTCGATCCCGCCAGTCTGGGGGTGCGGCCGGGAGCGCCGTATCCGCTCGGCGCGACGTGGGACGGCGCGGGGGTGAACTTCGCGGTGTTCAGCGAATCGGCGCAGGCGATGCAGTTGTGCCTGCGCGATTTTGCCGGCTTTCATGAGGCGCGGCTGCCGCTGGAAGAGTGCACCGATCAGATTTGGCACTGCTATGTTCCCGGGCTGGGACCGGGCACGCGTTACGGCTTCCGCGCCACCGGCCCGTATGAGCCGGAGAAGGGGCTGCGTTTCAACGAGCACAAGTGGCGGCTCGATCCCTATGCCACGGCGTTCGAGGGCGAGCTGCGGTGGGATGACGCGCTGTTCGGGTACAAGGTGGGGAGCCCGCAGCGGGATGTGAGCTTTGACCGGCGCGACAGCGCTGCCTACCTGCCCGCCAGCGTGGTGGTGGAGCGGCGGTTCGACTGGGATGGCGATCATCCGCCGAAGACGCCGTGGAACGAGAGCGTGATCTACGAGCTGCACGTGAAGGGGTTCACCGCCCGTCATCCCGGGATACCGCCGGAGCTGCGCGGCACCTACAGCGGGCTGGCGCATGCGGCGGCGATCGAGCACCTGCAGAAGCTGGGGGTGACGGCGGTGGAGCTGATGCCGGTGCACCACCGGGTGAGCACGCGGCGGCTGGCGGAGCTGGGGCTGAGCGATTACTGGCGCTACAACACGGTGGGATTTTTCGCGCCCGACCGCCGCTTCGCCGCCGAGCGCGAGCCGGGGGCGCAGGTGGCGGAGTTCAAGCGCATGGTGCGGGCGCTGCACCAGGCGGGGCTTGAGGTCATCCTGGACGTGGTCTACAACCACACCGCCGAAGGCAACGAGATGGGGCCGACGCTGATGCTCCGCGGCCTCGACAACCCGGCGTACTACCGGCTGCAGGACGACGGGCGTTTCTACACCGATTTCACCGGTTGCGGCAACTCGTTGAACATGCAGCATCCGCAGACGCTGCGTCTGATCATGGACAGCCTGCGCTACTGGATTCTGGAGATGCACGTGGACGGCTTCCGCTTCGATCTGGCGGCGGCGCTGGCGCGCGAGCTGCACCAGGTGGACCGGCTGGGGGCGTTTTTCGACATCATCCATCAGGACCCGGTGATCTCGCAGGTGAAGCTGATCGCCGAGCCCTGGGATCTGGGCCAGGACGGCTACCAGGTGGGCCGCTTCCCGCTGCTGTGGTCGGAGTGGAACGGCAAGTACCGCGACACCATGCGCGACTACTGGCGCGGCGCCAACGCCGGGCTGGGGGAGTTCGCAGCGCGGCTGACGGGCAGCAGCGACCTGTATGAAGCCGGCGGACGGCGCACCTACGCCAGCATCAACTTCATCACCGCGCATGACGGCTTCACGCTGCGCGACCTGGTGAGCTACAACGAAAAGCACAACCAGGCGAACGGCGAGGGGAACGGCGACGGGGCGGATGACAACCGCAGTTGGAACTGCGGGGCGGAGGGCGAGACCACGGACCCCGAGATTCTGACGCTGCGGGCGCGGCAGCGCCGCAACCTTTTCGCCACCCTGCTGCTGTCGCAGGGGGTGCCGATGGTGTGCGCGGGCGACGAGATCGGGCGCACCCAGCAGGGCAACAACAACGCCTACTGCCAGGACAACGAGATCTCCTGGCTGGACTGGGAGAACGCCGACCGGGAGTTTCTGGAGTTCTGCCGGCGCACCATCGCCCTCTACCGGCGGCACCCGGTTTTCCGCCGCCGGCAGTGGTTTCAGGGGCGTTCGATCCGCGGGGGCGCCGACATCGGCTGGTTCCGGCCGGACGGCGGAGCGATGAGCGACGCCGACTGGAACCACAGCTTCGCCAAGGCGCTGACGGTGTACCTCAATGGCGCCGCCATTCCGTCGCGCGACGCCCAGGGGCAGCGCATCCTCGACGACAGCTTCTGCCTGCTGTTCAACGCCCACCACGACGCGCTGCCGTTTCGCCTGCCATCGGCGGACGCGCTGGGCGGCGAGGGCGCCTGGCGGCGGGTGCTCGATACCTTCGTGGCCGTGCCCGCGGAGGAGGACCGGGAACTGGCGCCGGGCGGCGAGCTGGAGGTGGGGGCGCGCTCGCTGCAGATGTGGCGGCGGTGATGCGCGGGGTTTATCGGCTGCAACTGCAGCCGGCGTTCGGGTTCGCGGCGGCGGCGGAGCAGCTCGACTATCTGGCGCGGCTGGGGGTGAGCCATGTCCTGATCTCGCCCATACTGACGCCGGCGGAGGGCAGCACCCACGGGTACGATGTCGCCGATCCCACGCAGGTGAACCCGGAGCTGGGCGGCGAGGAGGGATTTGCGCGCTTTGCGGAAGCGGCCGCGGCGCGCGGCCTGGGCCTGGTGCTCGACATCGTGCCCAACCACATGTGCATCTCCACCCCGCGCAACCGCTGGTGGTGGGATGTGCTGCGACACGGCGCGGCCAGCGCGTATGCGCATTACTTCGACGTGGACTGGACGCAGCCGCTGCTGCTGCCGTGGCTGGCCAAGCCTCTGGGGGCGGAGATGGCAGCCGGGGAGCTGCGGGTGGAGTGCGGGGGCGACGAGCCCAAGCTGAACTATCACGGGCTGGAGCTGCCGCTGGCGCGCGGCAGCGCGCCGGGTGGCGAGCCGCTGCCCGCCATTCTGGCCCGTCAGCACTACCGGCTGGCGCACTGGACGGCGGGCGATCACGAGCTCAGCTATCGGAGATTCTTCGACGTCAACCATCTGATCGGGGTGCGGGTGGAGGCGGAGGACGTGTTCCTCGCCACCCACGCGCGCATCCTCGACTGGCTGCGCGACGGGG
>JBQCEU010000229.1:0-11956 GCA_051959955.1 Terriglobales bacterium | reverse complement strand
GGCAGCGCCACGTCGAGCAGCACCAGATCGAAGATGTCGCTCTGGAACCGCTGCCAGCCCTCCTCGGCGTCGCCCGCGGTGGTGACTTCGAAAGCGTCCAGCCGGAACAGCGTCTCCAGGCTCTCGCGGATGGCGGCCTCGTCGTCCACGATGAGGATGCGGGCGGCAATGCCGGCCGTGCTGAGTTCGGCTTCGGTGGCGGCGACCGGCATGGTGAGGCGGCTCCTAAACGGCGACCGGGGTGGCGGGACGCGCCACCGTACGCAGCGGCAACTCCACCCGGAACGTGGCGCCGTGGTCGCGGGCGCTGCGCACCGTGATGGTGCCGCCGTGCTCCTCGACAATGCCGTAGGTGACGGCCAGCCCCAACCCCGTGCCTGTGCTCATGGTAGCACCCGCGCCCGCCGCCGCCGCCCCGCGCCCGGCCTTGGTGGTGAAGAAGGGGTCGAAGATGCGGTGGTGCAGCTCCGCCGGAATGCCGTCGCCGGTATCGCTCACCTCCACCCACACCCGCTCTTCCCCCGGCACCCGCCCGGTCGCAACCGTGAGCGTCCCCCCCTGCGGCATGGCGTCGCGGGCGTTGAGGATCAGGTTCAAGAACACCTGCTGCAGCTTGCCCGCGTCCCCGTGCACCTCGACCGGGGCGGGATGCAGGGCGGCGATCAGGTGCACCGCCCCGCTGCGCAGCGGATGCTCCACCAGCGCCAGCGTGTCGCGCACCACGTGGTTCACCTCCACGTCGCGGAACTGCGCCGCCCCGGTGCGCGAGAAGTGCAGCAGGTTGCCCACGATCTCCGACGCCCGGAACGTCTGGCGGGTGATGGTCTCCAGCACCGGCGTCCGCGGATCCCCCGCCGGCGTCTGCTTGGCCAGCAGTTGGGCGTAGCTGGAGATCACCGCCAGCGGCGTGTTCACTTCATGCGCCACCCCCGCCGCCAGCAGCCCCACCGAACGCAGCCGGTCGGCCTGGATCAGCTTCTGCTCCATCTCCACTTCCGAGGTCACGTCGCTGAGCAGCACGATGTGCCCCACCCGCTCGTACCGCGCCGTCACCAGCGGCGCGATGGCCAGGTTGACGATGCGCTCCGCCTGGGCAGAAGGCATGCCCGGGGCCTCCGTCTCCGCCCCGCTCGGATGCATGCGCAACTTGCGCTGGCTGTGAATCCCGCCGCCGGCGGCCGCCGCCGCAAACTCGTGCGCGAACTCCGGTCCCAGCAGCTCTTCCAGCGGCTGCCCGATCGCCAACTGCCGCGGCCGCGCCGTCAGCACCTCCATCTGGGCATTCCAGCTCTCGACGATGCCCATCATGTTGGTGGCCACCACCCCCACCTGGATGCTCTCCACGATGTTCTGGTTGAAGTCCTTGAGGCGCTGATACTCATCCGCCTTCTGCCGCAGGGTGGCGTACAGGCGCGCGTTTTCCAGCGCGATGGCCAGGTAGCCCGCCAGCGTCTCCACCAGCGCCACGTCGTCGCTGCTTAAAAACTCGCCCCGCAAAGTGCGGCCCAGCGCGATCACCGCCACCGTGCGGCCCTGAATCTGGCAGGGCAGAAAATAATGCAGGGCGTCCCGCGCCGCCGCGTCAGGATGTTCGAGGAAAAGGCGCGGCGCCTGGGGAGCGCCGAAGTGCCGCTGCAGGAAGGCCGAATCCAGCGCCGGCGTGCCTGCGCCGCCCCGTGCCCGCCCCAGCCGGAACCCCGCCCCTTCGCCGGCGCTGAGGTAGATGGCGGCGTGGCCGATCTCCAGCGTCTGCGCCAGCCGCGCCAGCACCTGCTCCAGCAGCGTGGCCAGATCGGTTTCGGCATTCATCTGCCGCCCGAACTCGATCAGCGTCCGCCGGTAATCATAACGTTCGCGATAGAACAGCCGGTCCAGCCGCTCCTGCAGCCAGCTCTTCACCGGCTCGAACAGCAGCGCAGTCACCAGGATGGCCACCAGCCATCCCGCCCATCCCCAGGTGGGCAGGCTGCTGTGGATCAGCACCCCCGCCAGCCCGATGATGCCCCAGTAAGCCGCCACCACCAGCGCCGTCGCCAGGGTGTACACCACGCCCCGGCGGAATATGATCTCCGCCTCCAGCAGGTGATGCCGCCAGATGGCGTAGCCGAAGGCCACCGGCACCACGATCAGCGACAGGACCGAAAGGTTGGCGAAGCGGGGCAGGTCCGTGCCCGTCACATACGGGAGGATGTAGAAGCCGAGGAACGGGACCAGGCCCAGAACCGTGCCCCAGGCCATGACCTGGGCTTGCAGCGCCGTTTGCTCGCGCCCGGCGGCGGCGGCGCGCCGGCGATGGCGGAGAAACACCAGCGCGGCGGCCACAAAATAAACCGCCAGCAGCACATAGGCGGCACGGTCGAGCACGTCCTGCACCGCGCTCAGCGTCGCCGGCAGCCAGATGGCCCCGGTGGCCAGCGCCACCTCCGCCAGCCCCAGCAGCAGCGCGGGGACATAGAGCAGCGCCGCGCCCGCCCGCCGCAGCCTCCGCCCGCCGCTGCCCGCGCCCGCGCCCCGGCCCAGGCTGGGGAAGCCCACCGCAAACTGCAGCAGCAGCGCCGGCACCAGCAGCAGCGCGGCTTCGTTGAACCAGTAGATGGTCTTGTCGAAGAGGTTGAGCTTGCCGGTGTAATGGAACGAGAACAGCACGAACGAGGCCAGCGCGAACAGGTAGAAGTTCCAGGCCTGGCTGGCGCTCCGCCGGCGATAGAAGACAAACAGGCCGATGGCCAGATAGAAGAAGCCGACGATTTCCAGGTAGCTGTAACGCCCCAGCGGCGGCTGGCTGGCCCGCACCGCGATCGCCTCGGTGAACATGCGGCCCTGGCGCACCAGCGTGTACTCGAGCCTCCCGCCGATGCCGGCGGCATAAAGCTGCTCGCTGACCGCCTCCGGCGTGCGCACCAGGCTGGGGCCGATCGCTACCAGCAGGTCGCCGGGCTGGATCTGGCCTTGGGCGATGCGGTTGGTGGCCGCGGCTTCCAGGCCTGCGGTGGTCCGCTGCCACAGCGCCCCATCGGTAGGCTGGCGGTACACCCAGAGCTGGCGCAGGTTGAGCAGCGCCATTACCACCAGGAACAGGGTCAGCAGCCCCAGCCCCACGGTGCGTACGTCCCACCCGAGTTTGCGATGCGCTTCCACCACTTGACGGCTCTTCTGTACTGCCCCGGCCGTGTTGCTTAAAACGAAAAGGTCAGCCCGCCGCGCAGCGAGCGCGCCGACTGTACCAGGTACAGGGTTCGACCATCACTGCCCAGCATGGGGATGTATCCCTGCGCCAACAGGTTGTGAATTTCCACCAGCGCCGCCAGCCGGCCGTTGGCGCCCATCAGGCCGGGCAGCGGCTGGCGCAGGAAAACATTGGCGTAGGAGTTGGCTTCCGCGGCGGTGTCGTCGTACAGGTCCAGCCCGGTGGCGGCCAGCCGGCTCAGCGCCCGGTAGCTGCAAATCAGTTGCGTATGGGTCACCGGCATCACCCCGGTGAGCTTCACCGTAATGGCATCGGCCCGCGCCGGCGCCAGCGCCGAGGCCAGCGAGCCGCTGAAGTTGCCCCCCTGGGGCGCCAGCACGGCGCCGTCGCTGAAGCCCAGCGCCGCCTGCCAGTTGTCGCTCAGGCGGTGGTTGAGCGTAAAGCGGTAGCCCCAGCCGGCGTAGTCGCCGCCGTTGGCCAGAAACATGTTGTTGAGCAGGTCGGGCAGCAGGCCGGCCCGCGCATCCAGTTCCGGTTGGCTGGCCACGGCGCCGGATACCGAGTAGCTGCCGTTGACCGCGGCCCGCTGGTAGTGGTCGTCAAACACCGCCACGCTGACCGTGTCGGCCGGCGTCAGGCTCTCGCTGTAACGCAGTTCCTGGTGTCGCGCCCGTTCCAGTCGCGCATGGCCATGATCGAGCGTGACCTGGGGCGTGGGGTCGTCGAGGCTGGCGTAATCCCCGGTGAAGTGCAGCGGCGGCACCCCCTCCACCGCCCGGAACTCCAGCTCGCCTTCCGCGCCCACCCGCATTAGCGCGCGCAGGTAAGGGTCGAAGGCGGCCACCGTGTCGGTCATGGAGACGGCATTGAACATCGAGCCGTACTGAATGCGCAAGCTGTCGCCCAGGCTGACGGCGTTGGCATAGTTCAGCGAAAACTCCCGCAGTGGCGGCAGCGCCGCCCCGATCCCGTCCACCGATATCTGCCGCACCGTCACCTGCAGCCGCGCCGCGCTGGCCGGATCGTTCGGCGAAAGCTGCGCCGCCACCTGGGTGTTGGTGCCGCCAATGCCGCCGTTGGTGCCGATCTCCCCGCTCAAGCCCAGTTGGGAGCCGAACGCCCGCGTCTTCAACCGGAACGTGGTCGCCACGTCGGAGCTGGAGAAGGCCGTATCGCCCGCCCCCGCCGTCAGCGCCACCATGCCCTCCACCGGCTGCTCGCTGCCCGGCTCCGCCAGGCCGTCGCTGCCGTCCATGTGCAGGATCGGACGCCAGAGCGTGGACTGGCGCAGCGCCCAGGTAAAGGCGGCGTCGGGCGACACTCCCGGCGGCGGCCCCAACTGCATCCCCTCCAGCAGCGCCGGCAGGCTGACCAGCAGCAGCGCCCGCTCCGAGGCGTGGATCTCCACCCGCTGCCGGGCGGCGATGCGTTGCCCCTTGCCCACCTGCACGTAATAGGTGCCCGGGGCCAGCCCGCTCAGCCGGAACAATCCCTCCGCCGTCGTCAACTCGCGAAGCGGGGCCTTGCGCAGCCCCTCTGGCCGCACCTCCACCACCGCCCCCGGCTGCGGTAGCCCAGCCGCATCGCTCACGTAGCCGAGCAGTTGGCCCCGATCCTTGGCCACCGGGCCCGCCGCCGCATTGGCCAAAAACAGCACCTCGGCCGGCGTGCGCACCGCGGCTGCCGGTTTCGCCGTCTGCGCCCCGCCCGGCAGCGCGCACAGCGCCAGCAGAATCAGGGCCGTGGTCCCGCTGCTGGTGAGTGCTGGCCGCATCTGGCGGTGTGCTTCCCTTCCCTATTGCAAAATAATGAAGTTCGTCTGCGGGCTGATCGTCTGGTGCCCGAGATCGTCGGTCACCGAAATGGTAAGCCGATACGTGCTCGGTGGCAAGCTGGCCAGCGGGAGCGTCTTTTCAATCGTCAACTGGTCGGCGGCGTTGCTCATGTCCGCCGACGTCTCGGTGTGCACCAGCACGTCTTTCAGCGTCGCCAAATCCTCGATCACGTACTTGATCGTGGCCGACGGCTTGTGGGTGATCTTGTCCGTCTGCAGGTTGTAGATCTGCAGCCAGATCCCCAACGACTGGTTCTGCTTGAACTGCGCCGGCGACCCGATCCCGCCCATGACCGGATCCACCTTGGTGTCGCCCAAAATGAACTCGCCCGTGCCCACGTTCTTGGCCGGCACCTTTTCGATGCTGTCGGCCAGAATGATGCTCGAGGACGAAAGCTGTGAATCCTTGTACGCCGGCACCACGATCGCGTAAGCCCGGGTGCCCATCTTGTCGGGACTGTTGGCGTCCTTGATGACCAGGTTCACCTTGTAGCGGCCGGGCTTCAGCAGCGCTCCGTGCCAGTAGCGCGCGCTCTTGTTCACCACCGTGGGCAGCAGCTCGCTGGGCACATTCACCGTGCCGGTGTTCGTCCACTGATCCACCAGCCGCCCGGTGATGGTGGTGATGCGGCCGTAAACCTCGATCTTGCCCTGCTCCACGCTGTTGTTGTCCTTGAGCGTGATGTTGCGGTAGGCCACCTGCAGGGTAATGGGCACCAGCACCGTGTCGTCGGTGATCTTGACGAAGTCGGTGCGGTACTGGAAGGGCAGCAGGCTGTAGTTGATGTTGTGGTCCACCACGGCCGCCAGGTCCTTGTACTCGATCTTCGGCGGGGCGAACACCTTGGCCAGCGTCTCGATGCGGCTGAACTCGTTGGTCGAGGCGGTCACCAGCGTGTCGGCGGGCTGGGTGGTCCCGTCCATGCGGTTGAAGCGATCCGTCTTGCTCACATCGCCGAAGGACTCACCCAGCGTCAGGCCCGCGCCGGGCACGTGCAGCAGCGCGTCCTTCTCGCCGGGATCAATGGTCAGGTGGAACTCGCCGCACTGGCAGGTATCCACGAACTCCAGCTTGATGTTGGTGCCGATGCCGGGCAGGTAGTTGTAGGTCCAGTCCTCGAACGGATACACGGTCGTGGACCCGCCGCCTTCCTCAAACGAGCGGTCGTACGGCCCGCCGCCGTCGTGGTCGTCTTCCACGTCCGGCTTGCCCCAGGTGATGTAGATGCGGCCGCGGTCGGTCTTCCACCCCGGCACGCCCGAGCCGAAGTGCTGGTTGGCGTAAGCGAAGCGGCGGTAATAGTCCTCTTTGTAGGAGTTGTAGGGCGAGTCCGGATCCGGATTGCGCCGCCGCCAGAAATTCTCGATGAAGGCCTCGCGCTCGTCCTCGTTCTGCAACTGCAGAAACGCCTGCCGCTCCTCATCGGTGATGATGTAAGCGACATCTTCGTTCAACCACTTCTTGTCTTCCGGGTTGAGCTCTTTTTCCAGCGCCTGCTGCTGCTTCTTCCGCTCTTTCTCGGTCAGCGCGTGCTTGGGCGGCGGCACCGCCTGTTGCTGCGCCGCCTGGGGCGGCGCCGGCGGGTTCGCAGTGGCGGAAGATGACGGCGCCTGGGCGGCGGCTATGCCCGAACATAGCAGCGCTGCGGCAAGTGGGGTGAGCCAGTATGCGTAACGGGGAGCCATAGGCGCAACGGGCAGCAAAACCGCCCAGAACCGGCCGTAATTCCTTGTTCCTATGGTAATCGGGCGACCCGGTCGGGTCAAGGGGAAAGGCGGAGTTGGGCGCAGAGCCCTGGCGGCCCGATGGAAGCGGGAACTTTGGCCCTGGAATTCACGTAGTCACTGGGCGGGCGGGGACACGATTTCCGATATTCTGGTAAGACAGGGTTGCGATCCACCTTATGAGTTCTGGAAAGAAGCTGATCATCTTTGTCGCCATGGTGGTAGTGCTGGGCGGGGTAGTGGCGGTGTCGCTCACCCAGCAGGGCCGCGACCGCGTCGTGGTCCAGACCGCGCGCGCCCAGCGCCAGACCATCGCTTCCATCGTCACCGCCTCGGGCCAGATCACGCCCCAAACCTACGCCGATATCAGCCCCAACAATGTTGGCCAGATCACCGACCTCTACGTAAAAGAGGGCGACCACGTCAAAGCCGGGCAACTTTTGGCCAAGCTGTGGAACGTGCAGCAGGCGGCGCAGGTCGCCGGCATGCAAGCCGGTCTGAAAACCAGCGAAGCCAACCTCGCCGCCCAGCAGGCCGCCCTCGGCACCGCCCGCGCCAACGTGGCTCGCGATACCGCCCAACTGGCCCAAGTCACCCAGGACTGGCGCCGCACCCAGGCGCTCTACGAAGACAAGCTGCTGGCCCGCGCCGACTTCGACACCAAGCAGGCCGCCTACAAGACCGCCCAGGCCCAGTTGCAAGTCTCTGAAGCCCAGCTCAAGCAGACCCAGGCTCAGGTGGCCAGCCTCGAAGCCCAGATCCACCAGTCCCAGGCCAGCCTCCAGTCCGCCGAAGATCAGCTCAGCCGCACCGAGTTCCGCAGCCCGCTCACCGGCATCGTCACCTATTTGCCGGTCCACGTCGGCGACACCGTGGTCATGGGCATTCAGAACTCCCCCGGCAGCGTGATCATGCGGGTAGCCGATATGTCGGTCGTGACCGCCGAGGTCATGGTGGACGAGTCCGATATAGCCAACGTCAAGATCGGCCAGCCCACCAGCATCACCATTGACGCCTTCGGGGACCAGAAGTTCGCCGCCCATGTGACCGAAGTGGGCGACACCGCCATCCTCCGCTCCACCGGAGCCGCCGCCACCGGCGACACCGGCTCGCAGCAGGCCAAGGATTTCAAGGTGGTGGTGGTGCTCGACAACCCACCCGCCGACATCCGTCCCGGCCTCTCCTGCACCGCCAAGATCACCACCGCCACCGCCGAAAATGCCATCACCGTACCCCTGCAAGCCGTGGTCGAGCGTAACCCCAGCCAGTTGGCCGTCGTTGATCCTAATGCGCCTCCCAAACCGGTGAGCGCCACGGCCAAGAAGGAAACGCCTGTGCAGGGACTGTTCGTGGTTCCGGCCGGCGGCCAATCGGCCGTGTTTGTGCCTGCCGCCACCGGCGTCGCGGGCGTGGATCAGGTCCAGGTGCTGAACGGGGTCAAACCGGGTGACGAGGTTGTCACGGGGCCGTATACGGCCTTGCGGACGCTGGCCAACCACGCCAAGATAAAGGTGGACAATTCCCTGCTGGCCCAGGCCGCCGCCGCCAACAGCAGCACCAGCAACAACAACTAACCGTCCCCTTGGAACCCGACATGCCCACCGCCCCCACCCTCAGTGAACCGGAAGTGACCACCACCAAGCCCGCCGCCGATGTGGTCATTCAGACCCACGATCTGTGGAAGATCTACCAGATGGGGACGGAGCAGGTCGCCGCCCTCCGCGGCGTCTCCATCTCCATCAAGCGCAACGAGTACGTGGCCATCATGGGCCCGTCGGGATCGGGCAAGAGCACGCTGATGAACCTCATCGGCGCCCTCGACTCGCCTACCAAGGGACAGTACTGGCTCAACCATCAGTTGGTCAGCGAGCTCGACGACGACGCCCTCGCCCACATCCGCAACCACGAAATTGGTTTCGTCTTCCAGACCTTCAACCTGCTGGCCCGCGCCACCGCGCTGCACAACGTCGAGCTGCCGCTGATCTACGCCGGCACGCCCGCGCCCGAGCGCGCCGCCCGCGCCCTCGAGGCGCTGCGCAAGGTGGACCTGGTGGACCGCCGTGACCACAAGCCCAACGAAATGTCGGGCGGCCAGCGCCAGCGCGTGGCCATCGCCCGCGCCCTCATCAACAACCCCAGCATCCTGCTCGCCGATGAGCCCACCGGCAACCTCGACTCGACCACCAGCAAGGAGATCATGGGCCTGATGGACAAGCTCTGGGAGATGGGCAACACCATCGTGCTGGTCACCCACGAGCCCGATATCTCCGAGTACGCCCATCGCGTCATCCACATCCGTGACGGCCAGGTGGCGCGCGACGAGACCACCCGCCGCGGCCGCGAACAGGCGCCGCGCGAGCCGCAGAAGTAAAGCCCCTCTGTGCCCCTGCGCGAAGCGATTCTGCTGGCTCTCGATACGCTGTGGGCGCACAAGCTGCGCAGCTTTCTCACCCTGCTGGGCATCATCATCTCCATCTGGACACTGGTGGCGGTGGTGTCGCTGGTGCAGGGCGTCAACCAGTACGTGGGCGAAAAAATCGCCGGCCTGGGATCCAACACCATCGCCGTGCAGCAGTACAGCCTGGAGGACATGACCGACCAGGCGCGCTTCCGCGAGGCCCGCCGCCGCAACAAACCCATCACCATGGACGAGTATGAGTACCTGCGCGACCATATGAAACTGGCCGCCCAGGTGGCCGCCAGCGATGGCCGCACCACCGGCACCATGCTCAAGGCCGGCGACCGTTCCATGACCGACGTCACTGTCATGGGCGCCACCGCCAACCAGGCCGACTTCGCCTCCTGGAAGATCCTCGCCGGCCGCTATCTCACCCCCGGCGACGTCAGCCACGAGCGCCCGGTGGCCTTCATCGGCGCCGATTTGGCCAACCAGCTCTTTCCCGGCGCCGACCCCATCGGCCAGACGCTCAACATTGACGGCCATCTCTACGAGGTCATCGGTCAGGCTACCGCCCAGGGCAACGTCTTTGGACAGTCCCAGGATAGCTTCGTGGACATTCCCCTCACCCTGTTCCGCGATCTCTACGGCACCCAGGATTCGCTCAACGTCTCCATCAAGGCCCCCGATACCGCCCTGCTCGGCGCCAGCAGCGATGAAGCCCGCGTGCTGATGCGCAGCCTCCGCCACCTCAAGTACCAGGACAGCGACGATTTCGGCATCATCGGCGCCGACTCCCTCATGGCCCTGTTCCACCAGCTCACCGGCGTCATCGCCGGCGTGAGGGTGGGGGTGAGCGCCGTCTTTCTGGTGGTCGGCGGCATCGTCATCATGAACATCATGCTGGCCGCGGTCACCGAGCGCACCTACGAGGTGGGCATCCGCAAGGCGCTGGGCGCCAGGCGCAAGGACATCCTCTCGCAGTTTCTGGTGGAGGCGGCGGTGCTGTCTTCCGTCGGCGGCTTGATCGGCATTCTCCTGGCCTGGATCTTCACTCTCCTCGCCTCCAGCTTCACCCCCCTGCCCTTCTCCCTGCCCTGGCTGGCGGTGGCCGCGGCCTTTTTCATCTCCACCGCCGTCGGCCTGTTCTTCGGCATCTATCCCGCGCACAAGGCGGCCAAGCTGGAGCCCATCGCCGCGCTGCGGTCGGAGGCGTAACCATGGCCGCCCACGTCAGGGAAAATCTCGCCCTCGCCTTCGACACGGTGCGCACCCACAAGCTGCGCTCGGCGCTGACCGTGCTGGGCGTGTTCGTGGGCACGGTGACGCTGATGGCCATCGGCAGCATCCTCACCGGCATGAACCGCACCGTGGTGGACCAGATCGAGAGCTTCGGCACCAACACCGTCTTCGTCTACAAGTTCGCTCCCGGCATCCACCTCGGCCGCCTGTCGCGCGAGGAGCGCATGCGCAAGCCGATCAGCGATGAGGATATCCAGGCGGTGCGCGAGGCCTGTGGCGCCTGCCAGGCGATCAGCGCCCAGGTGATTCCCTCCAACGCCTTCGGCCCGCCGGGTAGCGGCAGCTACAACGCCCGCACCGCCGGCCACGAGGTGGACGGCCTGCAGTTCACCGGCAACGACCCCAACTTCCCCCAGGCCACCAACCAGGCGCTGCAGGAGGGCCGTTTCTTCACCCCCATGGAGGATGAGCACCGCGACAACGTGGTGGTCGTCGGCCACTCCGTCTCCGACGCCCTCTTCCCCAACCAGGACCCCATCGGCCGCGAATTCCAGATCAACGGCACCACCTTCCGCCTGATTGGCGTCTTCGCCCCGCGCAAGGGCGCCGGCCCCAACCAGCAGGACCTCTCCGCCCGCATCCCCTTCCACACATTTGAGAAGCTCTATCCCGCCGAGCGCGAACACTCGCTCGCCGCCCAGGCCCGCCCCGGCATGCTCTCCATCGCCGAGGATCAGATCCGCATGGCGCTGCGCCGCTCCCGCCGCGACAAGTGGGGCGCCGAAGACAGCTTCGGCATGGCCACCGCCGACAGCATCATCGGCCAGTTCCACGACATCACCAGCGAGGTAGCCCTGGTCATCGTCGCCGTGGCTTCCATCGGCATGCTGATCGGCGGCGTCGGCGTCATGAACATCATGCTGGTCTCGGTCACCGAGCGCACCCGCGAGATCGGCATCCGCAAGGCCATCGGCGCCCGCCGCGCCGACATCACCCAACAGTTCCTGAGCGAGGCCATCTTCCTCACCGGCCTCGGCGGCCTGCTCGGCATCCTCGGCGGCTGGCTGATCAGCGAGCTCATCAAGGTCGCCGTGCCTTCGCTGCCCAGCTCCGTCCCCCTGTGGTCGGTCGTCGCCGGCTTCGGCATCTCGGTGGCCATCGGCGTCTTCTTCGGCCTCTTCCCCGCCGTCAAGGCCGCCAAGCTCGACCCGGTCGAAGCCCTGCGCTACGAATAAACAGTTGCCGGTTGTCAGTCGCCAGTACCGAGCCGCGTGCGGGTCTAACTCGCTTGCGCCACAAGTGTAGGGCCAGAGCTGATTTGAAAAAACTACAGCCTAAACCCGGAAGCATAGGTACCATGCGATATATTCACTGAGGCATTGAGACCACCGATTTCTGATTCCCGCGTTGAGTACGAGGAGTGATTACCTTGGGCTGCAAACCGGTGCCGTAATGCTGGAACGTCCGTTCTTGGGCCGAGTTCTGCAAAATGCGGCTGCGACCTTGGCCCTTTCGGCCACGGTCGCAGCCGCGGCGCAGTCGCCCCCTCCCCAGCTTGCGAACAGCGCGG
>JBQCEU010000228.1:0-2383 GCA_051959955.1 Terriglobales bacterium | reverse complement strand
CTCCTGCACGCTGTTACGGTCCTGTTGATCGTTGCGGTCGCGGCTTCGATGAGCGACAACGGGCATCCTCTCTGCTCGTGACGCTGCCGGGTTGCCGCGAAAGCTCCTCGCCTGCCTGCGGTGGCGGGCCCGACTTTTTTCCACAAGAAGCCAAGTAGCCCCTTGACAGCGGCGGATGCTTGGGTGAATAATTATGCTTTACGATGAATAATTATTCGCATCTGCGCGTGGGTGTCGTAGGCGCGACCGGATATGCCGGCATCGAGCTGGTCCGGTTGCTGCGCCGCCATCCTGGAGTTGAGCTGGTGACGGCCATGAGTTCCGGCCGCAACCCGCAGGTTTCGCCGCTATCGGATCTGGTGCCCGCGCTGGCCGGCATCGCCGATTTGCCCGTGGTGCCGGGCTCGGTCAAGGCCGCTCTCGAGGCCGGAGTCGAGGCCGTGTTTCTCGCCACTCCGCATGAGGCGTCGATGGACTGGGTGGCCGGGCTGCTCGAAGCGCGCACGGCTTCCGGCAAGCCGGTGCTGATCATCGATCTGAGCGGCGCCTTCCGCTTCCAGCAGCAGTCTGTCTTCGAGCAGTGGTACAAGCTCAACCACACCGTGCCGAATCTGCTGCCGCGGGCGGTGTACGGCTGGCCCGAACGCTATCGCGAGCAGATTCGCACGGCGCAACTGGTGGGCAATCCCGGCTGCTACGCCACCACGGCTATGACGGCCATCTGGCCGCTGGCCGCGGCCGGCCTGATCGAGCCGGACACCATCATCTGCGACGCCAAGTCGGGCGCCAGCGGCGCCGGCAAGGGGCTGCGCGACGATCTCCACTTCGTTGAGCTGGAGAGCAACTGCAAGGCCTACGGCGTGCTCAGCCATCGTCATACGCCCGAGATTGCCGAGCAGAGCGGCATCCCGGTGGAGCAACTGGTCTTTACTCCGCACCTGCTACCCACGACGCGCGGCATTCTGGCGACCACCTACGTGCGCCTCAAGCCCGGCGTGGACGAGGCCGCGGTCGAGCAGGCCTATCGCACGGCATACGACGGGCATCCCTTTACCCGCTTTCGGGGCGCGCAGTTGCCGGAGCTGAACCACGTGGCCCACACCAACTTCTGCGACGTCGGCTTCCGCCTCAACCGCGCCAGCCGCCAGGCCGTGGTGGTGAGCTGCCTCGACAACCTGCTCAAGGGCGCCGCCGGCCAGGCGCTGCAGAACTTCAACCTGATGACGGGGTGGCCGGAAGACACCGGGCTTCTCTGAAACGCCGCAGGGCGGAAGCGAGTCCAAGGCAGTAGCGATGCGGACAGTTCTCAAAATCGGTGGCAGCATTCTCGAACCGGCGCCCGCGCCGGAGTTGTTGACCTCGCTGGTGCGGCGTGTCGCCGGCGGCGATCGCGTGGTCATCGTCCACGGCGGCGGCAAGGCCTTGAGCGGCATGCTGCAACGGCTGGGCATCGCCACCGAATTCCGCAACGGACTGCGTGTCACCGAGGACGCCACGCTGCAGGCGGCCCTGATGGTCTTTGCCGGCGACGTGAACAAGCGCCTGGTGGCGGCCTTGAATGCCGAAGCGAAGCGGCAGGGCGCGCGCTTCTGCGCCGTCGGGCTGACCGGCATCGATGGCGAGAGCGTGACCGGGCGCGTGCGCGACCCGGAGCTGGGCCGCGTCGGCGAAGTCACCGGCGGCAACCCCGGCCTGCTGCGCACGCTGGTCGATCAGGGCTTTACCCCGGTGCTGGCGCCGCTCGCCTCTGACGGGGAAGGCGGCGCCCTCAACGTCAACGCCGACCAGTTTGCTTCGGCCTGCGCGCGCATGATCGGCGCCTCGCGCGCCGTCTTCGTCACCGACGTGCCGGGCGTGCTCGACGCCAACAAGCAGCGCATTCCGGCGCTCAACGTGGATCAACTGGAAGAGCTGACGCGCAGCGGCGCTATCTTTGGCGGCATGCTACCCAAGCTGGCCGCCTGCCGCGAGGCGCTCGAAGCCGGCGTCGGCGAAGTCCAAATCATTGGCCCCGAAGCCGCGCTGCAATTTGATGCCTGGGACACAGCCAGCTGCCCCGGCACCCGTCTGCTGCTCTCTGCCCAACCCGCCGCGGCTGGAACGGAAGCGGGAGGCCGGGCATGAAACCATGGCACGGCTCCCATCGTCCTGGCCAACACTGGCGATGACGCTCCCCCGCCGCTCTGGCGGTGGCGGCAGAGGACGCTTCCATGCCTCTGTGCCTGCGCCTGCCCTCCCTTGATTTTTTTCTGCGGCATTGCCGCCTGTGGAGATTCGGACATGCAACTGCGCAAGGCCAGACTCTGTGACGCCGGTGAAATTCATATCCTCATGCAGCCCTTCGTCACCCGCGGACTGCTGCTGCCGCGCTCGTTGCGCCATC
>JBQCEU010000227.1:0-5719 GCA_051959955.1 Terriglobales bacterium | reverse complement strand
CGCAAGGTGGTGGTGATGAACACGCCCGGCGGCAGCTCGGTGGCAGTGGCGGAGTTGGCCCTGGGACTGATGCTGGCGCTGGCGCGGCAGATTCCGCGCGCCGACGCCACCATGCACGCCGGGCAGTGGGAGAAAAAGTCGCTGGAAGGCGGGGAGCTTTTCGGCAAGACGCTGGGGCTGGTCGGCTGCGGACGCATCGCCATCGAAGTGGCCCGGCGGGCGGCCGCCTTCGGCATGCGGTTTGTCGGTTCCGACCCGGCGGCGCCGGCGGCGGCGCGCGAGGCGGGCATTGAATTGGTCAGTTTCGAGAAGCTGTTGGCGGTGTCGGATTACGTAAGCCTGCATCTGGCGATGTCGCCGGGGGTGCGCGGTTTGTTCAACGATGCGGTGTTCGCGCAGATGAAACCGGGAGCGCGGCTGGTGAACTGCGCCCGGGGCGAGGTGGTGGACGAAGCCGCGCTGGCGCGGGCGCTCGAGTCAGGCAAGCTGGCGGGCGCGGCCGTGGATGTGTACGGCAAGGAGCCTCCGGCCGCGGATGCGCCGCTGCTGCACTGCCCCCATCTGATCGCCACGCCCCACATCGGCGCCTCCACCCGCGAAGCGCAGGAGCGGGTGGGCACGGCGATCGCCGAACAGATCCGCGATTACCTGCTGGCGGGCACCATCGCCAACGCGGTCAACGCCTAGCGGTTGTTTCCCGACGCGGCGTGATGGGGGAACGGCTGGTCGAGTTGGGAGACGTTCCACATCCAGGCGGCGATGACGGCCGCGCCCTGGTTGACCTGCTCGGGGATCACCTTGTCGAAGGTGTCGGTTTGTGAGTGGTGTTCCTCGCGATAATGGGCCGGCGCCTGGGCAGCGAAGTAGGCGGCGACGCCGGCGCGCTGGAAGGCGACGTGATCGGAAGCGCCGAAGTATTCGGTGGTGATCGGATCCATGCCGAAGACCTCCTGGAGCGGGTGGTAGACCTGCGACAGCTCGGGGAAGGTTTCGTAAAGGTTCTCGAGCGAAATGGACTGGATACGGCCGGTTCCGGTGTCGTCCACCAGCATGGCGTCCATCTTCGGAATCTCGTTCTTGTGATTGCGCAGGAAGGTCGCGACTCCCACTCCGCCTTCTTCCTCGCCGGTAAACAGGATGAAGGTGAGGGTGCGCTTGGGCTGCCAGCCGAGTGATTTGAGGATGCGGGCGGCTTCGAGCACCGACATGGCGCCAGTGCCGTTATCCACCGCGCCCTGGCCCAGATACCAGGAATCCAGATGGCCGCCGATGATCACTTGCTGGTCTGGGAACTCGCTGCCCTTGATCTGCGCCACGGTGATTGAGGCGTCGGCGGGGCCGGGGCTGAAACTGCCGCCGATATTGACGCGCATCTTCATCGGCTTCCCATAGTCCTTGGCCATGCGGTAGAGCAGGCTGTAATCCTCGTGGGAGATGGTGGCGGTGGGAATTTCTGACGGCGCATAGCGGCCCACGCCGCCGATCGAGAACAGGTTCCACGGTTTGCCGCTGTCGCGGATCACCACCGCCGCGCCCTCCAGCGGATTTGCGCCGCCACGCCGGAACGCCTGGGCGGCGTTCCGGTCGGGCACGCCCTTGGGCGGCACAATGACCGAGTCGTAGGCGTTGTCGGCCACGTAGTCGGGGTCCACGTTGCGGGCGTTGGGCGGGCCCTGGAGGACGATGGCGCCGCGAATTCTTGCGGGATCGGGCGTTTCGCCGGGGCCGAGGACCACCACCGGCGCGGTGATGGTACCGTTGGTGGCCTTGCTCCAGCCTTCAGCGGCGATGGGAATCACCTTATCCCAGGGGCTGATGAGCTCGGCGGTGCAGAGGCCGGGAATCCAGGCATGGGCCACCTGGGTGGTCTCGAGGTGGGCGTCGAGGCCGTAGTCCTTGAAGCGCTGCAGCGTCCAAGCGCTGGCGGCCTGCATGTTGGAGCTGCCGGTAAGCCGCGGGCCGATCATGGTGGTGAGGTACTCTTCGTTCTTCATCAGTTCGGAGTGGTCGTGGTTCTCCTTCTGGATGGCGAGATCGGCGGTCTCCATGGCGCGCAGGTACTGCTCCTGAGCGGGGTTCTGCGGGCCGCGGCCCTGGGAGAGGGCGGCGACGGCGACGCCGGCGGCGAGAAGAGGAGTAAGGACCAGGGCAGAGCGGCGAAGACTCATGCGCAGCATGATAGCGCAGTGGCTGCAGGCGCCAAAGCTATAATTAAGGCTTCATGTCCCTCGACTTGGCCATTCAACAGCAGCGGGAAGCCAAGGTGGCGGCGCTGCGGGCGGCGGGTGCCGATCCGTATCCGCACCGCTTCGCCTTCAGCCACACCGTGCCGCAAGTGCATGCGGGCTATGACGCCGTGGAGGGCCAGGCACTGGAGGCTCAGCATCCGGCGGTGCGGGTGGCGGGACGGCTGATTCAGTTTCGCCCCCACGGCAAGGCCGGCTTCGGGCATTTGCAGCAGGGAGGGGAGCGGCTGCAGATCTACGTGCGCCAGGACAGCGTGGCGGCGGAGACATTTGCGCTGTGGAAGGACCTGGACCTGGGGGACCATATCGGCGTCAGCGGATACCTGTTCCGCACCAAAACGGGTGAGTTGACGGTGCACGTCGAAACGATCGAACTGCTGGCCAAGGCGCTGCTGCCGCTGCCCGAAAAGTGGCACGGGCTGGTGGATGTGGAGGCGCGCTACCGGCAACGCTACCTGGACCTGATCGCCAACGAAGATGCACGCCGCATCTTTGTGCAGCGGGCGCGGCTCACCGCATGCCTGCGTGATTTGTTCCACGCGCGCGGCTACATCGAGGTGGAGACGCCCATGATGCAGCCGCTGGCGGGCGGAGCGGCGGCACGGCCGTTCCGGACCCATCATGAAGCCCTCGATTTGCCGCTCTATTTGCGCATTGCGCCCGAGCTGTACCTGAAGCGGCTGGTGGTGGGGGGCATGGACCGGGTGTTCGAGATCAACCGCAATTTTCGCAACGAGGGCATCTCCACCCAGCACAACCCCGAATTCACCATGCTGGAGTTTTACGAAGCCTACAGCGACTACCGGGTGCTGATGGACTGGAGCGCCGAGCTGCTGGCCGAGTGTGCGCGCCAGGTGACCGGCGGCACGGAGGTGGAATTCCGCGGGCAGAAGATTGATTTTGCCCGGTGCCAGCGGCTCAGCCTGTGCGAAGCGATCCGCGAGTTCTGGCCCGGCGAACGCGGGCCGGCGCCGGAGCTGCGGGACCTGCAGCGGCAGGCCGACGCCGCGGTGGTCGAACTCTTCGAGCAGGTGGCGGAGTCGCACCTGGTGCAGCCGACCATCATCTATGACTATCCGCGGGCGGTGTCGCCGCTGGCCAAGAGCAAGCCGGAGGACGCGGCCTGGGTGGAGCGGTTTGAAATCTATGCGGGCGGCATGGAGATCGCCAACGGCTACAGCGAGCTGAACGATCCCGACGAGCAGCAGCGGCGCTTCGAGGAGCAGTTGGCGCAGCGGGAGCGGGGCGATGAAGAGGCGCACTCGATGGACGCCGACTCCGTGCGGGCGCTGCGCTACGGCATGCCGCCGACGGCGGGCGAAGGCATCGGCATTGACCGGCTGTGCATGCTGCTCACCGGGGCGGCCTCCATCCGCGAGGTGATTCTGTTTCCGCTGTTGCGGCCGGAGGCGGAGTGAGGAACTTCCTGGAGGAACTGGCGGAGCGCGTGGTCGTCAGCGACGGCGCCATGGGGACCATGCTGTACGCCCATGGCGTGTTCATCAACCGCAGCTACGACGAGCTCAACCTGAGCCAGCCGGCGGTGGTGCGGGAGATTCACCAGGCTTACGCCCATGCCGGCGCGGAGATCATCGAGACCAACACCTTCGGCGCCAATGCGGTGAATCTGGAAAAGTACGGCTTGCGCGATCAGGTGGAGGCGATCAACCGCGCCGGCGTGGCGCTGGCGCGCGAGTGCGCGGGCGATGCCTGGGTGGCGGGGGCGATGGGGCCGCTGGGGGTGTATGTCGAGCCGCTGGGCAAGCTGAGCCTGGGCGAAGCGCGGTCCGCGTTCCGGCAGCAGGCGGCGGCGCTGGCCGCGGCCGGCGCCGACCTGCTCATGCTGGAGACCTTCGGACAGGTGGCGGAATTGGGGGAGGCGATTCAGGGATCACGCGAAGCGTGCGCCCTGCCGATTGTCGCGCAGATCACCATTGATGACGAGGGGCGGGCGCTGGATGGCACCCCGGCAGGCGAGGCGGCGCGGCGCATGGATGCGTGGGGCGCGGATGTGATCGGCATCAACTGCAGCGGCGGTCCGGTGGGCATGCTGGAAGCACTGGAGCAGATGTCGCGGGCGACGACCAGGCCGCTGATCGCCCAGCCCAACGCCGGCAAGCCGCGGAACGTGGATGGGCGCAACCTGTACATGGTGTCGCCGGAGTACCTGGCCGACTACGCGCGGCAGTTTATCGGCGCGGGCGCGAAAATTGTCGGCGGCTGCTGCGGCACGACTCCGGAACACATCAAGTGGATCCGCAACTACGTGCGCTCCACCCACCCCGGCAAACGACGTGTACGCGTGGAGGGGGCGGCGCAGCCGGGGGCGCAGGCGCGCACGCCGGTGCCGGCCGCGCAGCGCTCGAGCCTGGGACGGAAGCTGGCGGAGGGGCGGTTTGTCTCCATGGTGGAGATTTTGCCGCCGCGGGGGAGCGATCCGGGGCGGGAACTGCAAAGCGCGGCGTTTTTCGAAAAGCAGGGAGCGGACGCGATCAACATTCCTGACGGCCCGCGGGCCAACGCGCGCATGAGCAACCAGGCGCTGGCGGTGATGCTGCGCAACCAGATGGCGATCGAGCCGGTGCTGCACTATTGCTGCCGCGACCGTAACGTGATCTCGATGCAGTCGGACCTGCTGGGCGGGTTCGCGCTGGGGCTGCGCAACCTGATCCTGATCACCGGCGATCCGCCCAAGCTGGGCAATTACCCCGACGCGACGGCGGTGTTCGATGTGGACGCCATCGGGCTGACCAACCTGGTGCGCAACCTGAACAGCGGCCTGGACCTGGGCGGCAACGCGGTGGGCGGACAGACGGCCTACCTGATCGGCGTGGGGGCCAACCCGGGGGCGGTGAACTACGAGGAGGAGATACGGCGCTACCACTGGAAGGTGGAGGCGGGGGCGGATTACGTGGTCACCCAGCCGGTGTTTGATCTGGAACTGCTGGACCGCTTCCTCGCCGATACGGCCGCGGCGCGGCGGCCGCTGGTCGCCGGCATTTGGCCGCTGACCAGCCTGCGGCAGGCGGAATTCATGCAGAACGAGCTGCATGTGCGCGTGCCGGAGGCGGTGCTGGAGAGGATGCGGGGGGCGCGCACGGCGGAGGCGGCGAAGCGGGAAGGGCTGGAGATCGCCAAGGAGATGGTGCGGGCGCTGCGGGGGAGGATCGCCGGCATTCAGATCAGCGTGCTGGGACGGGATACCGCCGCCGCCGAACTGCTGCGCACCGCCCGCGGCGAGGAAGCCGATTCCGCGCCGGGCCTGAGCGCATGATCTACGCCGACTGGCATGAGCTCCTCTCATCGCGGCTCGCGTGGCGGCGCGCCGGGCAGCGGCTGGTATTCACCAACGGCTGCTTTGATCTGCTGCACCCCGGGCATATCGCCACGCTGGAGCAGGCGCGTTCGCTGGGCGACCTCCTGCTGGTGGCCATCAACACCGATGCCTCGGTGCAGCGAGGCAAGGGCCCGGA
>JBQCEU010000226.1:0-2284 GCA_051959955.1 Terriglobales bacterium | reverse complement strand
AGGCGTATGACGTTCGTAGCGCGACGCGGGAACAAGTGAAGTCGCTGGGCGCGAAGTTCGTGGATACCGGCGTCAGCGCAGAAGGCGCAGGCGGCTACGCGCGCGAGCTCACCGAGGAAGAGAAGCGCAAGCAGCAGGAGGTGCTCGACTCCCGCATCGCCGCCGCGGATGCGGTGGTGACCACGGCATCGGTTCCCGGACGAGCGGCGCCGAAGATCATTCAGCGCAATGTCGTGGAGCGCATGCGCCCGGGATCGGTGATCGTCGACATCGCCGCGGAGCAGGGCGGCAACTGCGAGCTGACCCAAGCCGGCGAGGTGGTGACGCACCAGGGGGTGAAGGTGATCGGCGCCGTGGGTCTCGCAGGCGATCTGGCCTACAACGCAAGCGAGATGTACGCCCGCAATCTGCTCAACTTCCTCAAGCCCGCGATCCAGAAGGGCGAGCTCGCCATCGACTGGAGCGACGAGGTCTTCGCCCAGGCCTGCCTCACCCACGCCGGCGAGATCAAACACGAGCCCACACGTCGAGCGATAGAAGGTTGAAAGCAAGTGAGTAAGCCGGCAAAAACCGCGCTTTTTGACGGCGAGATCGATAAAGTAACTCGGCTGGCCGCTGAAAGCGCCGCAGGCGACTTTCAGCCAATCTACCAAGGTTCCCGATCATGACCGGAATCGTAGCGCTCTACATCTTCATGCTCGCGGCCTTCACCGGGTATGAGGTCATCTCCCGCGTGCCGGTGATCCTGCACACCCCGCTCATGTCGGGCTCCAACTTCGTGCACGGCATCGTGCTGGTCGGCGCCATGGTGGCGCTCGGCAACGCGCACACGCCGCTGGAGAAGACGATCGGCTTCATCGGTGTGCTCCTCGCGGCCGGCAATGCGATGGGCGGCTACGTCGTGACGGAGCGGATGCTGGAGATGTTCAAATCGAGCAGGGCGGGCGGCCCGCGCCGGGGGACGCACTAAATGCCAGACGCACCGATGTCGGCCTTCCTGGGGACCGACACCCTCATCCAGGCGAGCTACTTCGTCACCGCGGTGCTTTTCATCGTCGGACTGAAGCGCATGAGCTCGCCGGTCACGGCGCGCAGCGGCATTCTCTGGGCCGGCGCCGGCATGCTCGTCGCGACCCTCGTCACCTTCGCCTACCCGGGGATGAGCAACTACCCGCTGATCGGCGCCGCCATCGTCGTCGGCGCGGTCCTGGCCTGGTGGAGCGGCAAGCGCGTCGCCATGACCAACATGCCGCAGATGATCGCCCTCTACAACGGCATGGGCGGCGGCGCCGCCGCGGCCATCGCCGCCGTGGAGCTGTACAGCGGCGGGGCGGAAGGCTACGGCGCGGCGACCCTGGCGGTCGTCGGCGGCCTCATCGGCGCGGTGTCCTTCGCCGGCAGCGCGATCGCCTTCGGCAAGCTCCAGGGGCTCATCAAGCGCAGCTTCCGTTTCCGCGGACAACAGGCGCTCAACGTCCTGATCCTGGCCGCGGCCCTGGTGCTTGCGGCGCTCCTCGCCGGACATTTCAATGAGTCTCCGGACGTCGTCACCGGGCTCTTCGTCTTCGCGCTGATCCTCGGCATCAGCATGACGCTGCCGATCGGCGGCGCGGACATGCCGGTGACCGCGCCCGGCGCCATGTTGATATGCAAGCCGATCAGCACACCGTGGACGACGGCCGCCAGGAGTATCAACAGGTTGATCACCTGCAGGCCGCGGAAACGGATACTGCGCTTGATGAGCCCCTGCAGCTTGCCGAAGGCAATCAGGCTGCCGCTGAAGGACACCGCGCCGATCAGGCCACCGACGACGGCCAGAGTCGCCGCGCCGTAGCCTTCCGCCCCGCCGCTGTACAGCTCTACTGCGGCGATGGCCGCGGCGGCGCCGCCGCCCATGCCGTTGTAGAGGGCGATCATCTGCGGCATGTTGGTCATGGCGACGCGCTTGCCCGTCCACCATGCGGCCACGGCGCCGACGACGATGGCGGCGCCGATGAGCGGATAGTTGCTCATCCCCGGGTAGGCGAAGGTGACGAGCGTCGCGACGAGCATGCCCGCGCCGGCCCAGAGAATGCCGCTGCGCGCCGTGACCGGCGAGCTCATGCGCTTGAGGCCTACGATGAAGAGCACCGCGGTGACGAAGTAGCTCGCCTGGATGAGGGTGTCGGTCCCCAGGAAGGCCGACATCGGTGCGTCTGGCATTTAATGCGTCCCCCGGCGCGCGCCGCCCGCCCTGCTCGATTTGAACATCTCGAGCATGCGCTCCGTGACGACGTAGCCCCCC
>JBQCEU010000225.1:0-10382 GCA_051959955.1 Terriglobales bacterium | reverse complement strand
TAAGCACCCGCGCCAAGAGACACCGGCAGAGTGGCCCGGCAGTGTCAACACGCATTCCGATCCTTTCGGGCCCTCGAACGCCCTCGGTGAAGCTCCTTGCGGACTGGCAGCGATTGCCCCCGAACGCCGCCCCCTTTGCTATCCTGAACCCACCCCATGCCGCTCTCCCCCAAGCCCATCCCTGCCCGCGACCGCCTGATCGTCGCGCTCGACGTTGAAGACACCGACCGCGCCCGCCGCCTGGTGGACGAGCTGGGCGACTCCGTCTCCTTCTACAAGATCGGCCTCGGCCTCGCCTTCGACCGCGGCTTCTGGGCGCTCTTCGACCACTGCGCCGGCCGCGGCAAGCGCACTTTCGCCGACGTCAAGTTCTTCGACGTCCCCGAGACGGTCAAGTCCGCCGTGCGCACCGTGGTCCGCAGCGGCGCCGCCTTCGCCACCGTCCACGCCCAGGAAGCCATGATCGCCGCCGCGGTCGAGGGCCGTGCCGCCGCCGGCGGCTCTCCGGATACGCTCAAAATCCTGGCCGTCACCGTGCTCACCAGCCTCGATCAGGGCGACATCAACGCCCTCGGCTTCGGCGTCAACGTCGAGGAACTGGTCCTCTCCCGCGCCCAGCGCGTGCTGGCCTGCGGCGCCGACGGCCTCATCTCCAGCGGCCTCGAGCTGCCCCGCCTGCGCGGCGCCCTCGGCGACAGCTTCCTGATCGTCGTCCCCGGCATCCGTCCGGTGGTCAACAAGAGCGACGACGACCAGAAGCGCACTGTGGACATCGAAGCGGCCTTTGCAACCGGCGCCGACTACATCGTCGTCGGCCGCCCCATCCGCAGCGCCCCCGACCCCCGCGCCGCCGCCGAAGCCGCCCAGGCCCGCATCGCCAAGCTATTTCCGAATAACTAGCGCCACACCGCGGCCATCGCCACCTGCCGCAGCCCCGCCGCGCGCGGCCGCCCGCCGCTGCCGTCCGCCAGCCGCCCCATCTCCGCCGTCCACACCCCGCCCGGCGTTTCGCGCAGCCGGCCGAAGATGAGGTTGTCACCGTCCGCCTCGGGCGTGCACGCATACGTCGCCGCTCTCCCATCCGCCGCCACCGGCCGCGTCCCGGTAAACGGACGGCACCGCGTCCCGTCCGCCAACTCCACCAGCCACGGCGCCCGCTCCACCCCCGCCGGCATCGCCTCCTGCGGCAGCGCCTTATCCAGCGTCAGCACAAACGCATGCGCTTCTTCCGGCCGCGACGGATCCGCCCCGCACAACAAATCCGGCCCCTTGCCGATCACAAAACACGGGTCGTGGATCTGGTTCTCCACCATGCACCGCCAGGCATCGCTACGCCCCGCCGCGGCAATCGAATGCGTCCAGCAAGCCCCCCGTTCGGTCTGCGCCCCCCGCGGCGCACGCGTCACCGCATACTCCGTCACCCGCGTCCCCCGCCCTCTCGTCTGACACCCCAACCCGAGCATCGCCCCCAGCATCACCACGACGCCCGCCACCACCCCGCCCCCCGAGCCTTGCATTTCGCTAACCCCTAACCCCTGACCCCTAATCCCTGTTTCCCAGCATGCCGCCCAGCACCGCCCCAATCGCCCCCGCTCCGGCGATCGTGCCCGCGTTGCCGCCCCCCTGCGGCCCAATCGCCGCCCCGATCCGGCTCGCCAGCCGGTCGAACGACAGCGTCTGCAGGATCACCGTCCCCGGCCCGGTCAGCACCACGAAGAACATCCCCTCGCCCCCGAACAGCAGGTTCTTGAAGCCCTTCACGAACTCGATGGTGTAGCCCACCTGATGATCAAACGCCACCACGCTCCCCGTGTCCACACGGATCTGCTCCCCCGCCCCCAGCTCCATGCGGATGAAGTGTCCGCCGGCGTGCACCAGCGCGTCCCCCTCGCCGCTCAGCGTTTGCAGGATGAACCCCTCGCCGCTGAACAGCCCGTACCCCAGCTTCTGGCTCAGCGCCACCGACAGCGTCACCCCCGGACTGCAGCACAAAAATGAATGCCGCTGGCACAGCCACTGCCGCTGGCCGATCTCCAGCGCATGGATGGTGCCCGGGTAGGGCGCCGCAAACGCCGCCTCGCCCGCCCCGTTCTCGGCCGTGAAGTGCGCCAGGAAAAACGAATCCCCCGCCAGCGCCCGCTTGAAGCCCGCCATCAACCCGCCGCTCATGGCGGTGTTCATCGTCACCCCGCCTCGCATGTACAGCAGCGCTCCCGGCTCCGCCATCACGCTCTCGCCCGGCGCCAGCGCCACCGCCACGCCCTGCATCTCATATCCCACGATGCGGTACTTCGCCGTCCCCAGCCGCCCCTCTGTCGCCGCGCTCACCCCGCCCGGCGCCGCCGGCGCTCCCGCGGCCATTGCCTGAACGGCAGCCAGCGCCGCTCCACAGGAAGGGCAAAAACGATCACCGGCGCCAACCGCCTGCTGACAACGAGGACAAAGAGCCATGCCTTCGAATATAGCCCAGCCCCGCGTTACGCCTGGCGGCAGGGCCCGAGTGGCCCCAGCGGCATGGGGCAGGATCGCGGGCCAGAACCGCGAAATTCGGAACGGCGGTTTTCTCGGTGCGGGGCCCGCGCCTATCAATGCCGTAGCGACTCTGGAGAAGGGGCGGGAAGCAAGCGGCACGAGGCCGCAGCCGGAACCAGACTATCTCGTGAAGCCTCGCCTCCCCGCCCCACTCCTCCGCCTACTCCGGCCGGTCGAACCGGTACCCCACCCCGCGCACCGCCGTGATCCACCCCGGCGCCTCCTCCGAGCCGCCCAGCCGCGCCCGCAGCCGCCGCAGCGTCACATCCACCGCCCGGTCGGTGATGAAGTGCCCCGGCGACCACACCGCCTCCACGATCGCCCTCCGCGTGTGCGCCTGCCCCGGCGTCTGCATCAGGAAGGCCAGCAGCCGAAACTCGGTGTCGCTCAGCTCCAGCCTCCGCCCCGCCAGCTCCGCCGTGCGCGCCCGCAGGTCCACACGCAACGGCCCGGCCACCAGTTCGGCTGCGGCCGCCGGCGCCGTCCGCAGCCGCGCCCGCACCCGCGCCGTCAGCTCCTGCGGACTGAAGGGCTTCACCATGTAGTCGTCCGCCCCCAGCTCCAGCCCGAGAATGCGGTCCGCCTCCGCCCCCAGCGCGGTCAAGATCAGCACCGGCAGCAGGCGATGGCCGGGATCGCGCCGCAGCGCCCGCAGAATCTCCAACCCGTGCGCCTGCGGCAGCCTGAGGTCCAGAATCAGCAGCCGCGGCCGCAGCCCCTCCACCTGCTCCACCACCCCCGCCCCGGTGGCGTTGAGCGTGACCTGAAAGCCCTCGCGGCCGAGATGCGTCTCCAGCAGCCGCCCCAGCAGCGGATCGTCCTCGACCACCAGGATGCGTTCCCCCGCGTTCACTTGGGCATGCTCCCGGACGGTGCGGCCCGGGGGGGCCGACCAGCGGGAGGCGTCGGGGGCGCAGCCCCCGATACAGTCAGGCTGTGCCTGTGGCCGTGGCGCACGTCGGTGCCCTCCAGCCAGAAGATCACGTCTTCGGCGATGTTGGTGGCGTGGTCGGCGATGCGCTCCAGGTTGCGCGCCACGAACAGCAGCCCCAAATGCAGCTCCGCCCGCGCCGGTTCCTGCGCCATGGCCTCCACCAGACGGTGGAAGATCGCATCCCGCAGCCGGTCCACGGCCGTGTCGGCGGGCAGCACCCGCCGCGCCAGCCCGGCATCGCCGCGCATCAGCGCATCGAGCGCCATGCGCAGCATGGCGTTGGCCTGCTCCGCCATCCGCGGCAGGTCCACCAGCGGCGCCCCCAGCGGCTGGCGCAGCAGCCGCTCCGCGCCCTGGGCGATGTTCACCGCCAGATCGCCCATGCGCTCCAGCTCGTTGCCGATCTTCAGCGCCGCCGCCGCGAAGCGCAGATCCACCGCCAGCGGCTGCTGTAGCGCCAGCAGCCCCAGCACCCGCTCGTCCACCTCGCGCTCCAGCTCGTTGATCTCCGGCTCCAGCCCGCCGATCACCGTCTCCGCCCGCACCGGCTGGCGCTCCAGCACGGCGTGCAGGCTCTCGTGCACCGCCGTCTCCACCAGCCCGCCCATGTGCAGCAGGCGCAGGCGCAGCTCCTCCATCTGTTGTTGAAAGTTCCGGCGAATGGTCTGGGGAGTGGGGCCCACGGCGATCTCCTATCCGAAGCGTCCGGTGATATAGTCCTCGGTCTCCCGCCGCGCCGGGGTGGTGAACATCTGCCGCGTCGCCCCCGTCTCCACCACGCGCCCGGCGAGAAAGAACGTGGTGCGGTCGCCAATGCGCGCCGCCTGCTGCAGGTTGTGGGTGACGATCACGATGCCCACCCGCTGCTTCAGCTCCTGAATCAGCTCCTCGATCCGCGCCGTGGCGATGGGGTCGAGGGCGCTGGCGGGCTCGTCCATCAGCAGAATCTCCGGCTCCACCGCCAGCGCGCGGGCGATGCACAACCGCTGCTGCTGCCCGCCCGACAGGCCCGGCGCCGGCTGCGCCAGCCGGTCGGCGACTTCCTCCCACAGGCTCACCGCCCGCAACTGCCGCTCCACCACCTCCGCCAGTTGCCGCCGCCCCCGCGCCAGCCCGTGCAGCCGCGCGCCATAGGCCACGTTGTCGAAGATGGACATGGGCAGCGGGTTGGGACGCTGGAACACCATCCCCACCCGCCGCCGCAGCGCCATCACTTCGCAGCCGGCGATGTCCTGCCCGTCCAGCCGGATCGCACCCCGGCTGCGCGCATTGGGAATGAGCTCATTCATCCGGTTCATGGCTCGCAAACAGGTGCTCTTGCCGCACCCCGAGGGGCCGATCATGGTCAGGATCGAGCGCTCCCGCACCTCCAGGTCCACGTCGAACAGCACCTGCCGGTCGCCGTAGTAAACGCACAACCCGCGCACCTCGATCACCGCGCGGCCCTCTTCGCTCGCGGCCGCCTCCGGCACGAAAGGCCGTGGCAGCGCGCGCGGGTCGTTCGGCGCAGCCGGACGGAGCCCCGCGTCCGGCAATGTGCCCGGCATCATGTCGTTGTCTCCTCCCGCGGCAGCCGCACCGTGAAGCTGCTGCCCCGCCCCAGCTCGCTCTCCACCGCCACCGTGCCTCCGTGCTCCTGGGCGATGTGCTTCACCAGCGCCAGGCCCAGCCCCGTGCCTTCCGCCGCCCGCCCGGGCGCGCGGTAGAAGCGCTCGAAAACCCGCGGCAGATCGGTGCTGGCGATGCCGGCTCCATTGTCGCGCACCTGCAGCAGGTACTCGCCTCCCTCCGTTCGTCCGCTCAACTCCACCCGCAGCCCCGCGCCCGCCGGCTCGCGGCCCGCATCCCCGCGCCTGTCAATGCCATGCCGCAGGGCGTTTTCCACCAGGTTGAGCAGCAGCCGGTGCAGCGCCGCCGCGTCCCCGCGGATGCGCCCCGGCGCCCAGGCGCCGTTCACCAGCGTGGCCCCCGCCGCCAGCGCCTGCGGCCGCATCACCCGCAGCACCGGTTCGGCCAGCCCGGCGGCCTCCATCGTCTCCAGCCGCAGCGGATAGGTGCCGGTTTCGAGCGACGACAACGTGGTCAAATCGGCGGCCAGCCGCGTCAGGCGCTCCGCGCTCTCGAGCATGCCCTGCAGCCACGTCTGCCGTTCCCCGGGCGCCGCATCCGCGTGCAGCGTCAGCAGCTCGCCATAGCCGCGGATCGAGGCCAGCGGCGTGCGCAGCTCATGCGAAAGCGCCGCGATGAAGTCGCGCCGCGTGGTCTCCAGCCGCACCGTGGCCGTCACGTCGCGGGCCACCAGCACCGCCCCCGGCGCCTCGACGCCGTGCAGCGGCGTGATCGCCGCCTCCAGCGTGCGCTCATCCGGCAGCTCCACCCGCCCCTGCCAGCTTGCGCCTTCGCGCACCGCCGCCGCCGCCGGCACCAGCAGTTGCGGCAGCCGCGGCAGCCGCTCCAGCAGCCGCTCCGCCGCCGGGTTGAGGAACCGGCCTTGCAGCCGCGCGTCGAACTCCACCACCGCCGCGTCCATGTTCCGCAGCACCGCCTCCAGCCGTTCCGCCCGCTCGTGTGCCGCTCCCCCCGCCGCCGGCGCCGCGGCCGGAGTCCCGGCTTCCGCATGCCGCCATTTCATACGACTTCTCCCCTTCCTCCCCACCAGCGCGCCACCAGGCCCAGGCCGCCGACCAGCAACAGCAGCAGCAGCGCCGCCGCCCACGCCTGCCGATGCCAGTCATCGTAGGGACCGGTGGCGTAGGTGTAGAGCTGCACCGTGAGCGAGGCCATGGGCCGGTCCAGCCGCAGGTTCCACTGCGAGTTGTTGAGCGAGGTGAGCAGCAGCGGCGCGGTTTCACCCGCCGTGCGCATCACCCCCAGCACCCCCGCCGCGATCAGCCCGCGCCGCGCCGCCGGCAGCAGCACGTCACCCCACATCCGCCGCCGGCTGGCCCCCAGCGCCAGCGCCGCTTCGCGATAGCTTTCAGGCACCGCCCGCAGCGCCTCCTCGCCCGCCCGCAGCACAATCGGCAGCAGGATCGCCGCCAGCGCCAGTCCCCCCGCCAGCGCCGAGAATTGCCGCATCGGCACCACCACCAGCGCATAAACGAACAACCCGGTGACGATGGTGGGCACGCCGGTCAGCACGTCGGCGGCGAAGCGCACCACCCCCGCCATCCGTTCCCGCCCCAGCTCGGCGGTGTACAGCGCCCCCGCCAGCCCCAGCGGCAGTCCCACCCCCAGCGCCACCCCCAGCATCTCCAGTGTGCCCACGATGGCGTTGGCCATGCCGCCGCCGCTCTCTCCCGGCGGCGCCGGCAAATGGGTGAGGAAGGTCATATTCAGGGACCCCGCGCCCTCCCGCGCCACCCGGTACAAAATCATCGCCAGCGGTGTCAGCACCACCAGCGTGCACACCCCGGTCGCCGCCAGCAGGATGCGGCTCCGCCATCTGCGGCGCGCCAGGCTCATGCGCGCACCCCTGCCGGCCGCAGCAGCAGCCGCCCTGCCAGGTTCACCGCCAGCGTCAGCACGAACAAAATCAACCCCAGCTCCACCAGCGATGCCGTGTACAGCGCCGACGTGGCTTCGGTGAACTCATTGGCGATCACGCTGGCCAGCGTATAGCCGGGCGCGAACAGCGAGCCGCTGACCGCCGGCCGGTTGCCGATGAGCATGGTCACCGCCATGGTCTCGCCCAGCGCCCGTCCCACCGCCAGCAGGATGCCGCCGCCGATGCCCCCCCGCGCCGCCGGCAGCACGATGTGCTGGATCACCTCCCACCGCGTCGCCCCCAGCGCCAGTCCGGCTTCGCGCTGCGCCCGCGGCACCGCCTGCATCGCCTCCCGCGACAGGCTCACCACAAACGGCAGCACCATCAGCGCCAGCACCAGCCCCGCCGCCAGAAATCCCACCCCGTACGGCGGGCCCTGAAACAACGGCAGCCAGCCGACATTCCGCCCCAGCCAGGGTTCCAGCGTCTGCCGCAGCCAGGGAACCATCACCACCATGCCCCACAACCCGTACACCACGCTCGGCACCACGGCCAGCAGATCCACCAGCCCGCCCAGCGCGGCGCGCAGCCACCCGGGCGCGACCTCAGCCAAAAAGATCGCCACCCCCACCCCCAGCGGCGCCGCCAGCACCACCGCCGTGGCGGTGGTGAACAGCGTCCCGTACAGAAACGGCCAGGCGCCGAAATGATCAAATACCGGATCCCATGTCGAGCCGCTGATAAAACCCCAGCCGAACGCCTGCCGCGCCGCCTGGCTGCCCAGGTAGAGCTGCACGCCGATCCCCACCGCCAGCAGCGGCACCACCGCCGCCAGCGTGCGCAGCGCCCAGCCGGCGATGGCGTCCCCACGCACCCGCCGGCGCGGAACCGCTTCCCGGCCAGTGGCGGCAATCGCGTGCATGGGTCCAGTATGAAGCGGCCGCCTGTCCCTCCGCGCCCGCCCGGGCCCGTTTGTCATCGTTCTGTAATCGTCTGTGCCTGTCACGGTTCTGTAACCGTACAGGCGGTAATTCCCGGCCATCATGGAACCGATGCTGAAACGAACTCAACTCTTTCGCTTCGCCTGGTGGGCGCTCCTCGCGCTCGGTCTGGCGGCATCCCATGGTCTCGCCCAGTCGCCGCTGCAGCTCAAAGTGGGCGACGTCACTTTCACCCCGGGCGGCTTTCTCGATTTCACCTCCCTCTACCGCACCACCGCGGTGGGCAGCGGCATCGGCACCAACTTCGCCGCCATCCCCTTCAACAACGCCACCGCCGGACGCATGAGCGAGTTCCGTGAAAGCGCGCAGAACTCGCGCCTCACGCTCAAGGTCAGCGCCGCCCCGGGCGGCCTCCAGCTCTACACCTATCTGGAAACCGACTTCCTCGGCAACCAGCCCGCCAACGTCGCGGTGAGCAGCAACTCCGACACCCTGCGCCTGCGCGTCTTCTTCCTCGACCTCCGCCGCGGCAATTGGGAAATCGCGGCCGGCCAGGACTGGAGCCTGCTCACCCCCGGCAAGCTGGGCCTCTCGCCCATGCCTTCTGACGTCGCCTATGGCCAGACGGTGGAAACCAACTACCAGTTGGGCCTCACCTGGGCGCGCCAGCCGCAGTTCCGTCTCCTCTACCACGTCTCGCCCCACTGGACCGCCGGCGTCTCGCTGGAAAACGGTGAACCCTACATCGGCGGCAGCTCCGGCGCCCCGCAGGCGGTGATCCCGGCGGCCTACACCGGCCAGGTGAACAACGGCAGCTCCAACTTTTCCGCTCCCGGCTTCACCCCCGACATCATCGCCAAGGTGGCCTACGATTCCGATCCCGCCGGCAAGGGCCTGCACCTCGAAGTCGCCGGCCTCAACAGCAACTTCCGCACCTTCACTCCCGCCACCGGCCTCACCCAACGCGCCGCCGGCGGAGGCCTCGAAGCCGATGCCAGCCTCTACGCCGCACCCGGCTTCCGTCTCCTCGCCAACACTTTCTTCGGCGACGGCGGCGGCCGTTACTTCTTCGGCACCGCGCCCGACCTCATCGTCCGTCAGGATGGATCGGTCTCGCCGGTGCTCACCCGCGGCGGCATGGCCGGCTTCGAGTGGCAGGCTCTGCCCACCGACATGCTTTACGCCTACTACGGCGGCCTGGCCATCAAGCCCAGCTTCGACCTCTCCGGCGCCACCCCGCTCGGCTATGGCTATCCCGGCGCCTCGGCCGCCCAGAACCGCTCCCTTCAGGAAGCCACCCTGGGCCTCAACCATACCTTCTGGAAGTCGCCCAAGTACGGCTCGATCAGCCTCATGACCCAGGCATCTTACCTGGTGCGCACGCCCTTCGCGGTCGCCGCCGCCGCCCCGAAGAATGCCCACACCACTATGCTGTTTGCCAACCTGCGCTTCGCACTGCCATGAAAAACAAACTCACGCTTCTGCTTGCTGTACTCTTCTTCCTCGCGGCCATCGGCCTCGCCCGGGCTCAATCGCAGGCGCTGACTGGAGCCGGCAGCACCTTCGTCACCCCGCTGATGTCGCGCTGGGCGGCCGATTACCAGCGCGCTCACCCCGGCGTCAGCATCAACTACCAGTCCATCGGCAGCGGCGGTGGCATCCAGCAGGTGCGCAACCGCACCGTGGATTTCGGCGCCAGCGATGCCGCCATTACCGACGCCCAACTGCCGCAGATGCCGCCCCTGGTCCAGGTGGCCGAGGCCGCCGGTCCGGTCTGCCTCATCTACAACCTGAGCGGCGTTTCGCAGCCCCTCCACCTCACCCCCGCCGCCATCGCCGGGCTTTTCCTGGGGACGGTGACCTACTGGGATGACCGGGCGCTCACCACCGCCAATCCCGGCCTGCACCTGCCTCACACCCCTGTGCTGCTGACCCACCGCGCCGACGGCAGCGGCACCACCAGCATCCTCACCACCTACCTCGCCGCCGTCAGCCCGGAATGGAAACAGCGGGTGGGCAGCGGCACCGCGGTGAACTGGCCGGTGGGCTTGGGCGGCAAGGGCAGCGAAGGGGTCACCGAGCTGGTGCGGCAATCGCCCGGCGGCCTCGGCTACGTCGAGCTGGCCTACGCCCTGCAGCACCATTTGCCGGTGGCGGCGGTGCAAAACCGGGCCGGCAAGTTCATCGCACCCTCGGCCGCCGCCACCGCCGCGGCCCTCAACGCCTCGCGCGCGGAGCTGGCGCGCGATGTGCGCACCCCCATCGTCAACGCCGCCGGTGACGATTCCTATCCCATCGCCGGGCTGACCTTCCTGCTGCTGCCCAAGGCGGCGCGGGACGCGGCCCATCAGGCGGCGCTGCGCGGCTTTGTCCACTATGTGCTGACCGGAGGGCAGGCCATCGCCACCTCTCTCGGCTACGCCCCGCTGCCCCCTGCCGTCCAGCAGATCGGCCTGAAGGCGCTGCGGCAACTGCCCTAACCTTCCCT
>JBQCEU010000224.1:0-2686 GCA_051959955.1 Terriglobales bacterium | reverse complement strand
CGGCACCGTACAGGTGCCGCCGGCGATCTGCGTCCCGACGCAGTTGGCACCGCTGCCCGCCACGAAGTCCAGTCCGGATGCGCCTTGGAAGAGAACCTGCACATCAGCCACCTGGGTGGCCGAGTCGAAGCCAAAGGTGACGCTTTGCGCCGGCGATGACGTGCCGACGGCAGTCGCAGGGAGGACATAGCTTGCCTGCAGTACGCGCACCGTGGCCGAAGCCGCTGTCAACCCGTTGCTGGTCGCTTTGACGGAATATGTCCCCAGTGTTTGCAGTGTCTGGGTGGTGTTGAAAGTGGCAATGCCGGCTACCGCCGCGGAGCTGCTGGTATAGCTGAAGCTGTTGGGCCCGGTGACCGATAGTGTCACTGTCGCGGTGGAACCCGTGGCGACCGCCCCGGCCGAGGTTTGGACCTGCACGGCGACCGTGCCCAAACCGCCGCTGTTATAGATGACACCGGGCAGGGCAGCAAAAGCCAGCCGGCTGGCTCCTGGAGGCGGCAGCGGCGCGGCGGGCGCGCTCATCCAGAGCGAGCCGCAAACCAACACCAATGCCTGCCATGACTTGAGCGGGGGGAAGCTCAGGCGCATAGTACGCGATCCTTGGGATAGTCCATAACAGGTGACTATCGTCGCCTGTTCATTGAGACTTTAACACAAAGTGAGCCTGAGAACCACTCTGGTCAACTGACCGGTCGGATGGCCGCGGCCTAGCCCGGGCGTGGCTCGGCACCCTGCAGCGGCGGCATCAGGCGGCTTAGTTAATCTGAAAAGTCACTGTCACCACAAGCGAGTTGTGGTTGTACCCCGGCGGCAGGGGAAACCGCTCCTGGGAGGCCATTTGCCTGACCGACTGGAAAGCCATGTCGTTGACCTCGACCGAGTTGGCGCGGCTGAGGTAGTGAATCGAATCTATGGTTCCGGCGGCGTGCACGGTCATCGTGACAGTCACCTTGAGGCCTGCCGGAATGACTGGATCGCGCGGCTGTTGATTCCAGTAGTATTGCAGGCGATCGCGCAGGTGGTTGACCCACTCGGTGTAGAGATTGCCGAAGTTGGCGTCGCCGAACGATACTCCGCCGCTGCCTCCAGCGCCCTGGGCCGAGCTGGTGGCGGAGAAGGAAACCCGTCCGCCCGCACCATAGGCCACGCGATTGTCCTGATCCTTGCTTCGATCCGCCTGCGCCAGTTTTTTCAACTCCGCCGCCGCCTGTTTGCGGGCGATTTCTTCCGGGTTGTAGGCAGGCAGCGCGACCGAATGCCGGGGCGCGGTGCGCGGCAGGGGCTTCGATTTGCCCTCGGCGGGGAGATCATTCGCCAAGCGGTTTTGCGTGGGCGCCACCACCGGCGAAGGCATCGGGATGGCGCCGCCCGGGACCTGGCTCACGAGGTTGGCGTGTATGGCACCGGCGGCGGCCGAGCCGGGGTGGGCGCCGCCCAGCGGCAGAATCTTACCGATCCAGGCGCCGTAGACGATCACCCCCGCCAGCGCCGCGTGCACACCCAGCGAGAACAGCAGCGAGCTGGGGCGCGTGGTGGTCGCGCGCCGGCGTTGCGGCGCGGGACTCACTTCGCGCCGCCTCCCGGCGCCTGGTCGTAGGGCTCGGTCACCAGATCCACGCTCGTCAGCCCCCCGCTTTTGATGGCGTCCATCACCCGCGCCAGCACGCCCCAGGAGAGGTGCTCATCCGCGCGCACGTAGATCTCCTTGCTCTTCGTCTCCGCGCCCTGCTTGCGCAGGTCGGCGGCGATCGTCTTCAGGTTCGTCAACTGGTCGCCGATGTACACGTTGCCGCTGCGGTCCACGTTGACGATGAGCAGGTTTTGCGTGAGTTGTTTGGTGTTGTGGGTCTTAGGCACCGAGATCTGGATGCCGGACTGGATGGCGGGAGCGGTAATCATAAAGATCACCAGCAGCACCAGCATCACGTCCACCAGCGGGGTGACGTTGATCTCGGCCAGCGAGGTTCCCGACCCGCGTTGAGCGAAACCCGGCATGACGGCCTAGCGGCCTCCCACCGAAGCGCGTTCGTTGACCGTGCCCTGGATCACGTCCTCGGCCCGGCTGGCGAACTCCAGCGCGCACTCATCGGTGGCGATGGCCAGTTCCTTCACCTGATGCACGAACTGGTTATAGGCGATCAGCGCCGGGATGGCGGCAAACAATCCCGCCGCCGTGGTCACCAGCGCCTCGGAGACCCCCGGCGCCACCGCCCGCAGCGTCGCCGTGCCCGACGTCCCCAGGTCCATGAAGGCGTCCAGGATGCCCCACACCGTCCCGAACAGTCCGATGAAGGGGCTGGCGGAGGCGATGGTCGCCAGCCATCCCAGACGCGCTTCCAGAATCCCCACCTGGTCGCCGGTCTCGGCCCGCATCGCCCGCTCCACGCTCGCCAGGCTGCGGCTGCCGTTCTGACCCAACTGCCGCTCCAGTTCGCCGTAGCCGGCCTCGAACACATCCACCGCCGGACTGGGGCGGAACGTCTCGCTGGCGGCGTGCAACTCGCTCAACCGCCCGGTCTTGTACAGCGCCCGCAGAAACCGCTTCGTCTGCCGCCGCCGCACCTTGAACGCCCGCCACTTGTCGAAGATGATGGTCCAGGAAAATACCGACAAGACCAGCAGCAGGATCAAAATCACCTGCGCCACCACCCCGGTATTGCTTAAAATCTCTGAGATCGCCGCC
>JBQCEU010000223.1:0-4784 GCA_051959955.1 Terriglobales bacterium | reverse complement strand
TTTCGTGCTGCTCGACCTCGATCCCGGTCCCCGCGCCGGTTTTGAGCGGGTGGTGAAGGTGGCGCAAATCCTGCGGCGGTTGCTGGACGACTTCGAGATCACCGCCTGCTGCAAGACCTCGGGCGCCACCGGCATGCACGTCTGGATTCCCATCGCCCCCGGCCACAGCTTTGCGCAGTCGCAGCAGCTCGCCGCCCTGCTCTTACGCCTCGCCTGCGCCCGCGCTCCGGAGATCATGACCGAAGTCTGGCGCGTCGCCGCCCGCCCGCCCGACCGCGTCTACCTCGACTTCCGCCAGAACGCCCACGGCAAAACCATTCCGCCGCCGTATTCGCCCCGCCCCCGCCCCGGCGCACCCGTCTCCTGCCCGCTGCGCTGGGATGAGCTCAAATCCTCGCTCGACCCGTCGCGCTTTACCATCCGCACCCTGCGCCGCCGCCTCGACCGTTACGGCGACCTTTTCGCCCCCGCCCTCCCCGCCCCCGGCCACGACACCCTCGCCGCCATGCTGCGCCGCATCCAGCGCCGCGTCCCCGCCACTGCCGCGTAGCCGCTCCCGCCCTGGCGAAGGTAGATTGGTAGCCGTATTTGGTAGAATGGTGGCGTGAGCATGAACATCAAGAATGAGCGCGCCCACCAGTTGGCTCGCCAGGTGGCAGCGGCTACCGGCGAGTCGGTGACCACCGCCGTGACCGTGGCACTCGAAGAGCGATGGGCGCGGCTGCAAAAACGCGGGAGCCTTTCCGAACGCCTGCTGGCCATCGGCCAGGAGTGCGCAGCGCACCTGAAAGAGCCCTGGCGCAGCGCCGACCACGGCGATTTGCTCTACGACGAGCGCGGGCTGCCCAAGTGATCCTCGATGCCTCGGCGGTCATCGCCATTCTGCGGCGCGAGCCCGATGCCGCCGCTTATGCCCAGGCCCTGGAGGCCGCCAGCGAGCGCCGTATTTCGGCCGTGAACTGGGTGGAGACCGCCGTGGTTCTGGACGGCTCGCGCGACCCGGTCAGCAGCCGCGCCCTGGACGAGCTGATGGCCGAGGCGGCGGTGGAAATTGTTCCGGTCTCGGTCGAGCAGGCGCGGTTGGCAAGGGCCGCCTATCGCGACTTCGGCAAAGGCAGCGGCCATCCGGCCCGGCTCAACTTTGGCGACTGCTTCGCCTACGCTTTGGCGCAGGCCACGCGCGAGCCGTTGCTCTACAAGGGCCGCGACTTCGCCCGCACCGGCCTGCGCTCGGCTCTGGACCGCCCCCGCTGATTTTCTACCATGGATGGTAGAATGAGCTCATGAGCATGAACATCAAGGATGAGGAGGCCCATCGGCTGGCCAAGGCGCTGGCCGCCGCCACCGGCGAAACGGTGACCGCCGCCGTCAAGAGTGCAGTGCGCGAGAAGCTGGAGCGGTTGGGCCTGCCCCCACGCGGCCGGGCTTCAGTCGAGGAGATACTGGCGTTTGCCGACAAGATTGCCCGTCGGGTCAAGGCCAAGCCGGCTCCCCATGGCGACTGGCTTTACGACGAATACGGGCTGCCCAAATGATCGTGGATACCTCCGCGGTGGTGTCCATCGCCTTCAAGGAGCCCGAGGCCAGGCGGCTGGCGGTTATTCTTCGCCAGGCTCGCCAACCCCGGATCTCAGCCCCCAATTATGTCGAGGCGGCGCTCGTTATCTCGCGCTACGCCGGCCAGGAGGGCATTCCGGAACTGGACGATCTGCTGGCCGTCATGGGTGTCGCCATCGCCGCTTTCACCGCCGAACATGCTGTGCTGGCCCGCGAGGCGCACCGGCGCTTTGGCCGCGGCAGCGGCCACCCCGCCAAGCTGAATCTGGGCGATTGCTACGCCTATGCCCTGGCGCAAGCCTGCCAGGAGCCGCTTCTCTATATCGGCGATGATTTCCTCCACACCGATGTGCGCCCCGCCTTGCGGCGCGACTGAGCTGCGCCCGCCTGTCGCGTAGAATCAAAGGATTCCATGGAGATCCGCCTCTACAACACCCTCACCCGCGCGGTGGAACCGTTCGCGCCGCAGACGCCCGGCAGGGTGAAGATGTACACCTGCGGCCTGACGGTTTACGACTACGGCCACATCGGCAACTTCCGCACCTTCGTGGGCGTGGACATTCTGCAGCGCTTCCTGGCCAGCCAGGGCCTCGAGCTCGACACGGTGATGAACATTACCGATGTGGACGACAAGATGATCGCCCGCAGCGTTGAGGCCGGCCGCGAGCTGCGCGAGTACGCCGACTTCTACACCGCCGCCTTCCGCGAGGATATGCAGCGGCTGCGCATTCTACCCGCGCGCCATATCATCCGGGCCACCGATTTCATCCCCGAGATGGTGGCCTGGATCGAGCGCCTGGTGGCCGGCGGCTTCGCCTATGAGCGCGACGGCTCGGTCTATTTCCGCCTGACCTCGTTCCCGCGGTACGGCCGCCTCTCGGGCAAGGACTTGGAGGGCCTGCAGGCGGGCGCCCGCGTGGACGTGGACGAATACGAAAAAGAGGAAGCCCGCGATTTTGTTCTCTGGAAGGCGCAGCGCCCGGGCGAGCCATCCTGGCCCAGCCCCTGGGGCGCTGGCCGTCCCGGCTGGCACATCGAGTGCTCGGTGATGGCGGAGAAACTGCTTGGCCCCACGCTCGACATCCACGCCGGCGGCACCGACCTCGTCTTCCCGCATCATGAAAACGAAATCGCCCAGGTCGAGCCGCTCACCGGACAGCCGTTTGTCCGCTTCTGGGTGCACATGGAGTTTCTGCTGGTGAATGGCGAGAAGATGTCCAAGCGGCTGGGCAACTTCTTCACCGTCCGCGACCTGATGTACAAGGGTTACCACCCCAGCGCCATCCGCTACCTGCTGGCTTCGGTGCCCTATCGCAGGCAGTTGAACTTCACCCTCGAAGGCCTGGATCAGGCCCAGGCGGCGCTGCAGCGGCTGCGCGATTTCAAGGACCGTCTGGAGCGGGCCGAGCTGCAGCCCGGCAGCCGCCCGGAGATCACCCGCGCCGCCACCGAGGCGCAAACCGCCATGACCGTGGCGCTGGCTAATAACCTCAATACTGCCGAGGCTTTAGCCGCCATCTTTGAACTGGTGCGTGTGGGCAATGCCGCTCTCGACCAGAACGCCGTCCAGGCGGGCGACCGGGCTGCCATTTTGGCGGTGCTGGCCGCCTTCGACGCCATCTTCTGCGTGCTGGCGCCCGACGCTCCCGCCCAAGGCAAGCTGGCCGATGCCGAAGTCGAAGTCTTGATGGCCGAGCGCCGCGCCGCCCGTCAAGCCCGCGACTTTGCCCGCGCGGATGCCATCCGCCGGCAACTGGACGCGGCCGGGATCTTGGTGGAAGATATGAAGGGAGGAGGAGACCGATGGCGCTGGAAGTAGCCGGGCAAAGTTGCCAGTTGCCAGTTGCCAGTTGCCAGTTGGCAGCCGCGGGAGAGATCTGCCTCCCCAGTGCCTCCCGTCCCAGCCTGTTTGGCTCCGACTGACCCTCAGTCTGCCCCGATGCCCCAGCCGCCTGCCCGACCAGGCTGGCAACTGGCAACCGGCAACTGACCACCGTCTTTTTGGAGTTGAACATGTCCAAGACCGTTTCTTCCACGCTCGCCCCCGAGCTGCGCACCGCGCTGCCCGGACCCAACGCCGCCCGCATCATCGCCGGCGACGAAAAATTCATCTCTCCCTCCTACACCCGCGGCTACCCCCTGGTGGCGCGCCGCGGCCAGGGCATGTATATCGAGGACGTGGACGGCAACCGCTTCCTCGACTTCACCGCCGGCATCGCCGTCTGCTCCACCGGCCACTGCCATCCCGACGTGGTCGCCGCCATCCAACGCCAGGCGGCGGAGCTGATCCACATGTCCGGCACCGACTTCTACTATGAGCAGATGGTGCGCGTGGCCGAACTGCTCTCCGCCACTGCCCCCATGCCCGGGCCGCACAAGTTCTTTTACGGCAACTCGGGCGCCGAAGCCATCGAGTGCGGCTTGAAGCTGGCCCGCTATCACACTCGCAGGCCGTACTTTATCGGTTTCTACAACTGCTTCCATGGGCGCACCTTCGGCGCCCTCTCGATGACCAGCAGCAAGCAGACCCAGCGCGCCCGCTTCGCCCCGCTGCTCCCCGGCTTCTTCCACATCAGCTACCCCAACCCCTACCGTCCGCCGCATGGCGCCCAGGATGTCACCGCCGCCTGCCTCGACGAGCTCGACCGCCTTTTCCACACCACCACCCCGGCCGACGAAGTGGCGGCGGTGGTCTTCGAACCGGTACAGGGCGAAGGCGGTTATATCGTGCCGCCCTCGGCCTTCGTTCAGGAGCTGCGGCGCATCTGCGACCGCCACGGCATCCTGCTGATCGCCGATGAAGTGCAGTCGGGTGCCGGCCGTACCGGCAAAATGTGGGCCATCGAGCACCACGGCGTGCAGCCGGATATCATCTGCTCCGCCAAAGGCATCGCCAGCGGCATGCCGCTGGGCGTGACTTTTGCCCGCGCCGGCGTCATGGACTGGACGCCGGGAGCACACGCTTCCACTTTTGGGGGCAACCCGGTCTGCCTCGCCGCCGCCGAGGCCACCCTCAAGTTGCTCAACTCCAGCCTGATTCGGAACTCCGCCGAGGTGGGGGCCCACATCATGCAACGCCTCCAGGGCTGGCCAAAGCAGCATCCCATGGTGGGCGAGGTTCGCGGACGGGGACTGATGATAGGCATCGAGATTGTCAAAAATCAAGCCACCCGCACTCCGGACGCCGCCCGCCGCGATCGCATCGTGGACGAAGCGTTTAAGCGCGG
>JBQCEU010000222.1:0-8279 GCA_051959955.1 Terriglobales bacterium | reverse complement strand
CTTTCAACAATCTGGCCGGTCCCAACCCCAACGCCTTCGACTTTGGCCTCTCGTTCTTCTTCGGCCACACAATCTACATCGGCCTGAACGGAGCCAGCGCCAGCAACAATGGCCAGACGGTGGCCGGGCCCTTTTACGCCTACTAGATTCCTGGGCTCGGGAATAGTACTCTGACGGCCATGAGTTGGCAGCCTTCGCGTGCAGGGGTCATCTGTCTGCTGTGTCTGGTATGCGGCCTGGCGCTGACGCAGGCGCCCGCCCGGCCGAACCCCTACCCGGAGGGCGATCATCCCGAGCAACGGGTGGACTGGTTCATGCGCTTCCGGCAATCGCGCGACAGCGAGTCGCCGGCGGCCCACCGCCTCGAGGCGCTGCGCCAGGCGCGGCGGATGCTGACCCTGCATCGTCCGCGGCGGCAGGAACTGGCGGCGGCGGGGGCATCGCCGGCCAGCATCGGCGGCGATTGGACGGAGCTGGGCCCCAAGCCGGAGAGCGACCCGAATTTCGGCAATGTGGGCGGGCGCTTGACGGCGATCGCGGTGGATCCGGCGGACAAAACCGACAACACCGTATATCTGGGCGCGGCGAGCGGGGGATTGTGGAAGGTCACCGGGGCGTTGGACACCAACCCGACGGTGACGCCGGTGGGCGACGGCATGGCCAGTCTGGCGGTGGGCATCATCGCGCTCGATGCTTCGACCAGCCCGACGACCATCTACGTTGGAACCGGTGAACCGAACAACAGCCAGGACAGCTACTACGGAATCGGGATTCTGAAATCCACCGATGGCGGGCAGACTTGGACGCAAGGATCGGGGGTGGATTTCACCGGCAGCGCCATCTCCAAGCTGCTGGTGGATCCGGTGAACCCGCAGATACTGTTGGCGTCAGTGACGATCGGCGGATCGTACGCCAACAACAATCTGGCGAATGCAGTGCCGGCCATAGGAATCGTGCGCTCGACCGACGGCGGGCAGACATGGGTGCGGGTGTACAACCAGCAGCACAGTGTCATGGACCTGATCTATGACCCGGCGGGCAAGGTCTACTACGCCGCCATCCGCTCGCTGGGCATATATAAGTCCTCCGACCAGGGACAGACGTGGACGCCAACCGCCGCACAGCCGTTCCCGACCATGTCAGCGCAGACGTTCTATCGCGCTTCGTTCGCGATTCGGCAGGGGGCGCTGTACACGCTGATCACCGATGTGCAAGGCCTGTCCACCAACAGCAGCGATTGCGCCGGCTGCAACGGTCTGGCGATCAGTGGCGACGGGGGGCAGACCTGGAAACTGTACAGCCCTCCGGCCAATATGTTCGGCAGCAACAACCAGGGGACCTACGACCAGTTCATTGCGGCCCCGCCGGGGAGCACGGCGCTGGTGGTGGGCGGCATTGACGTGTGGAGCGGCTCTTACTCCGGCACCAGCGGCGATTACGTCTGGACCAACCTGACCAACAGCTATACCTCGCCCAACATCACGCCGCATCCGGATCAACACGCGATCGTGTGTCTGTCGGCGCAGCAATGGATTATCGGCAACGACGGCGGGGCGTGGAGCACGGCGGACGCAGGCAACAGCTGGACGGACATGAATGGCGGGTTGGGCGCGATCCAGTTCTACAGCGTGAGCGCCGACCCGGCGACGGCGGGCAGAATGATCGGGGGATCCCAGGACAATGGCACGGCCTCCACCGGTTCGGGCAACCTGACCTGGTCGAATGTATTTGGCGGAGATGGCGGCCACACCGCCATCAACGCCGGCAACCCGAAGCAGGTGTTCACCGAAAACTTTGGTATCAGCCTGCGGCGCGCCGATGACGGCGGGGGCGTTTGGACCACCGTGGTGGACGATACCACGATCTCTTCCAGCACCGACCACGGTGAGTTTTACATTCCGTATGCGCTCGACCCCACCAACCCCGCCAGCGTTTATCTGCTGACGCAGCGGGTGTGGCGGGGGCCGGCGGTGCCGACAGCCAAGGGCGCGGGCTGGACGCCGGTCAGCGGCGACCTGACCCACGCCGGCCGGGCCGGCGGTCTCGATCCGAGCGGAGATGATTTGACGGCGGTGGCGGTGGCGCCGGACAACGGCAACGTGGTGTATGTGGGTGCCTTTGACGGGTCGGTGAGCCGCACCAGCAACGCCAACACCGCGCCCGCCGGCACGCTGCCGACCTGGGCGCAGGTGGCGGCGACGGCCAACGGGGCGTTTACCGGGCCGGTCTCCTCGATTGCCGTGTCGCCGGCCGACGCGCAGGGGAACACCGTTTATTGGGGGCTGGCCTATCTGGGCGGGAGCACCGCCTACCTGTACAAGAGTACGGACGGGGGGCAGACGGCGATCAACATCGCCGGCGACCTGCCGCAGGTGCCGGTGAATGCGATTTTGATCGACCCGCAGGCCACGAACGACATTTACGTGGCCACCGATGTGGGGGTGTTCGTGGCCAGCGACGGGGGTGTCGCCAACGAACAATGGGTGCGGCTGGGCGACAACCTGCCGGCGGCGCCGGTGCTGAGCCTGTCGCTGACCAGCGCCAGCGGATCGCCGGTGCTGGTGGCCGGCACGCATGGCCGCGGCGCCTGGAGCATTTCCGCGATTTCGGTGCCGCACTTCACGCTGTCGCTGACGCCGGCGAGCCTGACGGTGGAGAAGGGCCAGCCGGCGGTGTATCAGCTGCAAACGACGGCGATCAACGGCGCCTCGACCATCACGCTCGACTGCGGCGGCACGCCCGGGTGCACGATTGCGCCCCCTTCGCTGGCGGCGGGCGGATTGGCGACGGTGACGCTGGACAGCAACCAGACCCCGATGGGCAACTTCACCGTGAACGCCAATAACGGGTATATTCAAACCTCCGCCACGGCGCGCATGGACTGGCTGGACTTCAGCGTGGTATTCCCCGACTACAGCACCTCGAAGAGCGCGGAGGTGGCGCTGGGGCAATCGCTGCAGCAGACTCTGGTGGTGAACAACAATGGCGGCGCGGGCGGCTACGACGCCCCTGTCACCTTCTCCTGTCCCAACGCGCCGGCGGGAATCAGCTGTTCCTTCAGTCCGGCCAGCCTTGCAGCGAAGCAGGCCGGGCCGGTGAACGTGACGCTGACGGTGCAGGCCTCGACCGGCGCCGCGGCGCAGCAGGCGGCGCTGGACGTGCGCGCGGTGGGCGGCACGATCACGCACGATGTCACGCTGAATCTGGCGGCCACGGCATTGTCGGTGACCGCCGCGCAACCGCAGGTGGCGGCGGTGGTGGGCACGGGGGCGAAGTTCAACCTCACGGTCGGTACCGCCGTACAAGGCTACAGCGGCACGGTGACGCTGGGGTGTCAGACGGCGGGGGTGACGTGCAGCTTCAATCCGGCCACGCTGAACTTCAGCGGCGCCGCCAGCCAGACGACGCAGTTGACGGTGACCGGCTTCCAGGCGCCGAGCGGCGCCAGCGGGGGGCCGACCATCGTGGTCACGGCCACGGCGGGCAGCGACACCGCGCACGGCAGCGTGCAGGTGCTGCCGCAGGACTTCATCATGCAACCGGGCACGGTGGCCGCCTTGCCGGTCGGGGTAAAGCAAGCCTCGGCAGGCGTCTCCTTCGTGTTTACCAACGGTTACGCCGGCATTGCTGATCTGGGCTGCAACGCTCCCTCCGGGGTGACGTGCACGTTCACTCCGGCCAGCGTAAGTCTGGTCTTCCCGACGTCCACCCTCGTGGTCAGTGGTTTGGACACGGTTGCCAGCACCACCAGCCTGCCCCTCACCATCGTCGGCACGTCGCGCACGGATGGATTGATTCACCAGAGCACGGAAACCTTGAATACCGCCGGTGATTTTGGGCTGCAGTTGTCGGCGGTTCCCAATCCGGCGCTGGCAGGCGGAGCCGCCGGCATCGAGGTGTCCGCCAATAGCGTGAACGGCCTGAGCGGTCAACTGCAGATGGCGTGCGTGCCCGGGCAGGGGGTAAGCTGCAACGCTATCCCGCTTAGCATTGGCCAGTACGGGATGCCGTTCAGCATCGTCAATCTTCCGCGAACGACTCCGGTCGTGGTGAACGTACAGGCCACGCTGACCGCGAACGGGGTGACCCTCAGTCACGTCCTGGCGGTGACGATACCGCCGGGCGACTTCAGCATGACGCCGAGCACGCCTACGGTGTCGCTTTTTCATCAGGGAGGCACCGTAAACGTCGGGCTCCAATTCCAGGCCACGCCGGGCGTCAGCGCGCCGGTGAATTTCTCCTGCTCCGGGTACGCCGGGGTGCACTGCTCCTTCAGCGCCACATTGATAAACAACACGATCAACGTTCCTCTGGTGCTGGATGCCGTAACAGGTCAGAGCTCGCCGCCGGGCGGCTCCGGCGGCTCCGGCTGGCCGTGGCTGCCGGCGGGCGCCGTGGGCCTGCTGCTTGCGGCCGCATGGTTGAGTCCGCGGCGCCGCCGGCTGGTGGCATTCACCGCGATGCTGCTGTTGGCCAGTGCTGCATGTGGAGGAGGAGGCGGCGGCGGCGGCGGAGGGTCCAGTGGCGGCAGCACGTTCACTCCCGTCACCGTGCCGATTACCGTCACGGCAACCGACGCGACGCCCGGGCTGACCAGCCCGACCAGCCACTCGACCACCGTGAACCTGACGATTTATTAGGCCTTCGGCGCCACTCGCTCCAGCTTCACCGTGCCCGTGGAGTGGATGAGGCTCTCGGTGGATTGGGGCGCAGGGCTGGGGCTGATGAGCTGAATCGAGACCTGGCTGTGGGTTTCGCTGCTGCTGGTGAGCAGCACGGCGTCGGCGATGCGGAACTGCGAGCTGGACACGGTGTTGGAGCTGATCTTGCCCATGGGCACCACGCCTTCACGGGCCATCTCCTGCGCGCCGGGAAGGGAACCCGGGGGCAGATCGGCGGCGCCATCGGAGTGGACCTCGATGGTGGCCACGGGTTGGCCCTGCACGCTGCCCAGCGCGGTCAACGAGCAGTGCAGGGTGATGGGCAGGTTGGCATTCATGCCGGGCAGGTCGCGGTTGCGGGTGCGGACCCACTGCGCGCCCACGCCCACCGGACCGGAGGGCAGGTCCTCGGTGCGTACCAGCTCGGAGAGCATGTCCACCGCCTGATCGTAATCAGTGCCGGGCTGGCGCGACTCCAGGGTGAATTTGCCCGCGGATACGGAGAAGCGGGCCGGGGTCATGGCCACCGCAGAGGCGTCGTCGTGGGATGATTTCTGCTCCAATTGAGTCTGCAGCGCGGCGTCGGCCGAAGCGACGGTGGTGTGGTACCGGGTAAAGCGCATTTCCGCCTTGAACGTGCCCGGCTGCGAGGCCGCAAGGATGTGCATCTCGATCTCCGCCTGGGTGTCGAGGGTGGCGCTGGAGTGTTGGGTCTGATTGGTGGTGGTGTTGACCTCGGAATGAATGGTCACCGCATAGTAGAGCTGCGAACCAGGGGTGTAGCGGGGGACCAGGGTGACCTGAGCGGCCGCGGACGGGGGCGGCGCCTGAGCGGGGATCGCCGGCATCAACAGCAGCAGCAGAGCGGGGAGTAAGCTCAATCTCCGTATAATCGAACCCATGCGGATGACCTCTCACCGTCATCATAGCCTGCCGGGCGCACTGATCCTTTTGCTGTTGGGCCTGACGGCCGGGGCGCAAACGCCGGCGCCGCCGTGGACGCCGATCTGGATGCGCACGCCGCCGGCGCCCACGCGCAGCGAGGCGGCGCGGGTGGCCGAACTGGAAACGCGGCGGCAGGCGGTGCTGCAGGCCATGGACGCGAACCAGGTGCTGGTGCTTTATGCCGCCGAACCGCGGGTGTTTGCCAACGACGTGGACTATCCGTACCGGCAGGAGAACAACTTCTGGTACCTGACGCACATCAACCAACCGGGCGGCATTCTGGTGATGTCGCCGGGCGCGCAGCCGCAGGTGGTGCTGTACATGGTGAAGCCCGATCCGGCGCAGGAGAGCTGGACGGGGCATGAGCTCACCGCCGCGGAAGTGGCGGCGCTGGACGGGATCACCGAGGTGCGCGATGTGGCGGAATTTGGGAGAGTGGGCGGGCACGTACCCGCCGGAGATTCCCTGCTGCTGCTCAAGGGTGACGCCCGGGAGTACCCGCAGGAGATGCGCGCGCGGGCGGAGCTGGCGCAGTCGGCGCCGCAGCTTGGGGTGGGCGATCCGGCGCCGATCTTCGCGCGGCTGCGCGAGGTGAAATCACCCTGGGAGATCGGGCTGATGCAGCAGGCGGTGGCGATCAGCGCCGAGGCCCACATGCGGGCCATGGCGCTGACCGAGCCCGGGCGCTGGGAGTACCAGATTCGCGCCGCCATGGAAGCCGTCTACGGCATGCGGCACGCCGACGGCTGGGGATATCCGCCGATTGTGGCCAGCGGTACCAACCCCACCACGCTGCATTACGAGACCGATCAGGAGCAGATCCCGCAACACGGGCTGATGCTGATTGACGCGGCGGCCGAGTACGAGCACATGTCGGCTGACATCACGCGGACGTTTCCCATCAACGGCAAATTCACGCCCGAGCAGGCGGCGATTTACCGGCTGGTGTATGACGCGCAGCAGGCGATGATTGCTTCGGTCAAGCCCGGCGGCCCGGCCTTTGGGCCGATCGGCGATCAGGTGCTGATCGCGGGCCTGGAGAAACTGGGCCTGATCACCACCGCTCCCGGCGCGCCTGCGCCCGAGCAGCAGTTGCGCATCTGGTACTTCCATGGCCCCAGCCATGCCATGGGGCTGGCGGTGCACGACGTGGGCGGCATTGCGCGCGTGCCGGGGGCGATTTTCTCGATGGAACCGGGGCTGTACTTCCGGCTGCATACGTTTACCGACAATCTGCCCCCGCCGGAGGACGACGCGGAAGCGGCGCAGTGGAAGGTGTTCATGGAGAAGGTCGAGCCAGTGTTCGAGAAATACCGGGGCATCGGGGTGCGCATCGAGGATGACGTTCTGGTTACGCCCACGGGGCATCGCGTGCTCTCGGCCGCCATTCCCAGTAAATTGGAGGAGGTCGAGGCGCGCTTCGCCGCCCTGCACGCCTACATTACCCAGCACGGCGCGCCGCCGCCGCTATTGCCTTAGAAAGGTTCTTCATGCCCAATGCACGCAATGTACTAATTACCGGAGCCTCAGGGGGCCTGGGCACGGCGGTGACCGCCGCCTTTGCGGCCGACCGGGTGATTGCGGTGTCGCATCCCGAATATGATTTGACGCGGCCGGAGGAGGCCGCGCGCGCGGTGGCGGCGGTGGGCGGGCCGCTGCAGGTGCTGGTGCATCTGATGGGCGGCTTCGCCGGCGGCCAGCCGGTGGCCTCGACCGATGACGCCACCTGGCGGCGGATGATGACCATGAACCTCGATGCCGCCTTTTACATGACCCGCGCGGCGCTGCCCTCGCTGCTGGCCCAGCCGGGCGGCCGCATCGTGCTGATCGGCTCGCGCACGGCGGTGGCGCCCACCGCCAACCTGGCGGCCTACAACGTCTCCAAGGCGGGGGTGGTGGCGCTGGCGCGGACGCTGGCGCTCGAGGTCGGCCCGCGCGCTGCCACTTGCAACGTTATTTTGCCGAGCGTGATTGATACGCCTGGCAATCGCGCCGCCATGCCCAAGGCCGACCCCCACCAGTGGGTCAAACCCGCATCCATCGCGGCTCTGATACACTGGCTGGCCAGCCCCGATGCGGCGGATGTCAACGGGGCGGTGGTACCGATTTATGGCAACGCCTGAAGGGACTGCCTCCGAACCTCTGGTCCGCAACGTGAGCGACACCGCCCGCTGGGTGGCGGTGTACCGCGCCATGGAGAGCGAGCGGCCGGATGCGCTCTTCCACGACCCCTGGGCGCGCAAGCTGGCGGGCGAGCGCGGAGAGCAGATCGCGGCGGCGGCGCCGTTTCACACCAAGCACGCCTGGTCCATGATCATCCGCACGCTGCTGATGGATCAACTGGTCGAACAGGCGGTGACGCAAGCCTGCGACACGGTGATCAACTGCGCCGCCGGACTTGACACCCGGCCGTACCGGATGAAGCTGCCGCCGGAGCTGCGCTGGGTCGAGGTGGACCTGCCGGGAATCCTTGACTACAAGGAAGAGATCCTGAAGGATGCGGCGCCGGTGTGCCGGCTGGAGCGCTTTCGCTGCGACCTGGCCGACGGCGCGGCGCGGCGGCAGTTGTTCACGCGGCTGGGCGGCGAAGCGAAGCGGGCACTGGTGATCAGCGAAGGCCTGCTGATTTACCTCACGCCGGAAGACGTGGCGCAATTCGCCCGCGACCTCGCG
>JBQCEU010000221.1:0-5550 GCA_051959955.1 Terriglobales bacterium | reverse complement strand
CGCGGGTGGCTGGCGCTGCTGGCGCTGGCGATTTTTCTGGCAACGTTTATGGCCATGCCGCTGGCGGCCGGCTAGAAGCAAGGGGGGAGGGGTGAGGGGTGAGGGTGGGCTCGGGGGTTTAGAGGTTGAGGGGGTCTACGTCGACGGCGAGGGCGGTGGCGGGGAATTTCTCCTGGCGGGCGAAGGCGCGAAGCGATGAGAGCAACGCGTTGAGCTCGCGGCGGCTGGCGCTCTTGAACAGGAACTGGAAGCGGTACTCATTTTTGGCGCGGGCCAGCAGTGCGGGCGAAGGGCCCAGCACGCGGGTCGAAGCATAGCGCTCGGCGTGAGCTTTCAGAAAGCGGCCGGCGCGGGTGGCGTAGTCGAGCACTTGGTCGTAGTCGCGGTGGCGCAGTTGGGCGGCGGCCAGGGCGGCAAAGGGCGGGTAGTGCATCCAGCGGCGGAACTCGGCTTCTTTTTCGTAGAAAGCCGTGAAGTCGGCGCGCACCGCGGTCTCGACCGCATAGTGACCGGGATGCATCACCTGCAGGATGACCTCGCCTGGCGTATCGCCGCGGCCGGCGCGGCCCGCCACCTGGGTCAGGAGCTGGAAGGTGCGCTCGGCGGCGCGGAAGTCGGGAAAAGTCAGGCCGCGGTCGGCGTGAAGCACGCCCACCAGGGTGACGCCCGGCAGATCATGCCCCTTGGCGATCATCTGTGTGCCCACCAGGATGTCCAAGCCGCCGTCGCGGAAGCGGGCGAGGACGCGCTCGAGGTGACCGCGGCTGCGGGCGGTATCGCGATCGAGGCGGGCGATACGCGCCCGCGGCCACTGCGCCGCCAGCATCTCCTCCACCTTTTCGCTGCCGGAGCCCAAGAAATAAATATGTTCGCTGTCGCAGGCGGGGCAGCGCGCGGGCGGCTCAGTGCTGAAGCCGCAGAGATGGCAGAGCAGCCGCCCGGCCCGTTTGTGAAAGGTGAGGGCCAGCGAGCAGTCGCGGCACTGCACGGCGGCGCCGCAGGCGCGGCACAGCACCACCGGGGCGAAGCCGCGGCGGTTGATGAGCAGCAGCGATTGCTGACCGCTTTCCAGGCGCTGCTGGATGGCCTGGCGCAGTTCCTCCGACAGCAGTTCCTCGGGCGCGTCCGGCTCGCGGCGCGCGGGGGCGCCGGCGGCGGCGCGGCGGCGGAACTCCCCGCCCATATCCACCAGGCGCATGGCGGGCAGCGGGCGGGCTTCAACCCGCTGGCGCATCTCCAGCAGCCGGTACTTGCCGCCGCGGGCGTGGGCGTAGCTCTCCAGCGAGGGCGTGGCCGAGCCCAGCACGATGCGCGTATTCTCCAGCCGGGCGCGCAGCACGGCCAGGTCGCGGGCGTGGTAGCGGGGCGTCTCCTGCTGCTTGAAGCTGGCGTCGTGCTCCTCATCCACCAGAATCAGGCCCAGACGCGCGAGCGGCGCGAACACCGCCGAGCGGGGGCCCACCGCCACCCGCGCCTCCCCGCGCCGCAGCCGTTCCCAATGCCGGGCGCGTTCGCCGGCGCTCAGCCCCGAATGCAACACCGCGACCTGGCCGGGGAAGGCGTCGGTAAAGTCGGCGAACAGGGCGGGCGTCAGGCCGATTTCGGGAACCAGCAGCAGGGCGGTTTCGCCACGCTCCAGGGCGGCGGCGATGGCGGCCAGGTAGACCGCGGTTTTGCCGCTGCCGGTGACCCCGTGGAGCAGGACGGGCGTCCGCACGCCGGGTTGGAAGATGGCTTCGAGCGCCGCCTGTTGCGGCGCGTTCAGGTTGCGGATGCGGGGGCGCGGCGCCCAGGCGGGCGCGGGCGCGGGCGCCTCGCGCTCGCAGCGCTGGAGAACGCCGCGGCGGGCCAGGGTGGCGATGGCGGAAGCGGAGGCATCGCGGGCCAGTGCGGAGGCCTCCATTTCTCCGCCGGCGGCGCGCAGCAGTTCGAGCACGCGCGCCTGCGCGGAGGTCGAGCGGCCCGCTGCCGCCACCCCGGCTTCCGCGAGGCGCCACCAGGCGCGGCGCGGCAACGGGGCGCGCACGCCGTCCTTGGCGGAGGGGCCGGGCGGCAGGGCGCAGCGCATGACCTCGCCCACCGGCGCCTGGTAGTAAGCCGCGGCCCAGCGCACCATCTCGAGCACCGGCGCGGCCACGATGGCTTCTGAATCGAGCACCGCTTCCAAAGGCCGCGCCTGCTCCGGCTTCAGCCCCGGCGGCAGTTCGTCGCGCTGCCCCACCGCCACGCCCACCAGCCGGCGGCGCCCCCAAGGCACCAAAACCCGCGCCCCGATGGCGGGCGCAGGCAGAGCCTCCGGCAGAGTGTAGGTGAAGGCGCCGTCGAGCGGCACCGGCAGGACTACGTCAACGAAGCCGGCGCTCACTGCACCGCGGCGGTGACCGCGGCCACGATGGCGTCGGCGTCAATTTTATAGCGGTGCAGCAGCTCTTCCGGCTTGCCGCTGCGCGGCACCCCGGCCACCGCCAGACGCTGCACACGCACCCCGGCGGGCGACACCGCCTCGCACACCGCATCGCCCAGCCCGCCGGCGCTGTAGTGATCCTCGACGGTGATCAGCAGGTTGCCGGTGGCCTGGGCCGCGGCCAGCAGCGTGTCGCGGTCAATCGGGCGCACGCTGAACAGGTCAATCACCCGCAGGGCGATGCCCTTGGCCTGGAGCTGGTCGTGCGCCTTGAGCGCCTCGGTCAGTGTCACCCCGGCGGCCACCACGGTGGCCCGGTCGGCGGCGCTCTGGCGGAGCACCTTGGCCTTGCCCAGGGCGAAGCTCTCATCGTTGCTGTAGATCACCGCCGCCTTGGGACGGCCGGTGCGCACGTAGCTGAGCCCCGGGTTGGCGGTCACCAGCTCGATGGCGCGCCAGGTGCTGACCGCGTCGCTGGGGTAGAGCACGACCGAGTGCGGCAGGGCGCGGAACATGGCCAGGTCCTCGAGCCCCATCTGCGAACCGCCGTCTTCGCCGATGGAGATGCCGGCGTGGGTGCCGACGAACTTGACATTGGCCTGCGCCAGACCGGCGAGGCGGATGAAGTCGGCGGCGCGGGTGAGAAAGCAGGCAAAGGTGGAGACGAAGGGGATGCGGCCGGTGGTGGCGAAGCCCATGGCCATGCCGGTCATGTTCTGCTCGGCGATGTAGCCCTCGAAGAAGCGCTCCGGCTGCAGCTTCTGGAAATCCTGGGTGAAGGTGGAGTTTTCGACGTCGCCGTCTATCACCACCAGGCGGGGATCGCGCTGGCCCAGCGCCGCCAGCGCCTGACCGAAAGCCTCGCGGGTGGCCACCTGTTCACCCAGCTTGTAGTTTGGCCCCGGCATGGCGGTGGTGGGAGCGGCCAGGGGAGCAGGCGCGGGAGCGGTTTTTTGCGGCCAGGGCCGGGTGCCGTTGGCCAGCGGGCGCAGGGCGCCGCGCAGCTCGGCCAGCGCGCTGTCGGCTTCTTCACCCGCCTTCAACGCCTTGCCGTGCCAGCCATTCTTGTCAGCCAGGAAGGAGACGCCTTTGCCTTTCAGGGTGCGGGCCAGAATCACCGTCGGCCGGCCCACGGTGGCGGCGGCGCCGGCGTAGGCCTGGCGAAGCTGCGGAATGTCATGACCATCCACGACGAGGGCGTTCCAGCCGAAGGCATGCCAGCGCTGGCGATAGGTCTCCATGTCGTGCTGCAGCATGGTGGGCTGGCTCTGGCCGAGGCGGTTGACGTCCACGATGGCGCAGAGATTGTCCACGTTGTAGAAGCTGGCCACCTTGGCCGCCTCCCACACCGAACCTTCGGCGGTCTCGCCATCGCCCATCAGCACGTAGGTGCGGTAGGCGGCGCCCGCCAGCCGCGCCTGCAGTGCCATGCCCAGCCCCACCGCCAGCCCCTGCCCCAGCGAGCCGGTGGGCACGGCCACGAAGGGGAGCACCGGCGTGGGGTGGCCTTCGAGATTGGAATCGAGCTTGCGCAGCGTCTTCAGGTGCTCGCGCGGAAACAGCCCCAACTCCGCCCACACCGAATACAACACCGGGGCGGCGTGGCCCTTGGAGAGCACGAACTTGTCGTTGGCCGGCGCGGCGGGATCGGCCGGGTCGAGCCGCATGACTTCGAAGAACAGCACCGCCAGGATCTCCGCCGCCGACATCGAGCTGGTGGGGTGGCCGCTGCCCGCCGCCGTGGTGGCCTCGATGGAATCCATGCGCAGTTGGGTGGCGAGGTTGTGGAGGGCGAGGTCGGCTTCGGCTTGTGACATGGTTCTCTTTTCTTTCCCGATGCCGGGGGCGTTGCCGCCGGCCATCAGCCGGCCAGTACCGCTTCCGGCAAAATGAAGCGCACGTGTTCGTCGATGCCTTCGGCTTCCATGACTTCCTGGAATCCGAAACGCTCGCACAGCGCCGCCACCACTTCCTGCACCAGCGATTCGGGCGCCGAGGCGCCGGCGGTGAGGCCCACCGTCCGCACGCCGTCGAGCCACGCGGGCTGGATGGACCCGGCATTGTCAATGCGATAGGCGGCGGTGCCGGCGTTGGCCGCCACCTCCACCAGGCGCAGCGAGTTGGAGCTGTTTTCCGAGCCCACCACCAACACCAGATCCGCCCGCGGGGCAATGCGCTTGAGCGCCGTCTGGCGGTTCTGGGTGGCGTAACAGATATCCTGCGCCTTGGGCGCCGCCACCAGCGGAAAGCGCTGCCGCAGCCGCTCGATGATGGCGCGGGTTTCGTCGAGACTCAGGGTGGTCTGGGTGAGGTAGGCGACGCGAGTGGGATCGCTGACGGTGATCGCGTCCACCTGCTCGATGGTTTCCACCACGGGGGTGCCTTCGGGCACCTCGCCCAGCAGGCCGATGATCTCATCGTGCTGGCGGTGGCCGATGATGACGATGCTGTAGCCGCGGCGGATGTACTCCTGGGCCTCGTTGTGCACCTTGCTCACCAGCGGGCAGGTGGCGTCAATCACCTGTAACTGACGCTCGCGCGCCTGCTGCCACATCTGCGGCGAGACGCCGTGGGCGCTGAAGAAGGTGCGCGCGCCCTCGGGCACCGACTGCAGGTCGGGCACAAACACCGCCCCGCGCGCCTCCAGGCTGGAGATCACGGTGCGATTGTGGACGATTTCCTTGAGCACATAAATCGGCGGACCGAACTTGCGCAGCGCCGACTCCACCGCCTCGACGGCGCGCACCACGCCGGCGCAAAACCCGCGCGGCTTCAGAATCAAAATGGTCTTGGGTGACGCGGCGGGCACCACTTCATTGTAGCGTTTTATTGGCGCGGAGGCCCCGGCCGGCTGCGCCGGCCACCCCGCTTTTCACCCACCGCCGATGACGCTCCGCCGGGGGCCCCAGCCCTGCCCGCCGCTCAAGGACGGCGGGAGCTTCGCGCGAAGCCCTGCCTCATCTTCTGGAATGCGCAGGCGGAGTGGCGAGAGCGGGCGGCGCGGCGTGGCCGCGCCGGGCGCCCGCGATTAATAAAAGCCGTGGGGGATGGTCGGCACGGCCGGCTTCTTGGCGGCCGGCTTGGCGGCCTTTTTCCTGGCCGCGGCGGCGCCGTTGGCGTCCTGAATCACCAGCGTGGCGGGAGGG
>JBQCEU010000220.1:0-3618 GCA_051959955.1 Terriglobales bacterium | reverse complement strand
CAGGCTACGCGGGGCGCCCGGCTAAAATCACCGCCGCCCGCTTTGTGACAACCCCGCAGCCGGCCCCCGCGTGCGTGGGGCCCGGGGGCGGGGGGGCCCCGGCGCAGCGTCGCCGGAAGTTCGGGAGAGCGGGCGGCGGAGCGAAGCGAAGCCGGGCGCCCGCGATCAATTAACGATGCCCGCGATCAATTAACGCTGATAATGGTCGGTCTCCAGGTTGACTGCCGCGCCCGGCGCCAGCCAGCGCAGGTTCGTATGGCTGCGGGTGAAGGGGATGATCGCCACCCCGATCCCGTCCTTCTCCAATTTCGCCACCGTCAGGCTGATGCCGTCAATCGCCACCGAACCCTTCTGCCGCAGCCGCCGCCGGATCGCGGCCGGCACTTCCACTCGCATCCACCACCCGCCCGCGCCCGCTTCCGCCTGCATGCCGCGCAGCCGTCCGGCGCCCTCGACATGTCCCTGTACGATATGTCCGCTGAGTGCGTCCCCCATCCGCAGCGGCGGCTCCAGGTTCACCCGCGTGCCCTTGCCGTAGCTGCCCAGCGCCGTCTTCGCCAGCGTTTCGGCGGTCAGGTCGGCGGCGAAAGTTCCGCCGCGCTTGTGGACGATCGTCAGGCAGCAGCCGTTCACCGCGATGCTGTCCCCGAGTTTCAGCCGCCGTAGCAGCCCCGCCGCGCCGCCCACCGTCAGCCGCGCCCCCGCGCCGCGCCGTTCCAGCGCCGCCACCGTGCCCACCGCCTGCACAATTCCCGTAAACATTCACCGCTCCTCGGTCATCAGACATTCGAGCATCACATCCGGCCCCACCGTCTCGCAGGTGAGCGCGCCCACCGGCAGCCGCGGCCACTCCGCCCCGCCCGCCGCCAGCGGCAGCGCGCCGTCACCCAGCAGCACCGGCGCCTGAAACAGCGTCAGCCGGTCCACCAGCCCCGCTGCCAGCATGGCCCCGTTCAACCGCGCCCCCGCCTCCAGCAGCACCGAGATCACCTGCTCCTCCCCCAGCCTTTGCAGAACCGCCCGCAAGGCCACGGTGCCGTCTTCGCCCGCCGCCCGCTCCACCCTCGCCCCGGCCTTCTCCAACGTCTGCTGCCGTTCCGCCGCGCCATCGGCGTGAAAAATCCAGACATCCTTGCGCCGCCTGGCCTGTTTCAGCAGTTGCGCGGTGGCCGGCAGCCGCAAATGGCTGTCAACGATCACCCGCAGCAGCGGCCGCCGCCGTTCGCGTCCGGTACGGTCGGTGAGCAGGGGATCGTCGCTCACCACCGTCCCGATCCCGCTCAACACGGCGTCGCAGGCATGCCGCATCTCCTGCACCCGTTCCCGCGACGGCTGCGAGCTGATCCACTTCCGCCCGGGAGCGGCGATCCGGCCATCGAGGCTCACCCCGGCCTTCAGCGTCACAAACGGCCGTCCCGTCCGAATCCAGCAGGCAAAGTCTTCATTCAACCGCTGGGCTTCCCGCCCCAGGCAATCCGTCTCGACCTTCACTCCCGCCGCCGCCAGCAGGCGCAGCCCCTCGCCCGCGACTTTGGGATTGGGGTCGCTCATCCCCACCACCACCCGCTCCACCCCCGCCGCGATCACCGCTTCGGTGCACGGCGGCGTTCTGCCGGTGTGGCAGCACGGCTCCAGGTTGACATACAGCGTCGCGCCCCGCGCCCCTGCGCCGGCTTCCCGCAGCGCCACCACCTCGGCATGGTCCAGGTCGGCGTAGCGATGGCTTCCGCGCCCCACGATCTTCCCCTCGCGCACCACCACCGCCCCCACCCGCGGGTTGGGCGAAGCCAGCCCTGTCCCCTCCGCCGCCAGCCGCAGCGCCGCCCGCATGAACTCCACATCTTCCAGCCTGTACATGCACTTGCGATTTTAGACGACTCTCCGCCCCCTCACCCCTCACCCCTCACCCCTGTTATTCTGCCCTCATGCCCGAGCTGGCCCGCGCCGACTACGACAAGCTGGTGGATGACATCGTCGCCGCCCTCGGCCCCGTCACCGCCCCCGCCCCGGCTCCGGCTCTCGCCTCTGCAATCGAGAGCACGCTGCTGCGTCCCGACGCCACCGCCGCCGACGTCGAGCGCCTCTGCGCCGAAGCCGCCGCCCTGGAAGTCGCCGCCGTCTGCGTCAACCCGCTTTGGATTGGCCGCGCCGCCGCCTGCCTGCGCGGCACCCCCGTCCTCGCCGTCGCCGCCGTGGGGTTCCCGCTCGGTGCCGACGGCGCCGCCCTCAAGCTCGCCGCCGCCGCCGAATGCCTCAAGCTCGGCGCCGACGAACTCGACGTGGTGATGAACTTGGGCGCCATCCGCGCCGGCGAGGCCGCCGCCGCGCAAGCCGAGTTGGCGGCCATCGTCGCCTGCGCGCGGGATGCCGGTGCCCGCGTCAAGGCCATCGTCGAGCTGCCGTTGCTCGGTCCGGAACTGGGTCTGCGCGCCGCCGCCGCCGCCCTCGCCGCCGGCGCCGATTTCCTCAAAACCGCCACCGGCTTCTCCTCGCCCCGCCCCGCCACTCCCGAAGACCTGGTCGCCCTCCGCACCCTCGCCGCCGGACGGGCCCGCATCAAAGCCGCGGGCGGCATCCGCACCCCCGCCCAGGCACAGGCGCTCCTCGCCGCCGGCGCCGACAGAATCGGCACCAGTTCCCCGGCCCAGGTTCTTGGCAGATATTAAGCGGCCGCCCGCTCTCGCATCCACAGGCCCAGCAGCAGCAGCCCGCCCGCCAGCATCGCCCAGGTCTGCGGTTCCGGCACCGGCGAAACCGAAAGATTGAGCTCCGCCACGTCGGCTCCTGAAGTTCCCGTCAGCCCGGCGAAGTTTAAAAACGCGGAGTAGTGGCCGTTCTGGTCCAGCCCGTAGCTGACGTCGGAGCCGATGCTGAACCCATCCGTCGTCCCGTTGGTGTTGGCAAAGGTAATCTGCAGCGGCGCCCCCAGCGGGCTGGTCGCGGTCAGGTACAGCCCAATAAACCCGCCGGCGGCAAAATTCCCCTGAGCGAACGTGTCGGGATCGAGCGGTGTCAGCTCGATCACCACATGGTCGGGATAGTTCTCGAAGCTCCCTGCCACCGACAGCGTCGGATCGTACACCGAAAACCCGGCCTGTCCCAACGGCACCGTATAGGGTGCCACCACCGTGCTGGCATACGCACCCGACGAGCACGCCGCGTTGCCGTTGCATGCAATGCTGATGGAAAACGTGTCCAGGTACAGCGTGTCGGCATGCGCCGACGTGGTGATCGCCAGCGCCACCGCTACAACCAGCAGCGCCCAGGCAAAGATCGAAACCAAGATTCCGTGCTCGCGCCAGCTCGTCAAGGTATTAAGGCCCTCTACCCACTTGCAAATCCACACCCAATCCACATCCACACAAAACATGGATCTTGGACCAACGTCCACTCGTCGGGGTGGGAAGCTGCCTTCTCGAACTGTGCAACCGTTTGCGGACTCGGCCTGCGCCCGTCAATGTGTTATGGTGAAAGCTGGCGAGCGGGAGTAGTTCAGCGGTAGAACGCCAGCTTCCCAAGCTGGATGTCGCGGGTTCGATCCCCGTCTCCCGCTCCAGTCGCTTCGCCCCACCCCAAGCCGGCACGCCCCGCGTGCTGGCGCCCCCATGCGCAGCATCC
>JBQCEU010000219.1:0-22940 GCA_051959955.1 Terriglobales bacterium | reverse complement strand
GGCATGAGCACCGCGCCGTCTCCCGCTGCCGCCGTCGCCGCGCTCTCCCAGGGCGCCAGCAACGAGGCCGTCATCGGCTGGGTGAGTGCCACGCTGCGCGCCCAGCTCGCCCCCGGCGCCACGCTGCTCGATGTCGGCTGCGGCCAGGCGGCGCTGGCAGCGGCGCTCGACGGCCCTCTCGGCCGGTATATTGGTCTGGACGTGGTGGCGTACCCCGGAACCCCGGTGACGGCCAACCGCGAATTCCATTTGGCCGATCTGAACCACACTCCCTTTCCGTTGCCCGATGCCGCCGCCGATGCCGCCGTGGCGGTCGAAACCATTGAGCATCTGGAAAATCCCCGCGCCCTGATGCGCGAGTTGACGCGGCTGACGCGGCCGGGAGGTTGGGTGCTGGTCACCACCCCCAACCAGTTAAGCTGGCTCAGTAAAATGTCGCTCGTGCTGCGCCATCAATTCACCGCCTTTCAGGAAGCGCCGGGGCTGTACCCGACCCACATCACCGCGCTGCTGGAGAGCGACCTGCGTCACCTGGCCGCCGAGTGCGGGCTGGTGGCGGCCGAAATTTATTACTCTCGACACGGCCGGCGGCCGTTCAGCGACCGGCAGTTTCCCGGCTGGGTGAGCCGGCGCTGGCCGCGCGGGGCGAGCGACAACATTATGTTGCTGGCGCGCAAGCCCGGTGGAGAGACATCGTGAGCGCGGCGGCCAGCTGGGCCGCGCCCGTTCCGCGCCGCCGCGGGCTGAGCGCGCCGGAGTGGTTTTTGCTTCTGGAGATGGCCTGCCAGTTGGCGCTGCTGGTTCCGGCGCTCAATGCCGGGCCGATGCGCGTGCTGTGGCGGGTGGGCGGCTTCGCCGCCAGCCTGCTCTTCCTGGCCGGACTGCGCGGCCGCACGCGCGCCAATGCGGTCAACGTCGCCGCCATGTGGGTGATTGGGCTGTTTCTTCTGGAGATGCTCAACCCCATGTCCAACACCTGGATGTCGCGCCTGGCGGGGGTGGGGATGGCGGTGGCCAGCCTGGCGCCGCTGTTCTGGATGACGCGGCTGCGGTTTCCCGAAGGACTGTTTGAGCGCATCATCCGGTGGTTCTGGGCTTACTACACGCTGGGCGCGGGCGTGGGGCTGCTGCAGGTGTACTTCCCGGGGCGCTTTCAGCCGCAGTTGTCGCCGGTGGTGCTGGGCCTGGGGCAGGACGTAGAAGGACTCAAAATCACCCTGGCCAACGGCGTGCACATGTTCCGTCCCATGGGGCTGACCGACACCCCCGGCGGGGCGGCGACGGCGGGGCTGTGGGCGGTGCTGTTTGGCTTGGGATTTCTGCTTACCGTCCGCCCCTCCCACCACGCCTGGCTGCAAAAGCTGATCTATCTGGGCAGCATGATCGTGGGCATGATGATCATCTACCTGTCGCAGCAGCGCGCGCTGCTGGTGGTGGTGGCCATCTGGTTTGCCGCCATGCTGGCGATCCTGCTGTGGCGGCAGCGCTGGCGGGAGGGCGCGCTGCTGGCCGGGCTGGTGCTGGTGCTGGCGCTGGGCAGCTTTCGTGTGGCGGCGGGAGTGGGCGGCAGCGACATGATCCAGCGCGTCACCAGCCTGGGCGGCGGGCAGGGCGAACGGGTATATCGCCAGGAGCGCGGCACCTTTCTGGCGCAGGCCTTTGGGCCTTTCCTGCACCAGTATCCGCTGGGCGCGGGGCTGGGGCGCTGGGGCATGATGAACCAGTACTTCGGGGATAACTCCGACCCCCAAACCGGCAGCCTTTACGTCGAGATCCAATGGCAGGCCTGGGTGCTGGACGGCGGCGCGCCGCTGCTGGCCGCCTACGTGGTGCTGCTGCTGCTTACCGGCTGGAGCCTGTTCCGGCTGGCGCGCCGGCGGCAGCGGCTGTGGCTCTGGGCCGCCCTCTGTCTGGCCTACGATGTGGGCATCGTGGCGCTGACGTTTGACTACACCCCGTTCACCGGGCAGATGGGGCTCGAGTTCTGGTTCCTCAACGCGCTGGTATTAGCGGCGGTGGCGGCATCCGCACGCGAGTCGCCGCGCGCCGCCCATGGCGGAGGGCGGTGATGCCCGGGCCTTTTGTCCTCGTCGCCGCCGATTTTATCCTCACCGGCGGCATGGATCGCGCCAACTACGCGCTTGCCGATTACCTGGCGCGGCAGGGCGGGGAAGTGCATCTGGTGGCGCATCAGGCGGCGGCGCCGCTGCTGGGTTATCCCAACCTGCGCTGGCAACGGGTGGCGCGGCCGCTGGGCCATGACGCGCTGGGCTGGAGCCGGCTGCGCCGCGCCGGGATGCGGGCGGCGCAGCAGCTTGCGCCGCAGGGCGCGCGGGTCATCGTCAACGGCGGCAACTGTCCCTGGCCGGATGTGAACTGGGTGCATTACCTGCACGCGGCCTATCGCGCCCCGCTGGCCGGTTCGCCGGCGCGGCGCGCGTGGCAGCGGCTCAAGCATCAGCGGGCGCTGGCCGATGAGCAGAAAGCGCTGCGGCGCGCGCGGGTGGTGATCGCCAACTCGGAGGCGACACGGCGGGAGATCCTCGCCCGGCTCGGCGTGCACCCGGAGCGCGTCCATACCGTGTACTACGGCACCGATCCCCAGGCGCTCGCGCCCATCACCGCCGGCGACCGTGCCGCCGCGCGGGCGGCGCTGGGCTGGGCGCCGGAGCGGCGGGTGGTGCTGTTTGTCGGCGCGCTGGGCGACCGGCGCAAGGGTTTCGATACGCTGTTTGCCGCCTGGCAGGCGGTGTGCGCCGATCCCGGCTGGGAGGCAGACCTGGTGGTGGTGGGGCGGGGAGCGGAACTGGAGGCCTGGCGGGCGCGGGCGGCGGGCAACGCCGCCGCGGCCGGCAGCATCCGTTTTTTGGGCTTGCGCGATGACGTTCCCCGCCTGCTCGCCGCCAGCGATCTGATGGTTGCGCCCACCCGTTACGAGGCCTATGGCCTGGCGGTGCACGAAGCCTGGGCGCGGGCGCTGCCCGCCCTGGTGAGCGCCGCGGCCGGCGTGGCCGAGCGCTGCCTGCCCGAGCTGCGCGGCCAGTTGTTGCTGGACAATCCCGAAGACGCCGCGGCGCTGGCCGAACGCCTGCGCGCCTGGGGAAAGAATCCCGATGCTCTGGCCGCGCCCCTGCTGGAGCAGAGCCGCCGCTTGCACGCCCATACCTGGGATGACATGGCGGCGGCGATGCTGGCGCTGGTCAGGGGCGGGCGGGGCGCGACGGCATGAGCACCGCCGCCCAGCCCGATCTGCGCCGCGCCCATCGCTCGGTGGCCACCTGGCTGACCGGGGTGGCGGCGACGGCATTGGTTTCGCTGGCCGGTTTTTTTGCCACGCCCTTTCTGGTGCGCTGGCTGGGCGACACGCCCTGGGGCGCCTGGACCGTGATCGGCGAATGGCTGGGTTACCTGGGGTTGAGTCAGTTGGCGCTGGGCCCGGGGGCGCTGACCATCTTCCTGCTGCGCGCGCATACGAGTGAAGAGGGAGCGCGGGCGCTGACCGCGATGGCACGGCGCGGGCTGCGGCTGTATCTCTGGGCCGCGCTGGCGTTGCTGCCGCTGGCTGCCGGGCTGGCCTGGTGGGCGCCGCATCTGTTGCAGGTGGGCGCGGGCTTGGGCGGCGCGCTGCGCTGGGCGGTGGCGATCGCCGCCGTGGGCAGCCTGGCACTCACCCCGCCGCTGCTGTTTCGCAGCGTGCTGGAGACGGTGCAGCGCGGCTACCTGGTGCGCGCCGCCATCCTGATCCAGTCGCTACTCATCACCGCGCGGTCGCTGTGGTGGGTGTGGGCGGGCTGGGGCCTGGTGGGCATGGCCGCCGCCAGCATCGCCGGCATGGCGGTGGGCGCGCTGCTGTGGCGCATCTGGGCGGGGCGGTTCCTGCCCCAGTGGCGCGGGACCGCACCGGCGCGGCTGCCGCTCGGCGAAATCTGGAACTTCAACTGGCCGCTGGTGATCGCCATGGCGGGCAACCAGATCAACCAGCTCACCGACAACACCGTGGTGGGGGTGGTGCTGGGGCCGGCGGCAGTGACCGGCTTCGCTCTCACCCAGGCGCTGCCGCTGCTGGCCGGGGCGCGGCTGACCGATATCGGCGCGGTGAGCTGGGCGGCGCTGGGCGAGCTGCGCCAACGCGACCACGCCGCCTTCAGCGCCCGCATCGTCGAGCTGGCGGCGGCGGTGCTGGGCGTGGGGCTGGTGCTGATGGCGCTGGTGGGCAGCTTCACGCCTGCATTTGTACGGCTGTGGGTGGGCGCGGAACATTTTGATGGCCTGGCGCTCACCTGGGCCACCGCCGCCGCGCTGGCGGTGTTTGGTTTCGTCTGCTTCTTTGGCTGGCTGCTCGACACCCAGGGTGATGCGCGGCGGCGGCTGAAATCCAGCACGGCGGGCGCGGCGATCAACCTGGGGCTGAGCCTCTGGTGGGCGCGGCAGTGGGGAGTGGCGGGCGTGGCCTGCGGCACGCTGGCGGCGTATCTGCTCACCGACGCCTGGTACCTGCCTCGGCTGGCGGTGCGGCTCTATGGCCTGAGCGGCACGGCGCTGGCCGCCGCCTGCGCCGCGGCGCTGGTGCGCGGCGGGGTGGGCGCGGCGCTGATCGCGGCGGCGGCGCGCCTGCTGCCCCGGAATTTGGGCTGGGCGGGGCTGATCGTAAACATGACCGGGCTGGGCGCGGCGGCGGGAGTGTACTGCTGGTTTCTGGTGCTGCGCGCCGCCGACCGCGCCGCCTGGCGGGAGCGCTGGCGGGAACTGCGCCGGCCGCGCGCGGCCGGGAGCGCGGCATGAGCCCCACGGTCTGTCTGGTGATTCCGCCCTCCGGTTTCCTGCTCGACGAACGCGTGTTCATGTCGCTGGGCATCCTCAAGGTGGCGGCGGTGCTGGAGCGCGCGGGAGTCGAGGTCGAGATGGTGGACCTCTCCGGCGTGGCCAACTTTACCGCGGCCATGGCGGCGCACTGCCGCACCTCCGAGGCGGCGGCGTTTGGCCTGACCGCCACCACGCCGCAGATGCCCGCCGCCATGCGCCTGGCAGAGGCCATGCGCGCGGCGCGGCCCGGAGCGCGGCTGATCCTCGGCGGGCCGCACGCCACCCTGGTGCACGCCGCCGCGCGCCTGGAAGCGAAACGCCGCCGGCCGGGCCGGGGCCGCGCCGCCGAGGCGCGTCTGCTCGAGGCCTTCGACGTGGTGGTGGCGGGAGACGGGGAGCGCGCCATCTTCGCCGCCCTGGAGCCGGACGCGCCGCGACTGCTCGACGCCGATGATCCCCGGTCGCCGCTGTTTCTGGCCAGCGCGGAGCTGGCCGATTTCCCGCCGCCCGCCCGCCATCTGATGGATGTGGACAGCTACCGCTACACCATTGACGGCCAGCGCGCCCTGTCGCTGATCGCCCAACTGGGCTGCCCCTTCGGCTGCGGTTTCTGCGGCGGGCGGCTGAGCCCGTTCCTGCGGCGGGTGCGCACCCGGCCGGCGGCGGCGGTGGTGGAGGAGATTCTGCAACTGCGGGAGCAGTACGGCGTGCGCGGCTTCATGCTCTACGACGACGAGCTCAACGTCAACCCCGGGATGCTGGCCCTCATGCACAGCCTGGCGGAGGCGCAGCGCCGGCGCGGCGAACGCTTCCACATGCGCGGCTTCATCAAGTCGCAGCTTTTCACCGCCGAACAGGCCGAAGCCATGCGCGCGGCCGGCTTTCGGTGGATTCTGGTGGGCTTCGAGTCGGGCGACGAGCGCATTCTGGAAAACATCCAGAAGAAAGCCACGCGCGCCGACAACACCCGCTGCGTCCAAATTGCCCACGCCCACGGATTGAAGGTGAAGGCGCTGATGTCGGCCGGGCATCCGGGCGAATCCCCCGCCACGCTCGCTGCCACGCGTGACTGGCTGCTGGAGGCGCGGCCGGACGATTTTGACCTGACCGTCATCACCACCTACCCCGGCACGCCCTATTTTGACGAGGCCGAGCCCACCGCTCCCGGCGTATGGACCTACACCGCCCCCGGCGGCGATCGTCTGCACAGCCGCGAGGTGGACTTCACCCAGGTGGCCGAGTACTACAAGGGCGCGCCGGGCGCGTACACTGCCTTTGTGCACACCGACTTCCTCACCGCGCCCGATTTGGCGGCGGCCCGCGACCGCATCGAAGGCGAGGTGCGCGGGAAGCTGGGCATCGCCTATCCCCAGGGAGTGGCGGCGCAGGCCTATGAGCACTCCATGGGGCAGCATCTTCCGGCCCGCATTCTGCGCCGCAGCGGCGAGGCCGCGCGACAGCGCGCCTGATCCTTATGCGCCTGCTCCTCGCCACCCACGCCCGCGGGCCGATTGGCGGGGTGGAGACCTATCTGCGGGGCATGGCGGCGCACCTGCGCGCCGCCGGGTGCGAGCTGGGCATCCTCTACGAGCAGCGGGCGGAGGCCGGGGGCGCGGAGCCGGATCCCTTTGCCGGCTGCGCGGAGTTTGACGTTTCCGCTCTGGGGCCGGAGGCGGCGCTGACCGCGGCGCGGGCCTGGGCGCCGGAACGCATTTGGGCGCACGGCCTGGCGGAGGGCGGGCTCGAAGCCCGGCTGCGGGAACTGGCTCCGGCGGTGTTGTACGCGCACAACTACGACGGCGCCTGCGCCACCGGCCGCAAGATGCACCAGTGGCCGCGGCCGGTGCCCTGCGCCCGGCCCTTCGACGCCGGCTGCATCCCCCTCAACTTCACCCGCCACTGCGGCCTGCTCAACCCGGCGGGATTTGCCCAAAGCTACCGCCGCCAGCGGGAACGCGCCCGCGGCTTGCGGAACTACGCCGCGATTATGGTGGCCAGCCTGCACATGGCGGCCGAGCTGCGGCGCGCCGCCGGCCCCCAGGGTCCGCCGGTGGTGGTGGTGGGCTACCCCTTGCTCGCCCCCCGCGCTGAGGTGCTCGCGCCCAGCCCCGGCCTGCCGCATCATGTCCTTATGCTGGCCCGCCTGACCGCCAACAAGGGGGGCGCCGTGCTGCTGCACGCCTGCGCCCGCGCCCAGGCTCAACTGCGGCGGCGGCTGCGGGTGACCATCGCCGGCGACGGGCCGGAGCGGGCGGGGCTGCAAGGGCTTGCCCATCGTCTCGATGTCGACGCCCACTTTCCCGGCTGGCTGACGCCCGCGGAGCGTTGCCAAACGCTGGCGGATGCCGACGTGATGGCGGTCCCCAGCCTGTGGCCCGAGCCGTATGGGCTGGTGGGCATGGAGGCGGCGGCGCAGGGCGTGCCGGCGGTGGCCTTTGCCCACGGCGGCATTTGCGACTGGCTCGAACCGGGGGTGACCGGCGAATCGGCCGGGGTCGTGCCCCCCTCGGCCCGCGGTCTGGCGGCGGCTCTGGTGCGCGCGCTGGAGGACCCGGCCCACTGGCAGGCGCTGCGCGAGCAGGCGTGGCGGCACAGCGCCGGCTTCACGCCCGCCGCCCATCTGGCGCGCCTGGCTCCGCTGCTGGGCATGCCGGGCCGCGCCTTCCCGGAGTTCGCCGATGCCTGAAAACACTTCGATTGGCTCGGGACCCCGCGTGGCTGCGCCACGCGACCCGCTTGACGCTCGGCCGGGCTGGGGCCCCCTTGATCCCCAGCCCGGTCCCTTCGCGTGGGGGCTGATCACCGGCGAGTATCCGCCCGCTCCCGGAGGCGTTTCGGATTACACCGCCCAACTGGCGGCGGCGCTGGCCGCGGCGGGCGACGCGGTGCATGTCTGGGCGCCGGGTCCGCTGGACGAGAGCGCGGGCATTGTCACCCACCCCCTGCCGGATCTGTTCCATCGCAAGGGGCGGCGCCAGCTCGCCGCCGATCTGGAAAAGGCCCCGGCGCAGATGCGGCTGCTGTTGCAGTACGTGCCCCACGCCTTCGGCTACAAGGCCATGAACGTCCGCCTGACGCGCTGGCTGGCGCGGCCGCGGCCGCAGCCGTTGTGGATCATGTTTCACGAAGTGGCGGTGAAGGCGGAACCGGGAGCGCGCCGCCCGCTGCAAGTGCTGGCGGGCGTCACCCAGCACATGGCGCGCCAGTTGCGGCGCGCCGCCGCCGAGGCCTTCGTCTCCACCCCGGCCTGGGATGCCTTTCTGCAGGAACTGCTGCCCGGCAGCCCTCCCGCGCACTGGATGCCGGTGCCCAGCAACCTGCCGCTCACGGCGCCGGCGGAGGAGGTGGCCGCCGTGCGCGCCCGGCTGGCGCCAGGCGGCAAGCTGGTGGCCAGCTTTGGCCGCTTCCAGGAATTTGCCCGTGCCTGCCTGCGCCCGCTGCTGCGCGAGTTGTTGGAGCGCGATCCGGAATTGAATGCCCTGCTGATCGGCGAAGGCGGAGAAAAACTGCGCGAGGAGATCCTTGCCGCCGCGCCCGCCCTGGCCGCCCGCCTGCACGCACCCGGCCTGCTGCCCACGGCCGCGGCCAGCGCCCACATCGCCGCCGCCGATCTGCTGGTGCAGCCCTATCCAGACGGCATCAGCGGCCGGCGCGGCACCGCCATGGCCGGCCTGGCGCTGGGCCGCTGCCTGCTCAGCCATGCCGGCGAAGCCACCGAGCCGGTATGGCGCCAAGCCGGGGCGGTGGCGCTGGCCGCGCCCGTGGCGCTGCGCCCGGTGGCGGAGGAATTGCTCGGCGACACGGCCCGCCGCCAAACCCTCGCCACCCGCGGGCAGGAACTCTACTACCGCCAGTTTGCACTCGAGCATACGGTCCGCATCCTGCGCGCCACCACCGCCGCCGCCGCGCCGGTGCCCGCCGCGGCCGGAGATCCAGCCCGGTGAGCACCCTTCCCGCTCCCGCCGCCGCCCGCAGCCTGCTGCTGCTGGCCACGGATTTCCCTCCAGCGCGCGGCGGCATCCAGACTCTGACGGCGGAGATCTACTCCCGCCTGACCGACATTACCCGCCGCGCGGTCGCCCCGGCGGCACAGGACGCGGCCACCTTCGCCGCCCTGCCGCTCACGCGTACCGCGGCGCTTTTGGGCTCCAATCTGGCGCTGCTGCGCTACCTGCGCCAGGCGGCGGCGGTGCTGGCGCCCGAGTGCGCGCCTCCCTGCCTGGTGCATTGCAACCATCTCTTCGCCGCCTACGGGGCTCGCCGCCTGCAACGCCGCACCGGCGCCCGTTACCTGGTATGGGCGCACGGCGAGGAGATCACCAAGTGCCGCTTTCCGGCCCGGGCGCGGCGGGCGCTGGCCGGGGCGGCGGCGATTCTGGTCAACAGCGACTTTACCGCCGCCCGGGTGCGCGATCTGGTGGGCCATCGCACCCCGCCGCTGCACAAAATCACCCTCGGCGCCACGCCCGCCTGGGCGCGGCTTCCTTTGGCGCGGGCGGCGCGCGCGGCCGGGGAACCACCGGTGATTCTCACCGTGGCGCGCTTGTGCGCTCGCGACCGCTACAAGGGCCTCGACCACGCCCTGCGCGCCTGCGCCGAACTGCGAAGGCGGGGAGTGGCTTTTCGCTACCGCATCGTGGGAGACGGCGACGACCGCGCCGCGCTGGAGGTCCTCGCCCGTTCGCTGGGCCTGGCGGGCGCCGTCGAATTCTGCGGAGCGCTGCCCGAGCCGGCGCTGCTCGCCGCCTACGACGCCTGCGACGTCTTTCTGCTGGCCAGCCGGGAGGAGCGGCAACGCCGCGGCCTGGGCTATGAGGGTTTCGGCATCGTGCTGCTGGAGGCCGCCGCGCGCGGCAAGCCGGTGGTGGCCGGCCGCAGCGGCGGCATCCCCGATGCCGTGGTGGAGGGCGTCACCGGCCTGCTCGTGGACCCCGCCTCGCCGGCCGCCATCGCCGACGGCCTGGCGCGCCTGTTGGGCGATCCGCCATGGGCGTCTGCCCTGGGGCAGGCGGGAAGGCAGCGCGTGCTCGCGGAGTACAACTGGGACCACGCCGCCGCCCAGGTGCGCGCCCTGCACCAGGAGCTGCTGCCATGACGTCGGTGCTGTACCTTGCCACCTCGGGTCAGGTGGGCGGCGCCGAACGGTGTCTGCTGAGTTGCGCCTCCGGGCTGGCGCGCGATGGCCGCTTTCGCCCCGAGGTGCTGGTGGGCTCGCGCGGACCGCTGCTGGCGCTGCTCGCCGAGGCCGGCGTGGCGGCGCACCTGCTGCCCTTGCCCGCGGCGCTGCGCCGCACCAGCCGCTTCCATCCGGTCAGCGGCCTGGCGGCGCGCACCGCGCCGGTATGGCAGGCGCCCTTGTACGCCCGCCGCCTGCGCCGTGCCGTCGCCGCCCTGCAGCCGGGGCTGCTCCACAGCAACGGCCTCAAGATGCACCTGCTGGCCGCCATGGCCGCCGCGCCGCCGCCGTTGATCTGGCATCTGCATGATTTTCCCCTGCCCGATCCCGGGAGTTTTTCCAACCGCCTGCTGCAGCACTTTGCTCCGCGCGCGGCGGCGGCGGTGGCCAACTCGCGGGCGGTGGCCGCCGCCTACGCCGAACGCGTGCCCGCCCTCGCCGGCAAATTGCGGACCATCCCCAACGGCATGGACCCGGACGCGCTGGCGGGCGGCGACCGCGCCGCCTTCCGCCAACGCTGGCAACTGCCCGCCGATGCCTTGGTCTTCGGCATCACCGCCATCCTCGCCCCCTGGAAAGGTCACGATGTTTTTCTCGAAGCCGCGCGCGCGGTGCACCGGGAGCTTCCCCAGGCTCATTTTCTGATCGTCGGCGACGACGTCTACGACACTCATGGCCACGGCCGGCGCCGCAGCCAGTTGGAGGTCAGGGCGCGCGACCTCGGCCTCGCCGACGCCGTCCGCTTTACCGGCTACCTGCAGGATGGCCTGGCCGACGCCTACGCCGCCTGCGATGTGGCCGTGCACGCCTCCACGCTTCCCGAGCCCTTCGGGCGCACCGCCATCGAGGCCATGGCCGCCGGCGTGCCGCTGGTGGCCGCCGCCGCCGGCGGCATGCTGGAAATCGTCGAGCCGGAACATAGCGGCCTGCTCACCCCGCCCGGCGATGCCGGCGCGCTGGCCGCCGCCCTGCTGCGCCTGGCGCGCGAGCCGGAGCTGCGGGCGCGCTTGATCGCCGGCGGGCGGCAGCGGGTGCGCGAGCGCTTTTCGGAAAGCGCCATCAACGCGCAATGGCTGGATCTCTACCAGGAGTTGCCGCGGTGAAGACCTGGCTGATCCGCGCCTGCGACGAGCTCGTCGTCGCGCCCCTGGCGCTCGCCGCTGCTCGCCGCCAATCACCGCCGGGAATTGCCGCCCCCGGCCCGGTGGTGGCGATCAAGCTGGTGGGCATGGGCGATGCGGTGCTGATGCTGCCCTCGCTCGCCGCCATCCGCGCCGCCGGGCGGCGACTCACCATCCTCACCACCCGGCGTGCGGCCGGTGTGTTCACGGCCCCCGGCGTGGCTGACGAAGTCGTGATCCTGGGGCGGCATCCGGCCTGTTGGGTGGCCGCGCTGCGCGCCCTGCGCCAGGCGGCCGCGGTGCTCGACTTCGAGCAGCACGTGTTCTGGTCGGCGGCGCTGGCCCAGGCCACGCCCCGCCGCGCCCTCCGCTTCGGATTTCGCGTCGCCAGCCGCCGCCGTAATGCTTTGTACGATGTGCTGGTGCGCCCCGAGGCCGCCGACAGCTCGATCCGTCACATGAAGGATATTTTCGACGACCTGGCCCGGGCGGCCGGCTTCTCCCCCGCGCCGGAGTTGATGCCGCTGCCTTTTACTCCCCAGGCGGCGGCCGCCGCCGCCCGCTGGCGGGAACAAAACTCCTTGGCGCCGGGCCGCTACGTGGTGTTTGCGCCCGGCTCCGGCGATACGGTGCGGTTTCGGCGGCTTGCGCCCGCGGTGTGGGCGGAAGTGGCGGCAGCGCTGCCGGAGTGGCCGGTGGTGGTGGTGGGGGCGCGCCAGGAGGCGGCGCTGTGCCGTGAGATCGCTGCCTTGTCGCCCCGCGCCCGGCTCGCCACCGCTTTCACGCTGCAGGAGTTGGCGGCGGTGATGGCTGCGGCCGCGGCGGTGATCGCCATTGACAGCGGTCCCATGCACCTGGCCGCCGCCATGGGCGTGCCTGTGGTGGGCGTCTTCGGCCCTGACTCGCCCCTGCGCTACGGCCCGCGCAACCCGCGTTCGGTAAGCGTTTACCAGGCGCTGCCGTGCAGCCCCTGCAACAGTTGCTGGATATATCGGGAGGCGCGCTGCACCCATCCCCGGCCATACGCGTGCATCGCGGGCATCAACGCCGGCGCGATCGTCTCAGCCGCGGCTGCGTGCCTGGCGGCCCACCAGGGCGCGCACGATGAGGGTTAAAATGACCGCCCCCAATATGGCCACCAGGATGGTGTAAAGGATGCCGCCTCTGGGTGCCGCCCCGAGAGCCAGCATGATCCACCCTCCGATAATCGCCCCGATGATGCCGACCACAATGTCCAGGAGGGGCCCAAACCCGTGGCCATGCATAATCTTGCCGGTAGCCCAGCCGGCGATCAGCCCGACAATGATCCACCAGATCACCACCATGGGCGCTTGAGATGCTTGCGGACCCGTTCGGGTTTCAGGCACAGCCTGTTTTTGCGGGGGCCCCGGCGATGGTCGGCGCCCCTCGGCCGCGCCAGGATCGGCCGAGTATGCCGACGGCCTCGATCTTGCCTGCGGCGAGTCAACTCGGCCGTCGCCGGCGAGACGTCAGGACTGGCCGTTCAGCAGGCGCTCGGCGAGGAAATTTTCCACTCTGGCCCGGTCGCGGACGGTGGTCAGAAAAGCGGCCTGCAAGACCTGCTGGCGGGCATTGGTGAGCAGGTCGCGGATACTCTGCTTCACCTGAGGGTCGGTCAAGGGCCGCACGCCGGCCGGTTCGATGCCCTCCAACTTCAGCAGGTAGTAGCCGTCCGGGGTGGCAATCACCGGCGAAACCTGACCGGGCTGGAGGCGGAGAATGGCGTCGCGCAGGGCGCCGGGCGTCTGGCTCATCAGCACCGACTGCGGAATCAGGCCCAGGTCGCCGCCGCTGGAAGCGGTGGCCGGATCTTCCGAGTACTGCTGCGCCAGGGTGGCGAAATCGGCCTTGGCCGCCAGCCTCTGCTCCAGCATCGTCATCTTCTTGCGGGCCGCCGCCGGCGTGGTGGCCTTGTCTTCGGCCAGGTTGGTCACCGCGCCGGGCCGGGGCGTAACCACAATCTCGAGCACGTGGTACTGCCGCTCGGGCAGGTGAAAGCTGGCCTGGTTCTGCTGGTAGAACTGGGCAATGTCCTGGTCGCCGATGTGAATTTTGTCCACCACTTCCTGCTGCAGGAGCTGGTTGAGCACCAGGGTGTCGGCGGTTTGCTGCCGCAGTTCGGCCTCGGGCGGGGCGGGCTGGCGGGTGCGGGCCACGCTCAACTCGCGCTCCAACTGCTGCGCATCGGGCTGGATGCCCAACTGGGCGGCATACTGCAGCAGAATGTGGCGGTCAATGAGCTGGTTGAGCAACGACAGCCGCAACTGCAGGCTTTGCTGCGGCGGCAGGGGCGCGGCGGCGCCGGCGGTCTGCTCGGCGTAGAGCTGATTGAGCTCGGCCGCCTGAATCGGCTGGCCATTGACCATGGCCAGCACGTCCGGCCCGGGCGCCGGCTTCCGCAGCCAGTCACAGCCGGCCAGGGCCACCAGGATGGCGGCGGCGGCGACGCTCAAAACCTTCATGCGGCGGGGCACGCTCCAGTGTAAACCGGTTTCCGGTCGCCCCAAATAGCTACGCAGACAGACATATTTTCGGCGCTCCCGCGCCGGAAGGCGCCGCCCGCCCGGGGCGGGTGATTTTTGTATCCGCAGCATCCCATTTTTTCCCTCTTGCTGTTCCATTTGGGCTATTCTGAATGAGCGCACCGTGCGCTTCCAACTCCCATGCGAATCAGCAAAGCCGACATCGAATCCCTCGCCCAGTTCCGCTATGCCCTGCGCCAATTTTTGCGCTTCAGCGAGCGCGCCGCGCGCCAGGCCGGCGTTTCCCCGCAGCAGCACCAGTTGCTGATGACCATCAAGGGCATGCACGGACGTCCTTGGGCCAACGTGGCGGAGATCGCCGAGCGGCTGCAGGTCTCCCACCACGCCGCCGTCGCCCTCGTCACCCGCGCCCAGAACCTGAAGCTGGTCAAGCGCACCCAGGGCAAGGAAGACCGCCGCACCGTCCAGGTGTCGCTCACCCCCAAGGGCGAGGAGCTGATCTCCAACCTGGCCGAGCTGCATCATCATGAGCTGGGCCGGCTGTCGCAGATCCTGCTCAAGCAGTTGCAGTCCATCGGCGCCGCGGCCCGCAAGCGCAGTGTGGACTAGGCATTCCTTGCTCGCGGGGGCCCCCGGCCCGGCGCGTCCCGCTCGCGCCGGCCGCCAGAGACGCTGCGCCGGGAGGCCGCGTCTCCAGAGGGTGTGACGGAGCTTGGCGGCAGGGTGGTGCGCCCGCGGGTATCGCCGGCCGCTGACCCCTCAACCCTGAGCCCTGACCCGTCTTGCTTCTCCCTTACACTAGAAGGGTGACGCCCGCCGTGGAAACCCCCGCCCTGGCCGCCATTCCGGCGGCGCTGGAGGACATCCGCGCCGGCCGCATGGTGGTCGTGGTGGACGACGCCGATCGCGAGAATGAGGGCGACCTCACCCTCGCCGCCGAGCATGCCACCCCCGAAGCCATCAACTTCATGGCGCGCCACGGCCGCGGGCTCATCTGCGTGGCCCTGACCCCGGAGCGGCTGGACGGGCTGCGCATCCCGCTGATGACCGCCGACAACACCAGCAACTTCGGCACCGCCTTTTGCGAATCGGTGGATGCCCGCACCGGCGTCTCCACCGGCATCTCCGCCGCCGACCGGGCCCGCTCCATCCAGGTTTTGGTGGACCCCGGGGCCCAGCCCGCCGATCTCGCCCGCCCCGGCCACATCTTCCCCTTGCGCGCCCGTCCCGGCGGCGTGCTCAGCCGCGCCGGCCAGACCGAGGCGGCGGTGGATCTCGCCCGCCTCGCCGGCCTCCGCCCGGCGGGGGTGATCTGCGAAATCATGAACGAGGACGGCACCATGGCGCGGGTGCCCGAGTTGCGGGAGTTCTGCCGCCAGCACGGTCTGCGCATGATCTCGGTCGCCGACCTGATCCGTTACCGGCTGCAGAACGAACGCCACGTCGAGCGGGTGGGCGAAGCCGCCCAGCAGACGGCCTACGGCGCCTGCCGCATGATCGGCTACCGCAGCGTCCTCGACGGCGAGCTGCACACCGCCCTGGTCTTCGGCACCCTCACGCCCGGCGCCCCCACCCTGGTGCGGGTGCAGACCCACTGCCTGCCAGCGGCGATGGGGGCCACGCAGTGCGCCTGCGCCGCCAATCTGGCCGCGGCGCTGCGCCGCATCCAGGCCGCCGGCGGCGGCGTGCTCGTCTACCTCCACCAGACCCGCCCCGGCTACGAAATCAGCGGCGGCGTTCTGGCCCACGCCGGCAGCGCCGCCGAGAGCGAGGACCACACCACCATCCAGCGGCAGATCGGCCTGGGCGCGCAAATTCTCGCCGATCTGGGGGTGGGGCCCATCCGCCTGCTCACCGACCATCCCCGCCGCCTGGCCGGCCTCGAAGCCTATGGCTTGCGCGTGGTCGCCCACGTGCCGCTGGCGCCGTGACCGATTTTCAGCCCCAATCCGTGGATGTTTCGCTCAGCCAGGGGGTGACCATCGTCTGGAATGACGGCCGCCAGGACCAGTTTTCCATCGCCTCGCTCCGCGCCGCCTGCCCTTGCGCCACCTGCGCCGACCTGCACCACACCGGCGACCGTTCCACCGCCGTACCGCCGCCCGAAGCCAGGCCCAACCCCCTGCAGATATTCAAGCCCACCGGCTCGCGCCTGCTCGCCGTCCACCCCGTCGGCCGCTACGCCCTGCAGTTCGAATTTTCCGACAGCCACAAGACCGGCATCTTTACCTGGGAATACCTGCGCGAGCTGGGCGACCGGCAGGGCTAGCCGCCCGCTCCGCCGCCGCCCAGGCCCAGGAAACGCGCCACCGCCCCCGCGGACTTTTTGAGCGCGCGCAGCGCGTGGGCGGCCCCGGCGCCGAGGCCATTTCCCGTCGCCCCCTGGCCGGTGGCCAGCGCACCGGTGGTGTCATCCGCGGTGCGGCTGCTGATCGCCACCACCCCCTGCATCGGGTGACGGCCGGGATGGAACAAGGTGATGCCGCCGGCCGGCAGCGCAGCCACCACGGCCGGCGGAAAATCCGAAGTCGCCATCTTGGTCCCCAGCGGCCACTGCGCCGCCGCCGCCCACACCGCCCCGTGCAGCGGATGTCCGGGTTCGCCCAGGTTGATCATCGCCGGAGGTGAGAGCGGAACCGCGTCGCTGCAAACGTCGTGGCCGCAGCCGTGGGCGCAGGGCCCGGGCGCCAGAAAGGCCGCGTGCTTGCCCGCCGAGATCCAAATCCTGGGGCCTTGATCGGCGGCATCCACCGCCTCCGCCGCGGCGATCTGGCTGACGTCGCACACCGTGTCCTCGTGCGCCGCCGCATACCAGTAGGCCGCCCGCCAGCCGCCGCCCGCCGCTGGTTCGACCAGCGCGGCCACATGTTCGGCGTCGAGCGCATGCCCGTCGGCGCCGCAGTCGCGCGCCCACAGGTCGTAGTAGTGAATCTCGAGCGCCCCCCGCGGCTGCGCCAGCGGAAACACCTGGCCGTAGATCGTCCCGTCCGCGGCCAGGGCCCGCGGGGCCGCGCTCCCCGGCGCGAACCGCGCCGGCCGCCCGGCGCAATCCTCCCGCGCCACCAGAAAGCGCGGCGCAAACTGATGGAGCAGTGTCTGCTCGAGCGCGTCACTGACCCCGTCGTGATCGGCATCCACGCCCGCAGCCCCGCGCCTCCCGATGCCCGGCCGCCGCCCACCCGCCGCCAGGCACAGCCCCGCCAGGATCAGCACCCCGGTTGTCCCCATCCCGCGCATGTGCGGATTATACCGGCCGGCCCCGCCCGCCGCCGCCGCCCGCTGGTTAAGAACCTTCTAACCTGCCATTGGCCGCCGACGTGCACGGTGGCGGGTGAACCACCATGTCCGCACCCGCCAAAGCCCTGCGCGCCGCTCCGGCCCCGGCCAAGTCCGGGGGGGCGGCGGCGCCCGCCGGCCGCCACTCCCATGCCATGGACTGGACGCTGCCGGTGGCCGCGGTGGCGCTGGTGGCCATCATGCTGGTGCCCATCCCGGCGCTGGCGCTCGATCTGCTGCTGACGGTCAGCATCGCCTGCTCGATGCTGGTGCTGCTGGTGGCGGTGCAGATTCTCCGCCCGGTGCAGTTCAGCGTCTTCCCCTCGCTGCTGCTGCTGCTCACCCTGTTCCGGCTGGCGCTCAACCTGGCCAGCACCCGGCGCATCCTGCTGCACGGATCCTCGGGCGCGGCCGCCGCCGGCCATGTCATCGAGGCTTTCGGACAGTTCGTGGTGGGCGGCAACTACGTGGTCGGCTTCGTGATCTTTCTGGCGCTGATCGCCATCCAGTACCTGGTGGTCAGCCACGGCGCAGTGCGCACCGCCGAGGTCACCGCCCGCTTCACTTTGGATGCCCTGCCCGGCAAGCAGATGGCGATTGACGCCGATCTCAACGCCGGCATGATCAACGAGAGCCAGGCGCGGGAACGGCGGCAGGCGATCGCCCGCGAGGCCGAGTTCTACGGCGCCATGGACGGCGCGGCGCGCTTCAACCAGCGCGACGCCATGGCCCCCATGCTGATCACCGCCATCAACATCGTCGCCGGCGTCCTGATCGGCGTGTTCCAGCCGGGCATGCCCTGGATGGGCGCGCTCGAAACCTACACCATCCTCACCGTGGGCGATGGGCTGGTCACCCTGATACCCTCGCTGCTGGTTTCGGTGGCCGGCGCCATCGTCATCACCCGCGCCAGCTCCGAGCAGAGCCTGGGCGCCGACCTGGGCGCGCAACTGTTCGCCAAGCCGCGGGCGTTGTGGATCGCCGGCGGCGCCCTGGGCGCGCTGGCCCTCATGCCCGGTCTGCCCAAAGTCTCCTTTCTCACCCTGGGCGGCCTGCTGGCCTGGGGCGCCCACCGGCTCAGCAAGCATGGTGACGCGGAAAAGCCCGCCGCCGCCGCCGCCGCGGCCGCCGGAGGGGCGACGTCGGAGGCGCTGGAACCGCTGCTCAAGATCGAACCGCTCTCGCTCGAGGTCGGCTACGCGCTGGTGCCGCTGGTGGACGAGGCCCAGGGCGGCAAGCTACTGCCCCGGGTGCGCTCGCTGCGCAAGCAACTGGCGTTGCAGTTAGGCTTCATCGTGCCCTCCATCCACATCACCGACAACCTGCAGTTGCAGCCGCGTGAATACGTGCTCTCGCTGCGCGGGGTGGAGATCGGCCGCTACGAAACCTACCAGAATCATCTACTGGCCATTCACTCCGGCCCGGAAGCGCCGCCGCTCGACGGCCGCGAGACGCGCGAGCCCGCCTTCGGCGTGGCCGCCCGCTGGATCGCGCCGCAGCAGCAGGAACAGGCGCTGGCCGACGGCTTCGCCGTGGTGGACCAGACGGCGGTGATGGCCACCCACATCGCCGAGCTGATCCGCCAGAACGCCCACGAGCTGCTCACCCGCCAGGAAACCCAGCGTCTGCTCGACGCCCTCACCGACACCCAACCCAAGCTGGTGGAGGAGTTGGTCCCCAAATTGCTGAGTTTGGGTGAGCTGCAAAAGATTCTTCAGCAACTTCTAAGAGAGCACGTGTCCATCCGCGACCTACCCACGATCCTGGAGGCACTCATCGAGGCCGCCGGCGGCAACCGCAAGAACCCGGTGGCCATGGTCGAGGCCGCGCGCCAGGCGCTGGGCCGGGCGCTGGTCCAGCCGCTGCTCAACCCCGACGGCAGCCTGCAGGTCATCACCCTGGCGGCGCCGCTGGAGGAGGAACTCAACCAGGCCTTCGATCCCCAGGCCGCCCCGGCGCTGCCGGCCGCCGGCCAGGGGAGCATCCTGCGCCGGGTGCTGGAGGGTCTCAAGCGCTTCGCCTATGACCCCAATGTGGGCGCGCCCCAGGTGCTGCTGTGCAACTCGCCCGCCCGCTTTTATCTGCGCCGCATGCTGGAGGCCAGCTGGCCGCGTTTGAACGTGCTGGCGCCGGCCGAGATCCCGGCCAAGGTGCCGGTGCAGTCCACCGGGATGGTGTCGTAAGCCATGCAGAGCGCCGCGCGCCAATACGCTGCTCCCACAAGGCTCGATGCCGCCGAGCGCGAGCGCTTGCTGCTCGAGCACCTGCCGCAGGTGCGCTACATCGCCCGCCGCATCCACGAACGGCTGCCCGCCCAGGTGCTGCTCGAGGACCTGGTGCAGGCCGGCGTGGTGGGGTTGATTGACGCGCTGCACAAGTACGATCCGGCGCGCAACGCCCAACTGGGCACCTATGCCCGCTTCCGCATCCGCGGTGCCATCCTCGACAGCCTGCGGGCGCTCGACTGGAGCCCGCGCGAGCTGCGCCGCCAGAAACGCGAACTGCAGGCGGCCATCGCCGAGCTGCAGGAGAAGCTGGGCCGCACGCCCACCGAGGAGGAGATTTGCGCCGCCCTGGGCATGGCCAGCAGCGAGTACCACCGCCTGGTGGCGGCGCTCGACCGGCTGGAGCTGGACAACGGCCCCGCCGAGGCCGACGCCGCGCCCGCCGTCGAGACGGCGGCCAGCCCCGACCCCGACCCCTTTGCCCTCTGCCAGCAGAGCGAAGCGAAGGAGATTCTGGCCCGCCTGATCGCCGAGCTGCCGGAGCGCGAGCAGCAGGTGCTCAGCCTCTACTACTTCGAGGAACTGACCATGAAGGAAGTGGGGGCGGTGCTGGGCATCGGCGAGTCGCGCATCTCCCAGATCCACAGCGCGCTGCTGGCCCGCCTGCGCACCCGCCTGGGGGCCTCGCTCCAGCCCGCCGCCGCCCCGGCGGCCCGCCGCCCGGGGCGCGTCGACGCCGCCCACCTGATGGGATGACACCATGGAACGCAGCCTCAACCAGGAAGAAATCGATTCGCTGTTCCGCTCGGCCCGCGGCCTGCGCGCCGGCTCCGTCCGCCGCCCGCGCCAGTTCGCGCGCTGTGATTTCCGCCAGGCCGGCCAGCTCACCCGCGAACAGGCGCGGGTGGTCGGCGGCCTGCACGAGAGCTTCGCCCGCAACCTCGGCCACGTGCTGGGCGCGCACCTGCGCACCCACGTCGAAGCCACCCTGGTGGCCATCGAGCAGTTGGGCTTCGACGAGTTCACCCAGCGCCTGCCCGAGATCTGCTACGTCGCCTCCCTGGGCGTGCACCCCACCGGGGTGAGCGCCGCCATGCAGATTGACCTCTCGCTCGCCTATCCCATGATTGACCTGGTGCTGGGCGGCAACGGCTCGGCCCTGCACTCCGGCGGGGAAGTGACCGAGATCGAAGAGCAGATTCTCGAAAGCCTGATCGCCATTCTCACCCGCGAGCTGCAGGGCGTCTGGCAGCCGGTGCTGGATCTGCGCTTCAGCTTCGAGCACCGCCAGCCCATGGCCCAGATCCTGCGCCTCATGCCCCCGCACGAAAAAGTGCTGGCGCTGAGCTTTGAGGTGCGGCTGCCCAACGCCGCCGGCATGCTCAACCTGGCGTTTCCGGCGGTGATCTCCACCGGCCTGCTGCGCAAGCTCAGCGAGTCGCCGGTCTACCACCGGCGCCACGAGGAGAGCGACATCCGGCCGCGGCTGCGGCAGCGGCTGCTGGGCGCGCCCTTCCAGATGGAGCTGGTGCTGCCGGCCTTTCGGGTTCCGATCCGCGAGCTGCTGGAGCTGCAGCCCGGACAAATCATGAAGCTGGCCTACTCGACCGAGGTGCCGGCGGTGCTGAAGGCGGCGGGGCGGCCGTTGTGCCAGGCCCAAGCCATCCGCCGCGGGCACGCGCGCGCGGCGCAGGTGGAAACCGCGCCCCGGTTGAAACGGCCGGAAGGAGGGCGATAGAGTTATGGCTGATCAGGAACAGACTTCGAACGTGGCCGGGCCGCGCCTGGCCTACCAGGACGTGTGGGCGGCGGCGGGCCTGGAAGTCATCCAGAGCCTGACGGGCGACACCCGCTGGGCGGTGGTGCCGGCCGGCCCGGAGACCAGCGAACCCATCGAAATGGTGGGCTTCGTCGAGTTGTCCGGCGATCTGGCGGGCATCCAGCAGATTCGCCTGCACCGCGGCTTCGGCCGCGGCTGGGCGCAGTTGGTGGCGCCGCCGGCGCCCGAAGAAGCGCCGCGGGCACGCGCCCTGGCCCTGGACGACGCCGAGCGCGAGGCGCTGGCCGAGGTGATGCGCCGCGTCTGCGCCGCCGCCGCCCTCGGGCTGCGCGCCCAGGGGTGGGGCCAGTCGGAGGTCAATCTCCGCCATCTCGGCCCTCTGCGCCGCACCGTGGAAACCGCCGAAGGCACCGACACCCTCGCCTTCCAGCTTGCCGACGGGGCGCGCATCGAATTCACCATGGCGCTGGACGGCGCCCTCAAGGAACGCATCCGCCAGCGGCTGGCCGGGGAAACCGCCCCGCCCGCCGAGCGCACCCCCCTCGGCGAACGCCAGCCGACCACCAGCACCGCGCGCTTCGACATGCTGCTCGACGTCGAGCTCGATGTCACCCTGCGCTTCGGCAACCGCCAGATGCTGCTGCATGACGTCGCCGAGCTGGCGCCCGGCTCGGTGCTGGAACTCGACCGCCAGATTGACGACCCGGTGGAGCTGCTGGTGAGCGGCAAGACCATCGCCTGGGGCGAGGTGGTGGTGGTGGACGGCAACTACGGTCTGCGCATCCAGCGCCTGGTGCACCGCCGCGATCGGCTGGCCGCCCTGGAGGGAGCGCGATGACCCGCTCGCCCGCCGCCCTCACCCTGCCTCTGCCGCCGCCGATGGCCGAACCGCTGGCGCCGGAGTCGGTGCTCGCCACCATCACCCAGAGCTGGCACAACCTGCGGCAGCGCGTCGTCTGCATGTCGCCGGGGTGCAGCGAGCACAACGGCCTGCGCAACCTCTACCGTCCGCAGGTGCGGATGCAGTTGCAGCAGGGCTGGTGCTGCGGTCCGGAGTGCTTCCAGACCGCCTTTGAACTGCAGGCGCGGCATTCTCTGCGCCTGGCCGTGCCCCATGTGCCGCGGCCGCACCGCATTCCGCTGGGGCTGCTGCTGCTGTCGCGCAACCAGATCAGCCAGGAGCAACTGCGCGCCGCGCTCGACGCCCAACAGGCGAAGGGCGGACGCATCGGCGAGTGGCTGGTGCGCCAGGGCGCGGTCTCTGAAGACGACATCACCGCCGGCGTGGCGCTGCAGTGGGCGCGGCCGACGTTCCCGCTGGCGCGTTCGGAGAGCTGGCAACAGTGCCGCGGCTGGGTGCCGCCGGCGCTGCTGGAGGAGCTGCGGCTGCTGCCGCTGCACTTCGCCCCCGCGCGCCGCCGCCTCTACGTAGGCTTCACCCAGGTGGTGGAGGCCACCGCGCTGGCCGCGCTGGGCGAGATGTTCGAGTGTGAAACCGAGGCCTGTTTGGTCAGCGACTCCGCTTTTGAGGCCGCCCTGGAGCAGATCCGCGCCTCCTCGGGCGCCGCCGACTGCCAGTTCGTGCAGCTCGAGGATGTGGAAACCGCCGCCGAGATCGCCTCCACCGCCCGTCAGTACGCCCGCTACGCCCAGGCGCGCCAAGTACGCCTCGCCGCCGTCGGCCGCTTCCTGTGGGTGCGCATCCGCGGCGAAAAGATCATTCACCTCACCTTCCGCCTGCGGCGCGCGGGCCGCTAGCTACTACCGTCCCCAGCCGAGTTTTTGGCGGAGGCTTTGGTAGAAGTTGGCGGGCGCGGCGGAGACGAGGGTGAGCGTGTGCGGGCTGCGGGTGCAGACGATGCGGTCGCCGGGAATGAGGTCGCAGCCCTGCTGGCCATCCACCGTGAGTTGGGCGGCATCGGCGCCGGGGGCGACGGTGATTGCTATTTCGGAGTCGGCGGGCACCACCAGCGGACGCTGGCTCAGCGAATGCGGGCAGATGGGCGTGACGAGCAACGCCTCGACCGCAGGATGCACCACGGGGCCGCCGGCGCT
>JBQCEU010000218.1:0-4423 GCA_051959955.1 Terriglobales bacterium | reverse complement strand
AACTACTATATGGCGTATAACAACGTTATCTTAGCAGCACCGTTTGGGCTCGACCTGAACCAATTCTTTTCCACATCTCCGCTGGACGGTATATCGCGGTTGCTCACAAATGATGTGGTCCATTATACAATTGAGGCGAATCAGGATCTTAGCAGCATTAATACACAATCGAACCCATCTGTTCCTGCCGCGGTGGAGCCGTATACGGCGTTCCCGCAGTCGTACGGAAAACCGCGAGCAGGAAACTGGACTGTCGGCCAGACCGTAAAGGACTTGACGACGGGGGGGACATGGGTCGTGTCGGTCGCGGGCAAGGCAGCACCGGCATGGGGCGCCCGGCAGACGGAGTACAAAGGCGCGATTGTGGCGGGCGACAACGCTGTGTACATTGCTGAAGCAGCAGGCGAGACGTCTCAAAACGCACCTGAGTGGTCGGCCTGTGTTACTGATGGCTGCACGATCACTGATGGAGATGTGATCTGGTCCTATTATGCGCCTGCGGCTGAATTCGTGGCGGTACCGTACTCCTCGCCGGGACCAACTCCGCAGGGTAAGTGAGAGTCTGCCAAAGAGGCGGAACGCGCTGTGGTGGAGGGCGAGGAGCTTGTTGAATTAGCCTGCGGCGGGGCCGCATTGTTCATAAGATCCGACCTTGGCGTGACCTCCTCCCCGGTACAGGTCCAATCATAATGTTGACCTCCTCCAGACCTCCTCCCTGGCAACTGGTCCGGAGATAATGTGAGTTCCTGCCCATGAGGAGGACCGCACAATGCGCAAAAGCAAGTTCACCGAGGAACAGATCATCGGTGTATTGAAGGAAGTCGAGGCCGGTGGCAAGCCGAAGGAGGCCTGCCGTCGTTTGGGAGTGAGCGAGCAAACGCTGTACCGCTGGAAGGCCAAGTACGGCGGTCTGGACGTGAGCGAAGCGAAGCGGCTGCGGCGATTGAAGGACGAGAACCGCGAGCTGAAGCACCTGGTGGCCGAGCTCATGCTGGACGTGAAAGGACTTCGGCTGGTGCTGTCAAAAAAGTTCTAAGGCCTGATGCCCGGCGAGCGGCGGTTAAGCTGCTCGCCGAGCAGTTGGAGTTGAGCGAGCGGAGGGCCTGCCGGGTGATCCCGGCCAATAGATCCAGCCAGCGATATCAGGCGAGGCCGGAAGCGGATCCGGGCCTGCGGTCGCGACTCCGGGAGTTGGCGGAGGAGCGGCGGCGGTTCGGGTACGAGCGGTTGTATCTGCTGCTGCGCCGGGAGGGATGGAAAGTGAATCACAAGCGGGTGTTGCGTCTGTATCGGGAGGAGGGGCTGGCGCTGCGGCGCCGGAAGCGCAAACGGCATCCGGCGCGCATGCGGCAGCCGCTGGCGAGGCCGTCGGCACCAGGCCAGCACTGGTCCATGGACTTTGTCCGCGACACGCTCGCGGATGGGAGGGTGTTCCGAATGCTGGCCGTGGTCGACGATTACAGCCGGCAATGCCTGACCATCGAGGCTGACACTTCGTTGCCGGGCACGCGCGTGGTGCGGGCGATGGAGCGGTTGACGGCGGAACACGGCAAGCCCGGCCTGATCCGCACCGACAACGGCCCGGAGTTCGCTGGACGGGCGCTGGAACAGTGGGCCTACGAGCAAGGCGTTCATCTGGACTTCATCGAACCCGGCAAGCCCACGCAGAACGCCTACATCGAAAGCTTCAACGGGAGACTGCGGGACGAGTGCTTGAACCAGCACTGGTTCCTGGGTCTCGCCGACGCCAAGCGCATCCTGGCCGCCTGGCGCGACGATTACAATCAGCATCGGCCACATACGGCCTTGGGCGGGCGGACGCCCGATGAGGCCGCTTGTGCGGTGGCGGGGCTACGGTCGCCTACGGCTCCCTCCCCCCCACCACCGCCTGCACTGAACCCGCTCCCCGCGGAGCACAACCCGGCAACGCTCGCATTATGATTGGACCTAGACCGGGGAGGAGGTCACGCGCCTCCACCGGCCACTTGGAATCTACAAGAAACGGTAGAATTCAAGAAGGCCCGAATAGAGGTTCGGGACCCAGGGGGTCGGAGGTTCAAATCCTCTCGCCCCGACCAAACTATCGGAGAATAGGGCATGGCCAGCTTGGCCGAGCTGCGCGGCCCCCGGCGCTCCCAGATCCTGAACTTGGCCGCGCGCCATGGCGCCCGCAATCTGCGTGTATTCGGGTCGGTGGCCCGCGGCGGGCAGACCGGGCACAGCGACCTCGACCTGCTGGTGGAATGGGAACCGGGACGCAGCCTGCTCGATCACGCCGCCCTCGTTGCCGACCTGGAGGATTTACTGGGCGCCAAGGTCCACCTCGGGACCGAGCGCTCGCTGCACTGGTACGTCCGCGACCGCATCCTCGCCGAGGCGCGCCCCTTGTGAGCGACCGGCTTCTGTAATCCGTCTGCTAAGCTTGCCGGATGTCGCCTTCCGCGCTCCCGGAGCAGTTCGGCCAGATTGACATCTACCTCTTCGACCAGCTTCTGAAAGGGAGTATCACGCCCGGCATGCGCATCCTCGACGCCGGTTGCGGTTCGGGGCGCAACCTCCACTACCTGCTGCGGGAAGGCTTCGAGGTTTACGCCGTGGACCCGGATGCGCAAGCCGTGGAGACCGTCCGCGCCCTCGCCCGCCGGCTCGCGCCCGCGCTGCCGCCATCGAATTTCTCGGTCCAGGCGGTTGAGCACATGTCGTTCGACGATGCCTGGGCGGATGTGGTCATCTGCAACACCGTGCTCCATTTTGCGCGCGACGACGCCCACTTCGATGCCATGCTGCACGGGGCCTGGCGTGTTCTGAAACCCGGCGGCCTCTTCTTCAGCCGCCTCGGATCCACAACCGGCATGGAGACGCAGATCGTGCCCCTCGGCGGGCGCCGCTACCAATCGCCGGACGGTTCCGAGCGCTACCTCGTGGACGACGCCCTGCTCCGCGCGCTCACCGCCCGCCTGGACGCCGAACTGGCCGAGCCGCTGAAGACGACCGTGGTGCACAACCAGCGCGCCATGACCACCTGGATCCTGCGCAAGAAACTCCCGGCTCCGGCTCGCTCATAACCCGCGCCTGGCGGCGGGCGGCTTCCGGGAGCTTCCCGCGAACTAGGTTTAGCTGGCATAATTCCGGGCAGGTACACCGGAGGCAAGACAGGTATGCGAGACAGGGTCGCGCGCGGTTTGGTCACGGCGGGGAGCGTTGTGCTCATCGCCAGCGCCGTGCTCCACGGGTTTGGCGGCTACCGGGTGGGTTTTCCGGCGCTGCGTTCGTCGAACCTGGCACCGGGGCTGCAGGCGGCCTTCCGGGTCGTTTTTCTCTCGCTGGGGTGGCACTGGCTGGTGGTGGCGGCGGTGGCGCTGCTGGCCAACTTCACCGAAACCAGGATGCGCAGGGCCTATGTCCTGCTCTGCGGCCTGGCGGTGCTGATCGAGGCCGTGGCCGGGGCACTCGTGATGGGCTTGGTCATCGGCAACGAGATGATCGGCGCGGCGGCGGTGCTGCTGGTGTGCGGCGGCGTGCTTTTGGATTAGGCCGCCACGATCTGGCGCAGGCCGGAGAGGAAGGCCTGCATCTCGGCGGGCTTGCCGATGGTGATGCGCAGCCAGGTGGGCATGGAGGGGAAGCGGCGGCCGACCAGGATGTTGCGCTGGCGGAAGGCGGCGATCACCGGCGTCACGTCGCGGCCCAGCTCGATCATGACGAAGTTGCCGTGGGAGGGGATGTAGGCGCGGCCGTCCTTCTTCAACTCGGCGTACAGCCAGTCGCGGGTCGCGATCATGCGGCGGCGCTGGTCGGCGACGTGGGCGTCGTCGCCAAAGCTGACCATGGCGGCGCGTAGCACCGCTTCGTTGGCGTTCATCCCCAGCTTGTAACGGTGCATGGCGGCGATCATCTTTTCCGACCCCAGGGCGTAGCCCAGGCGCATGCCTGCCAGGCCGTAGACCTTCGAGAAGGTGCGGGCGACGATCAGGTTGGGGAACTGCGCCAGCCACGGAACCGCGGTCGAGTATGCGGGGTCGGTGACGAAGTCGTAGTAGGCTTCATCCACCAGCACCGGCACCGTGGGCGGCACCTGGTGGAGGAACGCCTGCAGCTCTGACTTCGAGACGATGGTTCCGGTGGGGTTGTTGGGGTTGCAGACGTAGACCAGGCCGGCAGCGGGGCCGGCCGCGGCGGCGGCCATGGCCTTGAGGTCATGGCGGTAGTCGGCGGTCTGCGGCACCGGGATGGGGTTGGCCTGCATGACCTTGGCATAGCCGAGCACGGTTTCAAACGTCGGTTCGCTGGCGATGGCGCTCTTGCCGGCGCCCAGAAAAGTCATGTCGGCGATGCGCAGGATCTCGGTCGAGCCGCAGCCGAGCAGGATCTGGCTCGGCGGCAGGTGGTAGAAGGCCGACAACTGCGCGATCATCTTGGACTC
>JBQCEU010000217.1:0-5751 GCA_051959955.1 Terriglobales bacterium | reverse complement strand
TCGCCACGCGGGCCGGGGCGGTGACGGAGATTGCCGGCCAACCGGCAGCGCTGGAACTGGTCCCCTGCGGCGACAGCGGCGGGCTGGCAGCCGCCCTGGCGCGGCTGCTCCCCGATGCCGCCCGGCGCGCCGAACTGGCCCAGCGCGGCCTGGCCCGGGTACGCCAGGCTTATTCGCCCGAGCGTCAATGCCAGCAACTGGTAAGCCTCTACCAGCAACTGCTGCCCGCCGGCTTCGCCACGCCGCCCGCCCCGGCGGGCGGCGAACTGCCCACGGTTTCAGTGGTGCTGCCGGTGCGCCACGAGGCGCGGCACCTGGGCGCGCTGCTCGACCAGCTGCTGGAGCAGGACTATCCCGCCGGCCGTTGCGAGATCCTGGTCGCCGACGGCGGCAGCGAGGCGCCGGATGACGGAACGACGCGGCTGGCGCAGGAGTACGCCCGCCGCTTCCCCGACCGGGTGCGCTGGCTGCCCAACCCCGGCCGCCGCTCCGCGGCCGGGCGCAACTGCGGCGCCCGGGCGGCCCGCCACGACTGGCTCGTCTTCGTGGATGGCCATTGCCGCCTGGCCGGCCCGGACTGGCTGCGGGCCAGCATGGAGACCGCTCTGGCGCGGCGGGCGCAATGTCTGAGCCGCCCGCAGCCCATCACCCTGGAGGCGGGAAGCTTCTGGCAAGGCGCCATCGCCCACGCCCGGGCGCATTGGCTGGGCCACGGCGCCGACTCGACCATCTTCGACACCACGGCGGCCGGCTGGGTCAATCCCTCCAGTTCGGGAGCCGCCTACCAGCGCGATCTTTTCCTGCGTTTCGGCGGCTACGACGAGAATTTTGATGCCTGCGAGGATGTGGAGTTCAACCATCGCCTGGCGCAGACGGGCATCCAGTCCTGGCTGGCGCCCGAGGCGGTGGTTTACTACGCCGCCCGCCGCACCCTGCGGGACCTGTTCCAGCAGATGCAGCGCTACGGCCGCGGCCGGGTGCGTCTGTCGCGCAAGCACCACGATGCCTTCACCCTGGCCCAGTGCCTGCCGGCGCTGTGGCTGGCTGGCCTGCCCATCGCGGCCGCGGCGCTGGCCCTCGGCCCCACTTGGCTGCGCTGGTCCGCCGTCTGCGGCCTGGCGCCCTACGCCGCCGCGCTGACCGCCGGCGCGATCAGTCTCGGACGCCGCCAAGGCTGGCGCATCGGCCTGGCCGCCCCCGCCGCTTTCATCACCATTCATGCCGGCCTGGGCGCCGGCTGCTGGCGCGAGCTGTTCGCGCCCGCGCTGATACGGCCGGCCGCGACACCCTGTCCGGCCCCCGATTCCCTGTCCCGGAGCAACCCATGAAACACATCCGTTTGACCCTGTCTGCTTCCGCCCTGGCCTTCACCTGCCTGCTCAGCGCCGGCTGCGCCAGCAAGGCGCAGAAGCTCGCCCAATACCAGGCTAGCGCCAAGTCCTACATGGATCAGCAGCACTACCCGGAGGCCATCATCCAGTACCGCAATGCGGTGGCGCTCAATCCCAAATCGGCGGATCTGGAACTGGAACTGGCCGACGCCTACACCCGCAACCAGCAATACCAGGATGCCTTTGCCGCCTACCGCAAGGCGCTCCAGCTGGCGCCCGGCAACGCCAAGGCGCAACTGGCGCTGGGGCAGTTCTACCTGCTGGGCAGGAATTACAACCAGGCGGCCGCCAGCGCCCAAGCGGTGCTGCAGAAGGATCCGGAAAACGCCAATGCCACCATTTTGCTGGCCAATATTGACACCGCGCAGCAGAAGCTGGGGCCGGCCACCCAGCGGTTGGAGGCTTTTTTACAAAAGCACGATGACAGCGTGCCGGCCCACCTCAGCCTGGGCATTCTCTACGCCGCGGGGCGCCAGATGGAGCAGGCCCGGCAGCAGTTCCAGCGCGCCATCGCGCTCGATCCCAAGTCGGCCGCCGCCCGCAGCGATCTGGCCAACCTCTACGCCACCCAGGGCGACTGGAAGGGGGCCGAGGAGGTGTTCCGGCAGGACGTGGCGCAGAACCCCGACTCCGTGCCCGCCTATCAGGCGCTGGCAGCCTTCCTCGCCGGCCGCCGGCGCTACAGCGAGGCCGAGCCGGTCTTCCAGAAGCTGGTGAGCATGCAACACAACTCGCCCCAGGCGCGCTTCGCGCTGGCCTCGTTCTATCTGGCCAGCGGCCAGGCCGCCAAGGCGCTGGCGATTGACCAGGAGCTGGCCAAGCAGGCGCCGACGCTGGTGGCGGCGCGCGAGCAGTGGGCGGAGGTGGCGCTGGGGAACAAGGACTTCCCCCAGGCGGAGACGGTGGTCAATGCCCTGCTGAAGGACCAGCCCAACCAGATGTCGGCGCTGCTGCTCAAGGCGCGGATCCAGTTGGCCGAGGGGCAGCCGGACAACGCGTTGACCACGCTGACCGCGGCCCAGCGGCTCAACCCCAACCTGGCGGCGGTGGCCTACGAACAGGGCCAGGCGTACGCCATGAAGAATGATGCCGCGCGTTCCAAGGATTCTTTCCTGCAGGCGGCGCGGCTGGATCCCAAAAATTACCAGGTGCAGGCGGCGCTGGCCTCGTTGATGCAGGCCGAGGGCGACTATACCTCGGCGCTGAGCTATGCCCAGGCGATGCAGACCCTGGCGCCCAACCAGCCCGAGGGCTACTACCTGGCGGGCGGGGCGTATGCCGCGCAGCAGCAGTACGGGCCGGCGATTGCCAATTTCAAGAAGGCGCTGGCGCTGGCGCCGGGCTACAGCGCCGCCTCGACCGGGTTGGGCATGGTGTATGTGACGCAACGGCAGTGGAAGCCGGCCGAGGACATCTTCACCACCGCCCTGAAGGCCAACCCGGCGGATGCTTCCGCGCTGGCCGGCCTGATGGCGGTGTACCAGAACAACGGCCAGGCGGCGCGCGTCCTGCCCTTTGTGCAGCAGCAGTTGGCGGCGGCCGAGGCGGCGCATGCCTCGCCGGCGGCGCTGGCCCAGCTCAACGCGCAAGTGGCGCGCGCCTACGCCCTGCAGAAGAACAACGCCCAGGCCGAAGCCGCGCTGCAGAAGGCGCTGCAACTCGATCCCCACAACTTCAACACCTACGCCATGCTGGGCACGCTGTACGCGCAGCAGAATGAAAACCAGAAGGCGCGCGAGCAGTACGCCCAGGCGGCGGCGCAGAACCCGACCAGCTCGGGGCTGTGGACCATGCTGGGGCTGCTGGACGACAGCGTGAACAAGAAAGCCGACGCTGAGCAGGCCTACCTGAAGGCGGTGGCGCTCGATCCCAACAACGGCATCGCCAGCAACAATCTGGCGGTCATTTACAGCAGCCAGCCGGACAAGATCGAGCAGGCGCTGGTGCTGGCGCAGCGGGCCAAGCGGGCGCTGCCCACGGTGGCGGCGATCAACGACACCCTCGGTTGGATCTATGTCAACCAGGGCGTGTACAACCTGGCCATCCCCATCCTGGAGCAGGCGGTGCAGGGCGACACCGCCGCCAACCAGACGCCGCAGCAGAAGGCCGAGGCGGCGGGCATCCGCGTGCACCTGGCCACGGCGCTCTACCGCAGCGGGCAGAAGCAGCAGGCGCGGGCGCAACTGCAGACCGCCCTGCAACTGAGCCCGGCGGTGGGACAGCAGCCGGATGTGCAGCAGATGTTGAAGAACTGACCATGGCTGCCGCCGTGCCCTCTCCCGCCATCGCCATCTCCATTGACCTGGAAGAGTACTTCCAGGTGGAGGTGATGCACGGCGTGGTGGAGCGCGCGCAATGGGAGCAAATGCCGGCGCGGGCGGAAGCGGCCACCGACCGCCTGCTGGCGGTGTTGGCCGAAGCCGGCGCCCAGGCGACGTTTTTCGCCGTCGGCTGGCTGGCGGAGCGGCAGCCGCAACTGCTGCGCCGCATCGCCGCCGCCGGCCACGAAATCGGCTGCCACAGCTACTGGCACCAGCCCGTGTTCCGGCTGACGCCGGCGGAGTTCGCCGAGGATACGCGGCGGGCGGTGGGTGCGGTCGGGGACGCGACCGGGCGAACGGTGCGCGGTTATCGCGCACCCAACTTTTCCATCCGCTGCGACGGCTCTATGGACTGGGCCTTCGACACGCTGGCGGCGAACGGTTTTGCGTACGACTCCAGCGTACATCCCATTCGCCACCCGTTTTACGGCGCGCCCACGGCCCCGCGGCTGCCTTTCCGGCTGGCCAACGGGATGTGGGAGTTTCCCATGGCCACGGTGGCGCTGGGCGGGCGGCGGCTGCCCATGGCCGGCGGCGGGTTCTGGCGGCTGGCGCCGCTGGCTTACACCCGCTGGGGGCTGCGCCAGGCGCTGCGGCAGGGACTGCAGCCGGTGTGCTATCTGCATCCCTGGGAGCTCGACCCGGACCAGCCGCGGCTGGGGTTGGCGCCGCGGCAACGCCTGCGCCACTACACCGGGCTGGCGGGCATGGAAACCAAGCTGCGGCGGCTGCTGCGGGAATTCCGCTGTGTACCGCTGGCCGATCTGTACGCGGAACAACTTTCCACGCCGCGGGCCGCGGCGCTGGCGGGCGGGGTGCCGGCGTGATCATCTTCCTCGCACTGGCCCTGCTCATCGCCTGCCTGTGGAGCCTCTCCAACCCCTTCGTGGCGATGATCACGCTCATGGGGGTAAACATTATCGAGCCCGGCCAGCTCTACCCCGTCTTCGCCGCCATCCACGTCGAGCGTGTGGTGGCGCTGCTGGCGCTCATCGTCCTCTTCGCCCGCGGCTACCGTTTTGTCTACCCCAAGGTGACCCGCTGGGTGCTGTATTTTTACGGCGCCTGCCTGGCCAGCATCCCTTTTGCCTTTTGGATCGGCAACGCCGTCTCCAACGCCATTGACTTCGGCAAGGTCATCGTCATCCACATGCTGTACGTCACGCTGGTGAACACGCGGCGGCGGATGAAGATTGTGTTGGTATCCTTCTGCTGTCTGGTGGGCTACCTCAGCGTAACCAGCCTCAACCTGTACTTCAACGGACAATTTCAGTACACCATGAATGTGGACCGCATCACCGGGCTGGCGGGCTCGGCAACCTCGGCCGATTCGCTCGGCCTGACCATGGTGACCGCCATCCCGATCATTTACCTGTTCACCCGCAAATCCACCTCCGGCGGCTTGCGGGCGCTGATGTGGCTGGTGCTGCTGCTGGCCATGTGGACGCTGTCTTTGTCGGGGACGCGGGGGCCGGTCATCACTTTTGTCTTGATGCTGCTGATCGGGGCCGCGGTGCATCGCCGCCGCCTGCTGTTTATCCCGCTGGCGCTGCTGGCGCTGCCGGTGGCCTGGCTGGCGCTGCCGGCGCAGTATCAGGCCCGCTACGCCACCGTCACCAACCTGCAGAACGATGACTCCTACCAGAACCGGCTGCTCTCCTGGGACGGCGGCTGGCATATGTTCCTGCACAATCCGCTGACCGGCATCGGCATTGGCGACTACACCTTCGCCAACGGCGCCAAGTACTGGCCGGCGCCGCGCAAGGTGTACCTCAATGCCCATTCCGTCTATTTTCAGACGCTGGGCGAGCTGGGGCTGGCGGGCGTGGTGACCTTTGGCGGGCTGCTGACGGTCCTGATCGGCACCAACAACCGCGTGCGGAAGCGGCTGCGGCGCATTGACGCGGCGGCCCGGGCGGGCGTCCGCGGCGCCGAAGCGGTACCCGACTGGCTGCGCCTGTTTCCCACCGCCTGCACGCTGAGCATCATCGGCCTGCTCTATACCGGCTACGCCTACCATGACCTTTACCGCAGCACCT
>JBQCEU010000216.1:0-12377 GCA_051959955.1 Terriglobales bacterium | reverse complement strand
CTGGAGCGGGTCAACGGCTTTGTCCGCATTCCGCAGGCGTATGCCACCCGGCAGTTGTTCGTGTGTCCCGACGCCCTGATCGCGCCCGGGCAGACCGACGCGCTCAACTACGAGGACAACTACTACATCATCGTCAACCTGGACCTGAAGGCGGAGCTGCCGCAGGTGCGCCACACCTACCTGCACTTTCTGCTCGATCCGCTGATCGCCCACTATCCGGCCGCCCTGCTGCCGGTGCAGGATGAGATACTGCCGCTGGTCAGCCGCGCGCCCGGACTGGACGTGCAGTTCAAGCGCGATCCCACGCTGCTGTACACCGAGTGCCTGGTGCGGGCGGTGGAGATCCAATTGGACGGCGGCACGCCGGAACACCAACAGACAGAGGTGGACGGGGCGATGCATCAGGGGCTGGTGCTGACCCAACTCTGGTTCGATCAGCTCACCAAGTTCCGCAGCGATCCGGCAACGTTCACCGAGTTCTATCCCGAGGCCGCGTTCGCGCTGCGCATTTCGGATCTGGCGGGGCAGGTGAAGCACATGACGTTTGCCGCCGCGGCGACGGGCACGCATGTGGCGCAGCCGCTGCGCGCCCCCAGCCCGATGGAGGTGGCGCAGACGCGCTTCGACGCGCACGATTATGCCGCCGCGGGTGCGATTGCGGAGTCGGTGTTGCAGAAGCCGCGGGGCGAGCATGGCGAAGCCTGGTTCCTGCTGGGCAAGGTGGCGGCGGCGCGCAATCAGGCGGAGCCGGCGAGGCATGCCTTCCAGCAGGCGCTGGCCACGGCGCCGGCGGGCGATCATCACGTCCGGACGTGGTCGAATATTTTTCTGGCGCGGCTGTGTGACGCCGAGCACCAGCGCGCGCAGGCGGTGGCGTACTACCAGGCGGCGCTGACCACCGCCGATACCGACATTTCCAAGTCGCTGGCGCGGGCCGGCATCAAAGCCCCTTATCCGCCGCCCGGGGGCAAGCATTGAACCGGGTCACGACTGACTCTTTGATCATCGCCTCGACGCCGGCCACCAGCCCGCGTTATCATCAACTTCCAGTTTCCCATTCCAACCGACGCTTACCAAACCCATGCTGAACCGACACCTCCTCACCTGCTCCCTGACCGTGCTGCTGGCCGTGCCCGCGGGTCTTGCGGCCCAAACCACCCCTCCCGCCGCCGCGCCGGCGGCCGCGCCCGCCAAGCCGCAACAGAAGCAGAAGCCCAAGAGCAAGGCGGAAGAGAAGGCGCTGCAGGATCTGCAGAAGCTGAGCAAAGATCCCGCCACGCAGCCGGCGGCGATGGATGCCGCCCTGACCGCCTTCGCCACCGAGTATCCAACCAGCGATTACCTGGGGACGGTGGCGGTATGGGGATTGCAGTACTTTCAGACGCCGCCGCACGTGGACTACGCCAAGAGCCTGGTGTATGGCGAGCAGGCGGTGAAGGGAGAGGATCCGAGCCTGTACGCACTGGTGACGCTGGGCACCATCAGTCCCGAACAGGTGAAGGATACGGACCTCGACTACGACCAGCGGGTGAGCGAAGCCAAGGCGGACGACCAAAAGGCCCTGACCCTGGCGGACAGCGGCGCCACCACGCTCAACGGCCAGCCGTTCTCGGAAGCCGAGAAGACGCTGGTGCGCTCCAAGGCTTATGCCTCGCTGGGGAAGCTGGCCATGGTGGCCAAGGACTATCCGAATGCCGTCATCAATTACGAGAAGGCGGCGCAATACGATTACGGCCCCAGCCAGGCGGCGGACTACTTTTATGCCGCGCGCGCGCAGATGGAGCAGAAGCAGTGGGACGCAGCGCTGAAGCTGCTCGATGAGGCGGAAAAGGCGGCGCCGGATGTGCCGGCCATCAAGAACGCGGTGGACTCCAACCGCAAAGCCATCGAGAAAGCCAAGGGCGGCGGCGAGTAAGCGGCTGCGGTCGCCACGACTGCCGTGAGCGGGCTGTCCACAGAGGAGCTGGAACAACGCCTGGGCTATCACTTCCGCGAGAGCGGAGGGCTGGTCCAGGCGTTGACGCATCGCTCCCTGGGGGAGGCAGGCGGGGACAACGAGCGGCTGGAATTCCTGGGGGATGCGGTGCTGGGCCTGAGCGTCAGCCAGCATCTTTTGCGGCTTTATCCCCAAGCCAACGAAGGCGAGCTGACACGAATTCGCGGCTGGATGGTGAGCGCCCGCAACTGCGCCGCTGCCGCCCGGCAGTTGGAACTGGGCGGCTTTTTGCGCCTTGGCCGGGGCGAGGAGGCGGTGGGAGGGCGGCTCAAGCAGCGGCTGCTGGCCAATACCCTGGAAGCGGTTTTTGGCGCCGTCTTCCTGGACGGCGGCTTTGAGGCCGCCGTCCACTGCGTCGAACGCTGTCTCATCGTGCCCAGCCTCGACCGCCTGCCCGCCGGCGGCTTGCACCCGTTTGCCTACAAGTCGGCGCTGCAGGAATGGGCGCACGCGGCCGGTCATACGCTGCCGGTCTACCGCGTGGTCGCCACCACGGGACCCGAGCACGAGCGCCAGTTCACCGTCGAGGCGGCGATCGCCGGCGGCGCCAGCGCGCGCGGCACGGGGCGCAGCAAGAAGGAGGCGGAACAGCAGGCGGCGGCCGCACTGCTCTTGGCACTGGGCCAATTACCTTCGCTACCATAGCAGTTATGGCCCTGGAGTTTACGGTTTCCTGCCTGCGGGATTCGCTCTCGCTCTTCCGCTACTATCAACGCCTCGGCGAGCAGGCGATGGCGCAACTGAGCGACGAACAGCTCACGGCGCAGCTCGACCCGGAGATGAATTCGGTGGCGCAGATCGTCAAGCATCTGGCGGGAAACATGCGCTCGCGCTGGACCGGGTTCCCGGAGGCGGACGGAGAGAAACCGGACCGGGATCGCGACCGGGAGTTCGACCAACCGCCGGCGACCCGCGAAGAGATGATGGCGCTGTGGGCAGACGGATGGGGGCGGGTGTATGCCGCTCTGGAACCGCTGGGCGATGGCGACATGGGCCGGCAGGTAAAGATTCGCGGTGAAGCCCATTCCATCACCCAGGCCGTTCATCGCCAGTTGGCCCACTACGCTTATCACGTCGGCCAGATCGTGTTTCTGGCGAAGCATTTGCGAGCGGAAGGCTGGCAGAGCCTGAGCATACCCCGGGGCCACTCGGCGGAGTTCACGCGGCGGGTGGAAAGCGGCGAAGCCAGCCAGCGTTAAAGGGCGCGGGCGGCATTGATGGGCGCGGGCCCCTGGCGGCTACGCCGACATCCCGCTTTTCATGGACCGCCGGGGACGCGGGGCCGGGGGCCCCATCGCGCCGGCCGCGCATTTCCAGAGGGGTTCGCGGTGCCTGGCGCGAGGCTCGGACGCAGTGTCGGGGAGCGGAGCCAGGCGTCCAAGGGGACGCCAGGTTGCCGCGGTCTTGATAGACTGGAAGTTCATGGCTCGCAAGCCCGCACCGCCCGCATCGCCGCTGCAGGAGACGTTTCTGCGCGTCTGGATCCCGACGCTGGTGGTGGCGTTGTTCATCATCACCTTCGTGGCGCAGCCGTTTGACATTCCGTCGGGCTCGATGGAGAACACGCTGCTGATCGGGGATCACCTGCTGGCCGACCGGGTGCGGCTGGCGCCGCCGGCGGCGTGGGCGCCGGGGCTGCTGCCCTACCGGGCGCTGCAGCACGGCGACATTGTGGTGTTTCTGGCGACGAAGAACGACGTCTCGCTGGGGGGAACCGCGCCGGGCACGCACATCGTCAAACGGCTGATCGGGCTGCCGGGTGACCATATCAAACTGGTGCACGGGACGGTGTATCGCAACGGCACGGCGCTGAACGAACCCTACGTGATCACCACCGGGATGTATGATCCGGCGCGGGATGACTGGCCCAACGGCGGTCCGTTGCTGCAAACCGCGCCGGAGTGGGCGCTGGACCAGATGCAATACGTGCACGACGGCGAGCTGGTGGTGCCGGCGGGCGAATATTTCTGCATGGGCGATAATCGGGACAATTCGCTGGATTCGCGCTACTGGGGGTTTGTGCCGGCGGCGAACATGATCGGCCGTCCCAGCGTGATTTACTGGTCCTACCGCAGCAGCGAGGCCGATTACGTGCCGGGCACGGTACTGGACCGCATCGGCGGGCTGGTGGACACGCTGCTGCATCTGCCCACGCGCACCCGGTGGACGCGGACGTTCCATTTGCCGCACTGATGAGCCGCGGGCGCGGAAGCATGTCCCGCAAGGGCAAAATCTGGACGGTGATCGCGGTGGTGGTGCTGGCGCCGGTGGTGGTGCCGTGGTTTACGCTGCCGCGGGCCAAGAGCGCCATTCTCCACTCGCTGCAGGCGAGCCTGGGGCGCGGCATCCAGGCGGACAGCGTGCATCTGGATCTGTTTCCGCGGCCGGGGGTGGAACTGGACGGGGTGCGGCTGGCGGAGGATCCGGCGTTCGGCATCGAGGACATGGTGATGGCCGACAGCGCCACGGCCAGCTTCCGGCTGACGGCGCTGCTGCGCGGCCACCTGGTGTTCTCGCGCGTGCACCTGGAAAACGCCAGCATCAACCTGGTGCGCAACCAGCAGGGGGAGTGGAACGTGGCGGCGCTGCTCAACCGTGCCGTAAGCCTGGGCCGACGGGCCACACGCACGGGCGAAGCCGAACGCGCGGCCGCCGCGCGACTGCCGTATCTGGACTGGAGCCATGCCCGGGTCAATTTCAAGCTGGAGCAGACCAAGACGCATCTGTACCTGGACCAGGTGGACGGGTCGCTGGCGCGGGAGAGCGGGGACTGGCGGCTGCAGGCGCGCTTCGTGCCGGAGCGCAGCGATTTGCGGCTGTCGAACACCGGCGAAGTGCGGGTGGACGGGCGCTGGCACGCCGGGGCGGAGAGCTTTCAGGATCAGCCGTTCGAGCTGTCGGTGTCGCTGCGCGATTCCTACCTGGCGGGATCGTCGGCGCTGCTGGCCGGCCACGACGCGGGTCTGCACGGCATTGTGAACGCGCGCCTGGAGGTGCGGGGCACGGGGCGGCAGATGAGCATCAGCGGGAGCGCGGCGGCGCAATCGGTGCGGCGCTGGGACCTGCTGCCGCCGCCGGCGGCGGTGCGGGCCAGCTTTGCGGCGACGTATGATCCGGCGGCCGACCGCCTGACGCTGCGCGGGGTGGGAGATCCGGGGTGGCAGCACTTCCGGCTGTCGGGCACGGTGGACAGCGTTTTCACCGCGCCGCAGGCGGCGCTCGCACTGGACCTGCGGCACTTTGACGCCGCCGATCTGCTGCCGTTGGGGCTGGCGCTGAAGTCGCACCTGCCCGCCGACCTGCGGGCCGGCGGGGCCGTGGACGGCAGCGCCCACATCACGCTGCGCCGGGGCGAGGCCCTGCCCACCGGCAGCGCGGACTTTCGGTTCAGCGGGATGGAACTGCAATCGGGCGCCACCAGCCTGCAGGTGCCCGCGGCCCGCCTGCAATGGGATGGGCGCCGCCTGCAGGTTCCGGCGGCGGCGGCCAGCCTGCGCAGCGGCGGACGCAGCACGCCGGTCGAACTCGGGGCGGCCCTCGACCGCCGCGGCTTCGAACTCACCTTCCGCAGTCCGACACTGGACAGCGGGGCGGCGGCGGGGCTGGCGCACCTGCTGGGGATCAGCTCGCCCTGGCCCGCGGCGATACGCGGCGAGGCGCGGGCCGCCTTCCGTCTCGCCTCGAGCTGGCCGCAACTGCGCAACACCCAGTGGAGCGGCACGGCGCGCTTCTCCGAGGCCAGCTTCGATCCGCCGGGCGGGAGCGGGCGCCGGCTGACGCTGCGGCCGCTGGTGGTGAGCGTCGGGGAGCCGTCGGGCGTCGCGGCGCAATTCCGCCTGGCGGCGCTGCCGGTGGCCGGAACACTGGGATTCAACCCCGGCGGCCTGGATCTGCGGGTCAATGCCGCCGCGCCGGTCGAAGCCGCCGCGGTCTGGGAGCTGCTGCGGCCGCGCCGCCCCGACCTGGTGCAGCGCGTGCTGGGCGATGTGCTGGGCGCGGCGCCGGCGGTGCCGGCGTGGCTGCTGCCGCTGCACGCCAAGGCGGCGCTGGACTTCGACCAACTCGACTGGCATGGCATCCGGGTGCATCTGCGGATGCAACTGCAGGCGGGAGCGGGAGGGTGGTTGAGCCCGTCGCTGGCGTTTACCAGCGGCGGCGGGAGCTTCCTGGGCGAGGGCAAGCTGGCCGGGGCCGGCTACCAGATCGCGGGCCGGGTGGGGGCTGCCACGCCCCTGCGCCTGGGCGCCCTGCTGGCGCCCACGCCGTACGCCGGACGGCTGAGCGGAAAGCTGTCGGGAACGGTGGCGCTCACCCGGCCGCTGACGGGCGGGGACCTGCGCCAGCTCGACGCGACCGGCGATTTTTTGCTGCGCGACGGCAGCCTGGCGACCACCGACGGGCCCTGGCGGTTTCAGCAATGCCGCGGGCATTTCGCGCTGCACGCCGGCGCAGCGGCGGTGAGCGAGTTGGAGTGCCGGCGCGGCGGCCGCGCCTATCACGGCTCGGCGAGCGTGAGCTTCGCCGACCCGGCGGCGCCGCGGGTGGCGGTGATACTGACGGGCGGCGGCCAGGCCCTGCATTTGACCGGCGGCGAACCAGAGCCGGTTACTTCCCGTATCCCCCGCTAGCACCGGCAGGGGCGGCGGCGCGATAATGAAATTGCTCTGGTCTGTCCGCGTGAGGTGATGCGTGCCCGCACCCGATTCCTCCTCTCCCTCCCCCTCCCGCTTCGAGGAAGCGGCGAGGCGCATCGAAGCCGAGGTCAAACGGCTGGTGAACAATTTGAACGACGAGGTGGTGCCGGCGCTGCGCCGGGACGGCGGCAAGGCGCTGCGCGCGGCAGCCGACAAGCTGGCGCAGTTGGCCGACAATCTCGACCGTTCGCGCTAGCGGTTTGCCTGCTGGCGGCGCTGGCCGCGGCCGGCTGCGGCGACAAGAAGCCGCAGGTGCTGCCGCCGCTGCCGCCGCAGTCGCTGCCGCCAGGCGTGACCTGGGGTTCGGCCGGGCCGGCGGGCGAGACAGCGGCGGCGCCCGCGGGGACGGCCGAGGCGCCGGCGGAGCAGGCAGCACCGCGGGCGCGGCTGCGCAAGCGGAGCGACGATTCCCCCACCGGCGGCTATCCCTCGCCGCCGACCGGCATGGCCCTGCCGGCCGGCAACTACAACCGCGACTACACCACCGGGAATGTCTGGGAGACCGGGATCGCCAGCTTTTATGGTCCGCGTGAGCAAGGCAACTTTACCGCCAGCGGCGAACGCTTCGACTACCGCAAGATGACCGCGGCCCACCGCCTGCTGCCGCTGGGCACGCGCATCCAGGTCACCGACCTGAAGACCAACAAATCGGTGAAGGTGACCATCAATGATCGCGGGCCCTTCTGGCCCAACCGCATCCTCGACCTGTCGTGGGGGGCGGCGCAGAAGATCGGCGATCAGGGCCTGGATCCAGTGCGCATCGAAATCCTGTCGCTGCCCGACCCGGTGCCGGCGGGCGTCTACACCGTGCAGGTGGGCTGGTTCACGGATACCGACCGCCTGGCCGAGTGCAAGCAGGAGATGGAACGTCAGTTGCACGATCCGGTGATCGCGTTTGGCAGCGATGAAGGCCGCTGGCTGCGCTACAGCAAGCAGATCCGGCTCGACGCCTCCACCGCGACGGAGGTGGTGCGCAGCCTGCGGGAACAGAACTATCCGGCGTATCTGGTGCGCTTGAACTAGTTGGTGGTCTTGTCGAGCAGCGCCTGATAGTGCTTGCGTTGCGGGGCATTGCCGCGGCGGCGGTAGAGCTCGACCAGGCGCTGCAGGGCGCGCTTCACCTTGACGGGATCATTGGCGCCCAGCTTGCCGCTCAGGGTGGGAAAGCTGCCCACCAGCAGGGGCTCGGCCGCGGCGAGCTTCCCCTGGGCGAGCAGGCAGCCGCCGAGTTCGCTCTGCGCGTCCGCAATATTCCAGTCGCCGGGCGGCAGCGCCTTTTGGTCCGCCGCCAGCGCCGCCCGCAACAGGGTTTCGGCTTCCGCCAGCCGGGTCTTGTCCTGTTCGCGCACCAGCACCGAACCGAGGTTGGTTTCCACAAAGCGCACGCGGAAATCCGTCGGCGGCACCTTGGCTTGCAGAATGGCCAGCGCGGCGCGGTACTGCTTCTCCGCTCCGGTCAGGTTGTCCTGCGCATCCTGGGCTTCGGCGATGTTGGCGAGATCGAGACCAATCTCGGGGTGTTGGTCGCCGAGCAGCTTGCGATTGAGAGCGAGCGCCTGGCGATAGTACTGCTCGGCTTCGGCATAGAGCTTTTCGGTGAAGAGCACGCCGCCCAGATTGTTGCTGATCTTGGAGACGAAGGGGTGGTCGTCGCCGTAGACCTTTTTCGCCAGGGCCAGCTCCTGGCGCAACTGATCGGCGGCGCGCGCGTAATCCTTTTTGGAGTAGGCGATGAAGGCCAGGTTGGTGCGCATGGGGATCAGCTCGGGGCTGTTGGGCCCGCTGAGCCGGGTGCGCATGGCCAGCGCCTGCTCGAAGTAAGATTGCGCTTCGTCGAGGCGGCCGATGTGGTCCAGCGCGGTGCCCAAGTCGTTGAGCAGCACCGCGACGTCGGCATTGACGGGGCCTTCGGCCGCGCGGTAGGCCTGCAAGGAGCGCTGGTAGTAGCTCTCGGCGGTTTTGTCGTCGCCGTGGTTGAGCGCCAGCAGGCCGAGATCGCGCAGGGTTTCGGCCGTCTGCCGGCTCTGGGCGCCGAAGAGGGAAGTGCGGATGACCAGCGCCGCCTGCAGCAGGGGCTGGGACTGGGCGAAGAAGCCGAGGCTGGAGTAGGCATCGCCCATGGTGTTGAGCAGGGAAGCCTTGACTTCCGGATCCATGCTTTTGTCGCTCTGAATACCAGCCGCGCCCTTGTCGAGCAGCTCGCGGGCGGTGATGGATTTGCCGCGCGCCAGCTCCGGCTTCGAGACCTGGAAGAGGTTCACCAGGAAGCCGGAAACCTGTTGCGCCACCTGGGCCTCGCGGTTGGCGCGGTCGCGCTGCAGGGCGATGCGGCCGGCGGCGAGGGTCATGGTGACCGCCAGCCCGGCCAGGAGGACCACGATGGAAAAAGCAAAGCCCACGCCGAGCTTGTGGCGGGCCACCAGTTTGCGAAGCTGATAGATGGTGCTGGGGGACTGCGCCAGAATGGGCTGCTGATGCAGGGCGCGCTGGATATCCTCGGCCAGGGCGGCCACGCTCTGGTAGCGCCGTTCGGGGTCCTTTTCGAGCGCCTTGCTGACGATGACGGCGAGATCGCGGCCGAGCGGGGTTTTGACCGCCACGCCGGCCAGCGCGCGCGGCGGCTGCTCACAGATGATGCGCGCCGCCTCCGGCAGGCTGGCGCGGCGAAGATCGTAGGGGAGCTCGCCCTCGAGGATTTCAAAGAGCATGACGCCCAGGGCGTAGACGTCGCTGCGCACGTCCACCTGCTCGACGTTGCCGCGGACCTGCTCGGGGCTCATGTAGGGCACGGTGCCCTGGATGGTGCCGGGCTGGGTGGCCAGACTGGGGCCGCCGAGTTCATCCTCGGTGAGGCGGGCGAGGCCGAAGTCGAGGACTTTCACCTCGAGCTGGGAGCCGGCGTGGGTACTGCTGACCAGGGTTTCGGCTTCCTGTACCAGGACGTTGGCGGGTTTCAAATCGCGATGGATGACGCCGCGCTGATGGGCGTAGCTGACGGCATCGCAGATGCGCAGGAACAGGTCGAGGCGGAAGCGGACCAGCACGCGGGGCGGGAGAGCGGCCTGATCCTGGCGGCGGAGGTACTCGTCGAGCCGCAGGCCGCGCACCAACTCCATGGCGAAGAAATTCTGGCCGTCGGGAGTTTGACCGGATTCGTAGATGGCGGCGATGCCGGGATGCTTGAGGCGGCCGAGGACCTGGGCCTCGCGCTGGAACATGCGCACGGCGTGATCATCCACCAGGGCGCCGCCGCGGATGATCTTAAGGGCCACGGCGCGGCGCGGGTTCTCCTGGAGAGCTTCATAGACCACGCCCATGCCGCCCTCGCCCAGGCGCTGGACGATGGTGTAGCTGCCGATGCGGTGTTGGGGCAGGGCGGCGCCGGCGGCTGGGCTGGAGGCCGTGCCGGCGAGGGTGGCCTCCATGTCGTCATGGGCTGGCGCGCCGGGGCGGAGCGTGGGGGCGTCGGCGGGCGCCAGCGTGGGCGCGTTCAGCGGCTCGTCGTCTTCGCGATCCGTGGGCATGGGCGTCCGGTAGGCCAAGTATACAGCTAGGAAATAGGTGTCTTAGAGTATGCAGATGGTTGCACACAACGGGCCGGGCAAGCTGAATAAACGGCTGTGTTTTCAACGGAAGCGGAATGGGCGTCGGCGTGCACACGAACCGTGCTAGATGAAGCTACGCCACCTGCGCTCGACTTTGCTCTACGCCTTGGGATTGCTGGTTTTCCTGGGCTGCACAGTGCCTGCGATGGCGGGCTCGTTGTTACCCACCGAGGTGACCTACACGCTGGACGGCGTGTTCTGCTACGGCGGCGGCTTTAACGGCTACGTGGTGGTAGATTTTTATGCCACCAACGTTGGCGAAGTGAAAAGCATTCGTACCTGGGATATTACCGTGAGCCCGCCCACAGGTTCGGGGCTGGAGCCGGTCGAGTTCACTCCGCAGACGCCCGGTTCCAGCGCCACCATTACGGGCGACCCGTTGTTTGACGTACTGGCCTACGACCCGTTCCAGTTGGAATGGTCGGTGGATGCGCTCGATCCGTTGAGCAGCAGCCCGGTCAGCATTACCGGCGGCTTTTATCTTGACAACCAGGGCGAGCAGACCTGTGTCTGTGGCGGCACCATGACGCCGACGCCGGAGCCCGCCACCTGGGCGCTGATGACGGGCGGCGGGTTGGTGCTGCTGGGCCTCGCCTGGCGGCGCCGGCGCGTGGCGTAGAGCCGCGACGAGGCTTCAATCGATCCATTTGCCGGAGCCGCCGGCTTGCCCCCGGGCACGCGGTCAGCGGCGCTCGGCCACGATAATCACCTGGCGGTCGTGGGCGAGCTCCACCAGTCGGGCCACGAAGGCGCGCGCCGCGGAAGTGGGACGGGGCCGGGCCAGGAAGATTTGCGTGACCTGGCGGCTTCGGGCAAATTCAGCCAGCGCCTCGGCCGGGCGGACGCCTTCCAGGACCTCGGTTTGAATGCGCAAATTGCGGGCGAACTCCAAGTGGCGGGCGGCGTCGGCGGCAAGGGCGCGGCCGGGGGGATGGACATGCACGGCGAAGCATTCGGCGCCGAGATAGTTGGCCATGCGCCAGCCGCGGCGCAGAATCATCACCGCCGAGGGCTCGGCGGTGACGTGCACCAGGATGCGCTCGGCGGGGCGCGCCCGCGCCGGCTGCGGCTGCGGCTGGCGGACTTCGATTTCGTGGGCGGTGTGGCGCAGCGCCAGCTCGCGCAGCGCCACCAGGGTGGGTTCGCGGAAGAAGTTGGCCAGCGCCGCCTGGGCCTTGGCGGGGCTGTAAATGGCGCCGCGTTCGAGGCGGTTGAGCAGGGCGCGGGTGGAGAGGTCCACCATGACCAGCTCGGACGCCTGACGCACCACCCAGTCGGGCACGGTTTCGCGCACCCGCACGCCGCTGATCTGGAACACCTGGTCGTTGAGGCTCTCCAGGTGCTGCACGTTGAGCGTGGTGTAGACGTCGAGGCCGGCGGCCAGCAGTTCCTGAACGTCCTGCCAGCGTTTGGCGTGCGGCGAACCGGGGACGTTGGTGTGGGCGAACTCGTCCACCAGGCAGATGTCGGGGGCGCGGCGCAGCACCGCATCGGTGTCCATCTCCTCGAAGCTGCGGCCGCGGTACTCGAGGGCGCGCCGCGGCACGGTCTCGAAGGTGGCGGCCAGGGCGATGGTGTCGGGACGAGCGTGGGGCTCGAAGTAGCCGATGACCACGTCGCGGCCGGCGCGGGCGGCACGTTCGCCCTCCAGCAGCATGCGGTAGGTCTTGCCCACGCCGGCGGCGTAGCCGAGAAAGATGGTGAGCTTGCCGGGTTTAGCCGGGGCCATCGGTTGTCTCCGCGGTGGGCACGGGGAAGATGCGCAGGTCGGCGCCCTCGGCCGCCTCGATCAGACGGTCGAGCGGGGAGCGCGTCCAGCGCTGACGGTGCCACCAGCGCGGCGGGTTGCGGGGATGGCCGAGAAAGATCTGGGTGACGCCGCGGGCGCGCGCCAACTGCAGGATGCCGGCGACGAAATCGGCGGCCTCGGCGCGCACGATCTCGGCGCCGGCGGCGCGCCCCCCCTCCCGGGTGGGCACAAGCCCCGGCGTGGGCGGCCCGCCGGGGCGGGCCCCATTCCCCCCCACCAGTTAACCCGGGAATCCCACGGCGGTGCGCCCGCCGCTGGCCCTGTACGTCTGG